>NZ_CP075175.1:337500-675000 GCF_021223605.1 Paenibacillus sp. 481
AGCGTCTGTCCAGCGTATCCACGTTAGACAGACGTTTTTACCTTGGCTCGCTATTTAAGCCTTAACATCACATGTACGGAACGTCCGTCCCCTTTAAGATTCGATTGTCGCACATACAGCTGCGCCGAGCCATCCCCATCCAAAAATATGCCATCTTCCAACGCTTCAGATACATGTCTGCTTGAAAAATACTCCATAATGCCTTGCCGAAACAAACCCGCAGTTACGCGTGTCGGCGTCACTACCAAATAAAGACGCCCTTGCCGGTCATACACAACAGCTGAGCGCTCGCGTTGCTCATCCATAAAAGGGAGAGCTTCCGCTTTCGCTTGTGCGTACCAGTCCTCTTTTTTTCGTTGCAGTTGCATACTGATGCCGCCTGCGGCCCAATAGTTCGAACTATCCTGAATACGAATCTCATCCATCGAGCGAACGATTTGCACGGACAGCCGTTTGTCGACTTCGTCATACACGAGCGTTCCTCGCGCATATTTGACATTCAACCCCCCCCTGATCCGTATTCATTTTGACTCCCTAATAAAGGTTGACCATCACCCACAGCTATACTAAGTAGCTTATCCTCATAAAAAAACCAGCGACCTTTCCAATGCCTCTTGTTTGCGTTCATCCAGTCGCTTGAATAAATGACGATCAGCCGAAAGAAACGGCCATCTATCAGCTGATCCATCGATTAGATGCGGTATTACGTCACAGATGGAACTTGCCTTAGTATGTCAATCTCCTACCACGCATCCGATTCCCTAACCACCGGCTTCACCTCCTCACAGACGAAGAACAAATCAGGCAAGCGGGAGACGAAACGTAAAAGGAGCGCTCCATGTATTTTAGGTTCCGCTTCATGCTCAGCTCAGCGCAGAGCCGGTCACTCCAAGCAACATTCCCCAGTTTTCTCGACTGAGCATTTTCCATTTCATTCAAGTTCTACTCAAGCTCGATTTCACGAAAAAACCTCCGTCAATGTCGGTTCCGAAAGCACCGTCAGGGAGAGAGGTTAATGACAAAGCAATAAAAACTACCGCCCCCCTAGAGTTGAGCGGTAGTTGTACTACTTGCTAATATTATATTCACTTACTTCAAATGTTAAGATCTTGTCAAAGATAACATAATCTTTTCGGCTGCTGAATGGACCTTTGTTATTATTGTGTTTATTAATTGCAAATTTAGCCGATCCAATGCCGTTAGACTTTGCCTCATACCAATCGATAAATGCATTTACTTCAGCCATGGATAGATCAAATTCCTTTTCTAAACCGGTGCTCAATGTCACTACAAGAATTGCTCTATTTCCTTTAGGTTGTTCTGGATCTGGTTTTGGATCTGGTTTTGGATCAGGGATTACTGCTGCTTGAGGTGTTGCCATTGCTTCATTTGAATATTTACTTTCTCCGTCCGCATTAATTGCCGTCACCACATAGTAATAAGTAGTTCCATTATTTACGGAAGTGTCAGTATAATTTGTTCCAATAACATTGGTAGCGATAGATGTATACGGCCCGCCTGCTGTTGTAGCTCTGAATACATTGTAGCTTTTTGCATTATCAACCGCATTCCAGGCAAGATCTACTTTGGAATTCCCTCCCACTGCATGTAAATTAAGTGGTGCTGATGGTAGATTAGGCTTTGACGAAATTAGAGTTATTTCGGATATCGCTGCCCATGAATTTGATGCGGCGATATCAATTTTAATTCCATCATAGTCTCCAGGGGTTACCGCAACTGGTTCAAATAAATCCACCTTAGTAGGATCTATAGTTCCAGGTGAAGATGGATCAATTCCTGTAATAACACTTGCTGTAATTTTAGAGCTTATAGCCGCCCATTCACCATTCTTCAGTCCGTAAAAAGTATAACTCACATTAGACTTTCCGCTTGCTACAGATGCTAACTGAATCTTTGTGATATTAATTGAGCTCGGAAAAGTTACCTGAATAGTTCCAGTAGTATTACCGGCATTCCAATAGGTAGAAGCATCGCCATCTATTGCAGCTTCTGTCCGATGACCACCATAAAATGTACCCGATGAAACAGAACCTTTTGGTATAGCAGTACCTTGCATATTTCCTACTGATCCTGCTGCATATGTAGGCAGTGCACCAATACACATCATTAATACGATTAGTGCTAGAATACTTTTGGTTTTCAAGTTGTTCACTCCTATTAATTAATAAGTTGACAAAGATAAATGATACAAAATATAAAATAACATGTCCAAACATATTAATACTTTTATAAGAAAATAATCCATTATCAAGGTTTATTCTCATAAAATACATGTTTACTATTTTGAAGTACTTTCGACAACATTACATGCACCCAAAACACGATGAACCGATTCCCATCTAAGTTTTTAGTATGTCGTCTCACTAATCGGGGAGTTGAATACCTGATTAGCCCCTCGAATTTGGACACACACCTGCTAATATGCGCTTTCTCAAAAGCTAGCACACCAGCTTTTATGGAACAACCTACGATCTTGTTATTACTGCGGTTCGGCAAGATTAGCACAGTTTAATGGTCTCAAGTTAATCTGATTCCAAAAAAAAGAGACGAATATCAATATCCGTCTCGGCTTGAACATTGTTCCTTTAATTCGGTGAACTCGGTACAAAGTTGGGCTACAAACTGCTCGATTTGGGCTTTCGTAATTTGGATTTGCAATGCTGGGCCCGTGTTACAAGAAATGCGTTGTGCCCCAAATTCTCCGGCATCTAACACGAAAATAAGCGTGTATGTATCAGGATACTCCTCATGATCGATTTTATTTATGTACATTTCAAAACCCGGCTCTAACATACTTATACTTGCTTGCGGCAGGTTTAATGAATGAGAAAGTTTACGAGTCATCAATAAAAAGTCTTCTTCTATGCAGTGAACCGTCTCGTTAATATCAAAATAATTGCTTATAAGACGAATCTCAAGTGACACGGTATGATATCCGTCATCATGATTCGTAAAGTTTGAAACCGTTAATTCAATCGCACAGGATGAAATATCGAATTCAGTATCTAGAAGTTTAGCCAATTTGTCATCACCTTCGTTAGTATTTCCACTTAAATAGTGTCCATTTTCCCTTAGGGTTTGTTTGCACATAAGTCGTTACCGCAGATTTTCTATCACCAGAGAGTACTACGGCCACCTTAGAGCTATTCTTATCCCAAGCTATTGGTGCACCCGATTGATTGTCCTTGTAGCGGTCACCATGCGATAATGCAGTATCTAGTTGAACAGCAGTAATACTTCTGTCGAGTGCTCTATCTTTCACATGAGCAGTCAATGTAATAATCTGTCCCGTCGACAATTGTACAGGTTGAGCTTTCCCCTTTGTAATAACTAAGGTCCTCAATAAAGGAACAGCTTTTAAATCTTCAGAAGACTTTTCTGCTGTGAGCTCACTGCTACTTGCGTGAAGTACTTCCGACTCATTTTGCAGACTTGTTTGCGAGTCTTTGTCAAGAATAGATTGTACAGCTTCTGCATAGGGACTGTAAATGAAAGAGATACAAAAAGAGATAATAAAGGTAAAGAACAAAAATTTACTTATATGTTTCACAACCTCACACCTCCTAAATAATGGTCATCCATTAACCTTCCGCAGAGAGTCTAACATACAATCCATTACATGGCAACGCGTATAATAAATAACTATTTCAGCCTTTTTCCTTGATTGCATTTCGCAGAAAACCCAATAACAATACACCTGACACCTACTCGGCATAAAAAAGGAGGGGCCACATCTAAGGGCTCCCTCCTCCTACAATCTATTTTTTTCCGTTCTCATTCACGCCAACGTAACTTCAAATCCAATTCACAATACGTCTTTTCTGCCGTACCACTAACCAACTTGAGGATAATGCCTTCGGGCGTAAAATTCATATGCATATCCGCTGATACCCCTGTACTTCGAATGAGTCGAACGACCTCATCATTGAGACCACGTTGCGCCGCATCCATAATCTTGGTGGCGAACTCCGACGAGTGTTGCACACGCTCCAGTAGTTTTCCGGCTTGCTGCATAAGCTGCTGGCTCATGGCAGCCGAAGCCATAAACGGAGCAGCATGTACAGCTGGATACATTTCAGGCCGCTCATTGTATGATGGCTCAAAATAGCGTCTATTAATCGGCTTTAACGGCACCACAGGTCCGATAGGTTGAATCGCACCGACCCGCTGCGCCTTTCCGGGCACATATGGTCGCATCGTACTCCTCCTTCGTGTCATCCATCTTCTATTTTTATGTGGATAACTGCACAACGGTGACTGATAGAAGAATATGATTGAAATGGAATGATATATGCTATTACCCGCTTAGAACATACTCCAATCATATTGTTCAGATAAGCGAGCCAGCAAATGCACACCAGCAACGCTATTACCTTTATTGTTTAATGCCGGACCGACCACACCGATCCCCATTTGACCAGGAACGATAGCTAAAATACCACCCGACACCCCGCTTTTTGCAGGAATCCCAACTTGAATAGCAAATTCGCCAGAAGCATTGTACATCCCGCATGTAACCATAAATGATTTGACGATTTGCACAAAATGGCGTGGAATAACTTGCTCTCCCGTTTCCGTATCAAAGCCATTGTTGGCAAGCAATAGCCCCATTTGGGCCAAATTCGCACAGCTCACTTGAATCGCGCATTGACGGAAATACACTTCAAGTGTCTCCTCAACATCTTCTTCCAAGATTCCGTTATCGACCAAAAAATAAGCTAGGGAGCGATTCCGATTCGCCGTATCACGCTCTGAGCTGTACACGTCCTCATTCCAGCCAATGGAATTATCTTTCGCTAGCTTACGAATAAAATCAAGCATCCGCGCCGATTTCACCGCTGGTGTCTCACCTGCAATCAATGAAGCAATGACAATCGCCCCAGCATTAATGAATGGATTGAAAGGCTTACCTGGGTCTACGAGCTCCAATTTTAACATCGAATTAAAATCGTCTCCCGTCGGCTCCATCCCTACCTTCTCAAATACGCGCTCCTCACCACTGTCCATTAAGGCAAGTAGCAGCGAGAACACTTTAGAAATGCTTTGCATTGTGAAGCCAATTCCACAATCACCAATCGTAATTCGTTCACCTTTTATATCAAAAATAGAAATACCTAACGCATCCTTAGGTGAGTTTGCCAATCCCGGTATATATGTTGCCACTTCGCCCTCTTCAGCTATAACGCGGCTTTGTTCGACCAACTGCGGCAGTTCTGCACGCAATTGTTGCCAGTTGGTTGCCATCTTCTGTTCACTCCGTTCTTCCTAAACCGCTCAATTCATAACACACAAAAAAAGATAAGATATAAATTATATTTTATGCCTATATCGTCTGACAACCAACAAGTAAATTCGTACAATTATATAATTATGCAAAAAAAGTTCATAAACCCGCTTTATTTAGTAAGAATAGAGCCAAAAAATAAGCATCAATCTCAAAAACACCAAAGATTACATGTCTGAACAAATGTTCTCTCCCCATGGTTTTTCCAATTTGTGATTCCACCATTCATTCCGTAAAAAAGGAAAATCCCCTTACTCAATAGCTTAGAACGACGTCATCCAACGTTCATCCTTCAGCTGTTAAGTCAAGGGGATTCTCACTATAGTTAAATGTATCTATTTATTCATCTAAATAAGGGCAAATACAAGCTGTACTTACTCCGCAGCCACCGTGCTGCTCGCACCTAGCTTCGCGCGTACGTTGCGCGTTGCTTCCACCATGTTGCGCAACGCCGCAATCGTTTCCGGCTCGTGGCGTGTCTTCAGGCCGCAGTCAGGGTTAATCCAGAACAAGTCATGCGGCAGTACGGACAAGGCACGCTCCATAAGCTGCTGCATTTCTTCGACAGCTGGTACACGCGGGCTATGAATGTCATAAACACCGAGGCCAATGCCCAACTCATAGCTTTCACGTTCGAATACCGCCACGATGTCACCACCGCTGCGCGCTGTTTCCAGCGAGATCACGTCTGCATCCATATCCGTAATCGTCTGGATCATATCCGAGAAGTCACAGTAACACATATGCGTATGAATTTGCGTCTGCGCAGCCGCGCCGCCTGTGGACAAGCGGAACGCGCGTACAGCCCACTCTTTGTAATATACCGCATCTTCCGGCAATAAAGGCATTCCTTCCTTCACAGCTGGCTCATCCACTTGAATCATGCCAATTCCCGCTTGCTCCAACGCTTCAATTTCTTGACGAAGCGCATAAGCAAGTTGATACGTCGATTGCTCACGTGGAATATCATCACGTACGAACGACCAGTTTAAGATCGTAACCGGACCTGTCAACATGCCTTTAACAGGTTGCGATGTCAACGACTGTGCAAATGCCGTTTCGGCAACGGTCATCGCTTCTTTGAATGCTACGTCTCCGTACAATACCGGAGGCTTCACACAGCGTGAGCCGTAAGACTGTACCCAGCCATATTGAGTAAAGGCGAAGCCATCCAGCTTCTCACCAAAATATTCAACCATATCTGTCCGTTCAAACTCACCATGCACAAGAACATCAATACCGATTTCTTCTTGAATTTGAATCCAGCGCTTCATTTCATCCTGCAAAAACGTTTCGTACGTGTTCAAATCCCACTCGCCACGGCGGTAGCGCAGACGTGCACGACGAATTTCTGCTGTTTGCGGCATACTGCCGATCGTTGTCGTCGGCAACAGCGGCAATAGTGGCCAGCGCTCACGGTGCAGTTGCTTCCGCTCCGCAAAGTGCGCACGACGCGTGCCTTGCTCCTCATCAGCAAGCAGCTGTGCCAGCTCGCTTACAACTTGTGGACGTTGACGCAACGGCAGCGTGCGCCATGCATGTACCGCTTGCGCGCTTGCTTCAACTGCCGAAGTCGTAACGGCATCGGCTTGCGATTGATGACGCGCAAGCAGTGTAATTTCCGCCAGCTTCTCGTCAGCGAACGCGAGCGCTTGCTGTAATTCCGGCAGCAATGCTGCTTCACGCTGCGTCGTTAACGGCACGTGGAGCAAGCTGCACGATGGCTGCAAGATCCAACGCTCCTGCGGCACAATAGCGGCAACCGTTTCGAGCCAAGCCGATACAGCGGCTAAGTCCGTTTGCCAAATGTTGCGGCCATCAATGACGCCGAGTGCAAGGCGCTTGTCAGCTGGGAAACCGTGCTTACGCAGCGACACTTCGTTGCGCAACTTGCCATGTACAAAGTCTAGGCCCAACGTATCAACTGGCAACTGCACGAATGCTTCATAGTTCGAGACGCCTTCGAAATAAGTCTGAACCCACAAATGCAATTGCGGTACAGCTTGACGCAAAGCTTCATAGAATGACTGTACAGCAGCCCACTCTTCATTACTCATCGGCAGTACGAACGACGGCTCATCCAGTTGCACGACTGCGACACCTTCCGCAGCCAGCTCTTGCAACAATTGGCTGTATACGTCTTGGAATTGCGCCAGTACTTGAAGGCGCTCTGTCTTGGATACGCCTTTCATCGAGCGAACGTACGTGTACGGCCCAACGACGACAGGCTTTGTCTCAATGCCGAGCGCTGCTTTTACGCGACGGTACGCTTGCAGTGGACGGTTAGTCGTCAATTGCGGAGCGCGTCCTTCCCACTCCGGTACGATATAGTGATAGTTCGTATTGAACCATTTAGTCATTTCACAAGCGACCGCTTCTTGCGTGCCGCGAGCTAGAGCAAACATAAGATCAGGGGACACTTCGCCACCCGTATACTCAAAACGAGAAGGGATCAGGCCGAACATTGTCGTCGTATCCAACACATGATCATACCAAGCATATTCGTTTACTGGGATATAGTGTATGCCTTTATCCTGCATCGTGCGAACGCGCTCAATCTCGATGCGCTCTAGCTCAACCTGCAAAGCTTCAGCGGAACTTTTTCCAGCCCAATATTGCTCTAACGCCTTCTTCCACTCGCGGTCATAACCGATCCTCGGGTACCCAATTACGCTTGTTAATACATTCGTTGTTGTCAAAATACTTCTCCCCTTCCGCATTCTAAGGACGTTCATACGCCAGCTTAGCCACTATCCATTTGCCTTTTTTAGCTACAAAATATAAAAATGCACACAAAAAGGCACTTCTGTGCGAAATAGGTCCATACAGAAGTGCCGTAAACTTTACCTCATGATAAATGATTTCAACAAATAAGCCGTATACATGATCAGATCATGATTACGACGTCCTTTGCCGCGTTTACGAAACACTTCCCTATCTCCCGTAGGTTCACACAGTGTTGCCAGAACAGGCAGGTCTCCTGACTTCAGCTTCATCGGTAGCGGCTTCCCTTCCCAGTCTGATCGACCAGTGGTTGATAAGCACTACCTCATCTGTTACAGTGGCGGGACCGTGTCGGTATTTCACCGATCTTCCCTTTTAAGCTTTGAGACATGCTCAAAGCACCTGTTCCCTCTTATCCAGTTGTGTCCTTGGCGTTGTTTTCCAATTGATGATGATTATAAACGCAATCTCGAGTGGTGACAAGTTCTTTTTATCTCAAGCGATTACCATTCTTCTTCCCATCGATCTAAGTAATCCCTCTCCACCCGCGTAGCTGAGGAAATAAGACAACGAGAAAGAGCGACCCTGACTGACGTCAAGCTCGCTCACTCCTAAGTGCCAAATAAAGTTATCCAGCAACTATGCTGCTAATATCGTTAGGCGCCACGCACAAACACAATTTCGTTGTGCTGCCCATCCAATGTAAGCTCTTGATCCTCTAGAAACCACACATCATTTTGCTCCATAAAAAATGTGATTCCTTCCGCTTGCACCGTCACGGCCGGATGCCGTGGACTGTCTTTCATAATGCCGAAAGAATAAGGTCCGGCATCGCTAAATCCGCTATAGCGAACGAAGATGCGCACGGAGTCTCCTGGTGTAAAGTCCCAATCCGCAACAAAAATGCGGACCGCTTCAGATGTTACCCGTAGTTGCATCGTACGACCTCCTTATGATGAAAATAGACTGCTAATTAAGTCGTACTTCGATCATAACATGCCGATAGCACATTTAAAAGCAAGAACTTGTGTAGTGTTGATGCAATCGTTAACACTAGCAGTGACTAGCATAAATTAACAATATATGGGTCTAATTCATTTTATTACAGCTTCACGCGTTGCAATCGAAGCGCATTTAGCACAACGGACACAGAGCTAAAGGCCATTGCCGCCCCCGCCAACCATGGCGCGAGCAATCCAGCTGCGGCAATTGGAATGCCCAAGCTGTTATAAAAGAGCGCCCAGAACAAGTTCTGCTTAATGTTGCGCATCGTACGGCGGCTCATTTCCATCGCATCTGCGATACCGTTCAAGTCGCCACGCATGAGCGTCACCCCAGCCGTCTCCATGGCGACGTCCGTGCCCCCGCCGATAGCAAAACCTACATCTGCTGCTGCAAGCGCTGGTGCATCATTAATCCCGTCGCCGACCATAGCGACGACGCGCCCCTCAGACTGCAAGCGGCGTACATGCTCCGCTTTTTGTTCAGGCAGCACCTCTGCGTGCACCTGCTCAATTCCGACTTGAGACGCAATCGCTTGCGCCGTGCGAACATTATCGCCTGTCAACATGACGACGTTGATGCCTAACTTGTTCAAGCGTTCAATCGCTTTGCGCGATGTCTCTTTTACTTGGTCTGCGGCCGCAACGATGCCCGCAAATCGTCCGTCTACGGCAACGAGCATCGCTGTCTTGCCTGCTTGCTCCATGTTGCGCATCGTCTGTTCAGCATGTGAACTATCAACGCCATGACGTGCCAACCATGCACGTGTACCGATGACAACTTGACGGCCTTCTGCTTCCGCAATAATACCATGGCCAGGTTCAGCTCGGAATGAAGTCGCTTCGCCGTTAGCTTGAATTCCCTGCTCTTGCAAACCCTTTACAATCGATTTCGCCAAAGGATGCTCCGATTGGCGTTCCGCCTGCATAATCCAACGTTTTACGTCTACTTCATCATAATTGCTTTCCGGCGCAACGATTACGTCAGTCAATGAAGGTGCCCCTTCCGTCACCGTTCCCGTCTTATCCAATACGACGGTTTGGACACGATAAGCGCGCTCTAAATGCTCGCCTCCGCGGAACAAAATACCCGCTTCCGCTGCCCGTCCTGTACCTGCCATAATCGAGGTAGGCGTTGCAAGTCCTAGCGCACACGGACAAGCGATAACGAGTACGGCGATCGTGAACTTTAATGCCTGCCCGAAATTGCCCGGCTCCAGCAACAAATACCATACACCAAATGTCAGTAATGCAATACCGACAACGATGGGAACAAAAATGCCTGATATGCGGTCAGCTACGCGTTGAATCGGTGCCTTTGAACCTTGTGCCTCTTCTACGATGCGTACAATTTGTGCAAGCGCGGTGTGTGAACCGACCTGCGTTGCTTCCATCGTAAACGCACCATGCGCGTTTACGGTCGCGCCAAACACACGGTCACCAACTTGTTTCTCGACAGGTATACTTTCGCCTGTCAACATGGATTCATCGACAGTTGATGTACCCGTCAGCACGATACCATCAACCGGAATTTTCTCACCTGGTCGTACAAGGACATGGTCACCGACCACGACAGCTTCCATCGCTACTTCCAGCTCTACTCCATCGCGAATGACAGTCGCAGTCTTCGCTCTAAGTCCCATCAACGCACGGATAGCTTGCGATGAACGCCCTTTCGCTGCTGCCTCAAACCATTTTCCAAGCAAAATGAGTGTAATTAACACAGCACTCGTCTCAAAATACATTTCTGGGTGATGAAGGCGTCCCATCTGCCATTCCCAAGCTAAGTATACGCTGTACGAGTAAGCTGCTGTCGTTCCCAGTGCAACAAGCACATCCATATTGGCACTTCCGTTACGCAGCGCTTTCCATGCACCAACATAAAATCGTGCGCCGATGACGAATTGAACAGGTAATGCAACTAACATTTGAAACCATGGATTCATAAAAATTCCCGGAATCCAAATCCAAGATAAGAACGACATGTGACCAACCATGGACCACAGTAACGGTAATGAGAGTACAGCCGATACGATAAACGTATTCCGTAGCTTCTTCACCGAGCGAGTAACACTTGTTTCCTCACCTTCTGCTTGCTCACGCTTCACGAAACCTTTATAACCTAACTGTTCGATTTTATTTGTAATTTGGTCGGGTTTTAATCCCCGATACGTAATACGTGCAGTCTCAGTCGCTAAGTTAACCGTTGCCGTCTCGACCCCTTCGAGACGACCTAACCCTTTTTCAATTCGCGTCGCGCAAGCGGCACACGTCATCCCTTCCACTTGTAGCTCAACCGTTTGCACAGGCACTTGATATCCTAGGGCGTCTATTTTGCTTACGATATCCTCAACTGACGTTTGTTGATCATCAAATGTTACCGTCGCTTGCTCTGCCGCTAAATTAACCGTCGCTGTGGCTATACCATCTAATCGGTTAAGTCCTTTTTCGATGCGCGTCGCACAAGCGGCGCATGTCATGCCTTCAATAGGCAGCGTTCGTTGCTGCTCAGCCATTACGTTCAACCTCCTTCATATCTTCCATCAATATACCCCCACACCCTATATATAAGGCCAAAATAAATCTCCTTACACAAAATCAAGATGTAGAGTACATGTGAGTCAGCATCTTGTAGCAGTTGATGCTAGATAGGGGGATACCCTACCTATGTATTCATACCTACATCGTTGATCTGTGTTCGGAGTCTACATACAATCTAAAAACTAAGCGACATCGTAACCTTGATCTTCAATCGCTGTACGAATAGCTTGCTCATTTGTCGTCGCTGCATCATATTGAACCGTTACTTGCTTGCTAGCCAAGTCTACTTGAGCTTCGGCACCTACACCAGCGACTGCTTTCTCAACCGATGCCTTGCAATGTCCACACGTCATTCCTTCAACTTTCAATGTTACTGTTGTCATTTGAATTCCCCCATTATTAGCTTACCTGTCATGTATTTGAATACGTAATTGCCTGTCTCGCATGGCTACTGCATAGCTACTGCATTGCATTGCTCGATGCTTATTTAAGAAGTTTGTGTATCGTTGTTAGAAGTTCGTCTACAACTTCGTCATCTCCACTTTGAAGTCGCTCTACGACACAGCTCTTCATATGCCCTTCTAGCAGGAGCTTTCCGACTGAGTGCAGCGCAGATTGGATAGATGCCATTTGATTCAGAACATCGTCACAATACGTATCGCGCTCAATCATCGCCTTGACACCTCTAACCTGACCTTCGATTCGATTCAAACGTGTGATTAAGTTACGCTTCGTTTTATCCGAATGATGACTTTTGCGTTCATTTGGTTGTAGTTCACAGCCTGATTGACATCCTTCATCTTCTTGATGTTCCAAGCTCATATGTTGTGATCACCACCTTCTTCCATCATATTAGCATACCCCCCCACCCTATGTAAACACCTTTTTTAACTTCGACAAAAAAACGGCTTCTGCCCCCTGTTATGGTTGCAGATAGCCGTTTACATATTAAGGCACTCAATACGAAAAACAACAAATTACAGACTGACTTCGTACGGACGACCTTTAAAAGGTTCGCATTCAAGTAGTGCGGATATAACTGCTTGTTCCTCTTCATGGATAAAGAAATGTCCTCCAGCAAATTCACGAATTTGAGCAGGCTGCGTAAACCATGCGCTCCAACCGTCTGGACCGCCTTTCATATCTTCGTTACTTCCATGCCACACGTGCGCAGAAATCGGCAACTGAACCGCCGAACGTACTGGGCGGGAATCAAAATCGTCTAAGATCGTAAAATCAGCACGAAGTATCGGTAAAAACATCTGTTTAATCTCTTCTTGTTGCAGCACTTCGGCTTCCACCGCACCGTATTCTGCGACCTTTATAATAAATTGATCATCTGGCAAGTTGCAAATGGGGTCCTCGGCTTCTATATATTGCGGCGCAGGCCGACCAGACAAGATCACTGTATCTGGAACGCGGGTTCCCGCTGCAAATGCCGACACTAGCCATTCAAAAGCTAGCACAGCCCCCATACTATGGCCAAACAGCAGGCACGGAACTTCATCCTCCAGCCACGGTTTAATGATCCGATCAATATCAAGCACGGCTTCTTCTACCGAGCCGTATGGCGATTCGCCGAATCTTGTGCCTCGTGCGGCCAATTCAAGCGGCACTAACTCTACGTTTGCTGGCAAATGTCTTTTCCAGCGCATATACACGGATGCAGACGCACCCGCATAGGGTAGGCATAACCATCGTACTTTATTCATGTTCGAAACCTCTCTCTAATGCTTGATATGTCATCGAACGGTTGCTCTTACAAAAGTCCGTTTCGATCTGACGGTGAGCTAGACGATGATGTTGTTCCTTACGAAGTTGTAGGTGGGTCAATTCTGGGTGGGATTTCATTTCACATTCCATTATTTTCATCTTATTATAGGTGCTTTTGCATATGCCTGCAACCACATTGTTGGCACAATTATCGACTATGTCGAAATGGTTTTTTTCTGATAAAGTCCTTCAGATTTATCTACCAACGTAAATTCACCAGGTATAAACCAAAATTCAACGGTATATTTTTCGTTTGGCTTTAATTTGACTTTCTCCTTAAAGGTGCGCTGCTCTCCTGCAGCAAACCAGTTTTCAACGATAACCGCTGGGTAGGCTCTATCACTAAAATCTTCGACTACATGACCTGCCGCATCTTTGATTACCACTTTATACTGTATGGGATATCCAAATGACAGCTTGCATCCTAGCGAGGATTTATTTTGAACATTAAATGTAAACTCGGTTTCTCCTTTTATCGAATTGCTTGCTTGTATATCAATTGCAGTGTTGCTCATGATATGCTTCAGCTGCACGTAATTCACTAACTCGGACGCATCGTCACGTCTTATTGGTTGTTGATACGAATTCAACTTTTCAGGGATGAGCTGCCGCTCGATTGCTGCTGCAATATAAGGTGCCGCTTCCTTAGAAACACCCAGCTTCTGCATCGAATTCATGTCGATCGCTGTGGCTGTAAGCGGAGCTATGCCGATCCCTTTAAGCAAGGACACAAGCAGTTGCTCGACGGTAACCGATTTGTTCGGCAAAAACTGATTGTTCACATGACCTGTGATCCACTTTTTTGGCACGACAGCTTGAAGATAGCCCTGTTTACTGACCCAATGATCATTGGTATCGGTAAAAGCATGTTTCGGTTGTGTATTTCCCGCTAATGGCAATTGAAACATTCTTGTCAGCACGGCAGCCAATTCTGCTCTTGTTACATGTTCATTTGGTCGTTCACTGCTAAGAAGCGGCGGTGGCAACTCCTCCTGTCCCAATTGCGCTACCGATGCGTTGGCATAGGCCAACGGAGTATACATACTAACTAACATACATACTGCACTAAATAAGCACACACACTTCTGTTTAAGATTCATCGTCGTTCACCCTTTCAACTGGCGTTATACAACCGCTATATTTATATACATGACGTCTACATTTGTAAAATGGTTGCAAGCCATACTCCCCCTCCCCGCATAACAGCACCCGCACACCTAAAAAAAGACGCCCATAAATGGGCGCCTGAAAATTTTGTTCGTTTAGACGATGCCAAATAAACGACGACATCTGCCTGGACGTTCGGCACGAAACCGTTCCACGTTTCCTTGGTCAGCTACCGTAACGTAAACCGTGCGGCCATCTTCGCCGCCAAACGTAACGTTGGTGCAATTGTTACCGTGTAGCCTTATCTCTTCGAGTAGCTGCCCTGTCGGCGATAAAATCGCTACCGTTCCTTTTCCGAAGCGAGTTACATACACATTGCCGTCGATATCACAGCGCATACCGTCTAATCCAAAATCATTAAACTGATGGAATAATCGTTTGTCCGAAATGTTACCATCCGGACTCAGACGATATGCCCAAATCCGACGCTGCACCGATTCGTTGACATACAGTACGTCCTCGTTCGGTCCTACCTCAATGCCGTTAGTCGTGCCCATGCCGCTCTCCAGCAAGGTCACTGCCCCATCAGGGAGAATACGCCATATTTGCCCCGTATTATTGCTCCAATTCGGATCACTAGCAAACACAATATCATTCGCCATGATACAAATATCGTTCGGCTGATTCATACGTGGCTCATGTGCAAGCAGACTCAACTCGCGCGTGTTCAAGTTGCATTTCCACACATTATGCCCGGTATAATCGGCAATAAGCATGACCCCGTCACGCGTAAACCGAATACCGTTTCCGATGCTGCCTGCGGGCAGATCAATAAACACACTGCTGTCCCCATCTGGGGTAACACGTCCAATCGTGCCTTGACGCGCAAAGTTTACGGCGTATAAGTTGCCTTCCGCATCACAGCCCGGCCCTTCTATACCTGCTGTAAAACCGTTAGGTGGGGTAAAGACTTCGCTCTTACGTTCACTTACTTGATTGTCGTTAGAATTACCTTGAAGTTGCTGCTCGTTATGCCCATTATTTTGACTCACGGAGAAGTCCCCTCTCTATTGTACATTCAAGTACGGTCAGACCGTTTCAAGTAAAACACGGTACAGCTTGGCTATACAAGCACAACGTTTCCCCTAGCTCCATTTTCGGCAACTTACGTTTACGTTCTATTAAGCCTCATCTGATTCATCAGCATCGTTGTCCTGAATTAAGGAGCGCTTCATTGCTGATTCCTGAACATGCGACTCAATCATTTCCCGCTTTAACTCCCATGCCTTCGGACTAATGTCAACATGGTACACCTCTGGGTTTGTTTTGCGCAAATATTCAGGCCAGAACATGCTAAGCTGACTTGTGTGATAGCTGCGAATGTCCTCAAGTGTTGGAAGTTTATACACAAGAGTTCCATCGCGATATATAGGCTTTAACAAACGTTCCGCCTCGTAATGTTCCACGTACTTGTGCATATACGGGTGTACGGGATGGAACAACTTTATTTTGTTGCGTTGTTCAACATCGTCCTCGTCCGCCAAGCATACGTAATCCGCAATCGCTTTTTTCTTCTTCTTGTGAATAATACGGTACACGTCTTTTTTACCAGGTGTCGTTACCTTGTCTGGATTGGACGAAATTTTGATCGTCGGCTCCATGTGACCATTTACTTGACGCTCGACAAGCTTGTACACACCACCAAGAGCAGGTTGATCCGCAGCCGTAATCAGCTGTGTACCGATTCCCCACATATCGACGCGTGCGCCTTGTCGCTTTAAGTCCGCAATCGTGTGCTCGTCCAAGTCGTTGGAGGCCACGATTTTGACGTCTGTCAGCCCAGCAGCGTCTAGCATGGCACGTGCTTGGATAGACAAGTACGCAATATCGCCACTATCGAGGCGAATCGCCTGCAAACGTTTGCCCTGCGTTGCTAATTGATGGCCGATAGCGATAGCATGTGGAATACCGCTGTGCAGCGTATCGTAAGTATCAACAAGCAGCGTCACTTGGTTAGGCAGTGCAGCCGCAAACACTTCGAACGCTTCCTCTTCGTTCGCAAAGCTCTGCACCCAAGCATGTGCATGCGTACCTTTAGTAGGTACGCCAAACCGTGCTCCGGCAAGCATGTTCGAAGTCGCATGGAAGCCAGAAATATAGGCTGCGCGCGCTCCCCATAAAGCAGCGTCTGCCTCTTGGGCGCGGCGCGTACCAAATTCCATTAATGTGTCGTCTGGCGCAACTTGTTTAATCCGAGATGCCTTCGTCGCGATTAAAGTCTGGAAATTCATAAAATTAAGCAACGCCGTCTCGACGAGCTGTGTTTCAAATACACGACCTTCCACCCGTATCAGTGGCTCGCTTGGAAAAACAAGTGTTCCTTCCTGTACAGCATCAATATGACCTGTGAAGCGGAACTGACGCAATTCCTCCAAGAAACCCGCATCATACTGCTCTTCCTGCTCACTCAAATAGGCAATATCTTCTTCCGTAAAACGAAGTCGCTCTACATAATCAATAATTCGCTCTAGTCCAGCAAACACCGCGTAACCATTGCCAAAAGGCAGTTTGCGGAAAAAAGCTTCAAATACCGTATGCTGATTATGAGTACCATTTTTCCAATGCGCATACATCATATTGATCTGATATTTATCGGTATGCAAAGCCATTGATGCGTACATAATTCATCCTTCTTTCTTATCTGTCCCACGTGTTCGCTAACATTTCTTGTGATAATAATCACTTAAAAAATGAAAATGCTACTTAGCTTGAATCATCATGCTACGTTCAAGCTAAGTCGTATGGGTTATGTTGTGAAATTTAAGTTGTGATATAAGTAATTCGCGCTTATACATCTGCTGGTGCTGCTTCTTGTTCATCGGCAGTGATACTACCTGATACGATTTGCGCTCCCAGCGAATTGCGGAAATGCTGCAATGCCCACTCATGAGCTTGTCCGTTAAAAGAAGCTACAGCATCTTCATGGACAACGATTGCATATCCAAGGTTGTAAGCTTCTACTGCCGTGTGAAGTACACAGATGTCTGTGCACACACCGACTAGATGCACTTCTCTTATGCCACGCGCGCGTAGCCGTAAGTCTAAATCCGTCCCGCAAAATGCGCTGTACCTCGTCTTATCCATCCAATAAATGCTGTCTGCACTGCGAGCATATACATCTTGCAAAGCACCGTACAATTGACGTCCTTCAGTACCTCGAATGTTATGAGGTGGGAACAAGCGCGTTTCCGGATGATACGGATCGTCTTGTTCGTGCAAATCGACTGCCATCGCGACAAAGTCTCCTTGCGCAACAAATTGCTCTGTAATGGTCGAAATCCGCTCTTCAATTTCAATAGCCGGCTGTCCACATGGAAGCCTTCCAGTTACGAAATCTGTCGTATAATCGATGACGATCAACGCTTTCATCGGAGATCGCCCTCCTTTCGCGGCTGCCTGCTAGGCAGATGATGACTTAACGTCATTATGACAAATTGTGATAAAAAGTCAACCGAGTTGTCACGATTTTACACAAAATGTCGCAGTAGCAATTGTACCCACATTGCCCTGCTCATCTTGTACGTCACCTTGTATCGTTAGCATGCGCCGCGTTTGGTGTACGATATGTGCCCGCACTTCTAATCGGCCTAAAGGCATCGGACGTAAATAATTTAAATTCAAGTTGCTCGTCACAACCTGTTTACCTGGACGCGCTTCCATAGCCACGACGCCCATCGTGTTATCTAGCAATGACGCCAATACACCGCCATTGACGATTCCCATCATATTTAAATGGTGCTCTTTCGCATGCAAATGAACGATTGCTTCATGCTCATCGGCTCGAACTAATTCACACCCTAAGTAATCCCAAAACGTATGCGCCACTTGTTCAGCCCCAACATCCCGCGGCTCTATCTTGCTGCTCATTCCAATTCCTGCCTCTCGTTGTCATCAATCCTCATTGCTTCTTCTATTATATGATAAAAATGACCGACCGCCTACAACGACGATCGGCCTATATATCTAAGACCTTGCCTTATTCGTCGATTCGCGGCGTTCGCAACGATTCTTCCTCAATCAGTTTTCTGCGAAGTACTTTGCCAATCATCGTCTTTGGCAACTCTGTCCTGAATTCAATCAGACGCGGCACTTTAAATGCTGCTAGGCGAGCCCTACACCATTGCTCGATCGACTCTGCTGTTACTTGTGAGCCCTCACGCGGCACAATAAAGGCTTTAACCGTCTCTCCCCGATAAGCGTCGACTGCACCGATGATAGCCGCCTCTTTCACATCAGGATGCTCGTAAAGCACTTCTTCCACTTCACGTGGGAACACTTTGAACCCGCTCGCAATAATCATATCTTTTTTCCGATCTACGATGGCAAACATCGCTTCTTCATTGCAGATCGCCATATCTCCTGTCAGCAACCAGCCGTCCTTTAGAACGGCTGCTGTATCGTCAGGTCGGTTCCAATAGCCGAGCATGACTTGCGGTCCACGGACAGCAAGCTCTCCAATCTCGCCTACGGCTAGTTGTTCACCTGTTTCCGGATGGACGATACGTGCATCTGTATCTTGAAACGGAATGCCAACCGTACCGATTTTTCGGTAGCCCCGTACGTTATTCGCATGCGTGACTGGGGATGCTTCCGTTAAGCCATACCCCTCCACAAGTCTGCCACCTGTTAGCGCTTCAAATCGTTCCTGCACCTCTAATGGTAGCGGTGCGGAACCGCTTACACACGCACGCAACGATGATAAATCATACGATTTTACATCTGGATGGTGGTTAATCGCAATATACATCGTCGGTGCCCCAGGAAATAAAGTGACCCTTTTCTTCTCAATTGTGCGCAGCACGAGCTCAGTTTCAAAGCGTGGAATCAAGACGAGTTCACCCGCTACGTGGGCACTAAGATTAAGCACCACAGTTAGTCCAAATACGTGAAAACAAGGCAGCGCTGCTAACAGCACTTCTTCACCTTTACGGCCTGTGCTGAACCAGTTAGAAACCTGTACTGTATTTGCCACTAAGTTGTAATGGCTGAGCATAACCCCTTTGGATACCCCTGTCGTTCCACCTGTATATTGCAGCACAGCGATATCTTGCTCGGCCTCAACGTCATGGAATACCGCTGCTGAGCGTTGTTTGCGGAGCCACGATTTAAAACGCAAAATACCGGGGGCGCTCGGGACATGCAAAGATTGGCCAGCGCGCTTCACTTTAAGCGGATACAATATATTTTTCGGAAAAGGCAAATATTCACGGATGGAAGCGACGATTATCGTTTGTAACGAAGTTTGCCGTTTTACATTTAACACTCGCGAATGCAATAGATCGAGCGTAACGATCGTTTTTGCACCGGAGTCGTTCAGCTGATGGGTTAACTCCCCCTCCATATAGAGTGGGTTCGTCATCACGACGATGCCGCCCATCAGTAATGTGCCGTAGTAAGCAATGACGAGTTGTGGGCAGTTCGGTAACATAATGGCAACTCGATCGCCAGTACGTACGCCAAGATCGAGCAAACCATTTGCAAATTGGGTAGATGCATCTAGCAGTTCGCTATACGTCATGTTGCTCCCCATAAACGATAACGCATTTCGTGACGGAAACCCTGCCGCTGCATCAACAAGTAGCTGAGCTACATTTTGACGCGGATACTTGAAGCTATGTGCCACATCCGGCGGATAGTGGCGAAGCCAAGGTCGTTGCGTACATTCACCTTGCATGACTAAATGCCCCTTTCTACCCCTAACGGGTAGGCTCATTATGATTCAAACCCTTATTTACATCCTTATTCAAGCGCTTTCATAAAAATTAAAGGAACTGTACCTCTCCGTGTTCATTTTTATATTTCTATCATATGTTTTCGCTAACGGTATGGTGCTGCCACCAAACGTACTCGATAGTCGTGCACACGTGTGAAGCGCCTTCAGCCTCCCACCATCGTCATCCCCATACTCATCCATATGAATGATCCGCAAAAAAAAGAAGCTCCGCGCACCCGAAGGTGTACGAAGCTTCTGTTAACGATTAGTCACTGCAAGTTTCTGGATCTTCTGGCGTTGCAGCTTCTACATTTACTTTTTCCGACACGGTATCACGAATTACCGACATCACAAGCTGAAGTAAGTAATTGACATCGCTTTGGCTTTGCTGGAATTCCACTACGAGTGGAATACTGTCTAATTCGTCTTGCAATTCATTTATTTCATTCTCGATCTTGTCGACCATCTTCTCGTTACGGAACGATTTGAAAGCGACAATTTCTTTCTGCTTTTTCTTAATGAGTACAATAAGCTCTTGTACACGGTTATGACCTTGAATCAGCTTCTCAGCTTTTTGAAATTGTGACACTTCTTCCGTCGTGACCATCATTTCAGCTAACTGCTTCGCTTTGACCATAATATCTTCACGCACGCGTAAATCGCGTACATTAAATTTAGGTATACCGCAGTCGGTTGTTTCTTGCTTATGCTCATGTTGATGCGGCGTTGTTTGTGACTGTTGAGACAACGAGAACCTCTCCCATCTATTTCGTCGATTGCGTTAATTTTCCTTACCTATATTGTAACCGAAGCACCGTCAAAATTTAAGAACTCATTTGCATCGGTTCTGTGACAAGCTCACCTTTAATATAAAAGGTCATCGCATCATAAACTTTAACTTGAACAAATTGCCCGATCAAGTCTTTTGAGCCTTCAAAATGTACCAACTTATTCGTACGCGTTCGGCCCGACAAAATAGCCGTGTTGTTTTTGCTTTCGCCCTCTACGAGCACTTCCACCGTTTGCCCAATCAGGCGCTCGTTGCCTATGCGGCTAAGTTGCTTCATTAAGTCGTTCAGGCGCTGCAAGCGCGCTTTCTTCACTTCTAGCGGTACGTTATCTTCCATACCTGCCGCTGGCGTGCCTTCGCGCGGAGAATAAAGGAACGTGTACGCAGAGTCGAACTCCACCTCACGTACGAGTGACATCGTATCCTCAAACTGCTCATCGGTCTCACCTGGGAAGCCGACAATAATATCCGTTGTCATGACGACATCTGGAATCGCCGTTTTGATTTTGCGTACAAGCTCCAAAAATTGATCGCGATTGTACTTGCGACTCATTTTTTTCAACACTTCACTACTTCCCGACTGGACAGGTAAATGAATGTGTTCCACTAGATTGCCCCGCTTAGCTAGCACTTCAATCAGGTGATCGTCAAAATCACGCGGATGTGACGTCATAAAGCGAATGCGTGGAATGTCGATTTTATGAATATCGGCCATCAAATCACCGAACAGATAGTTCATATCTGTAAAATCTTTACCATATGCATTGACGTTCTGCCCAAGCAATGTAATCTCTTTAAAGCCTTGGCGGGCCAATTCACGCACTTCCGCAATCACATCCTCTGGACGACGGCTGCGCTCTTTACCACGCGTATAAGGTACAATACAGTACGTACAGAACTTATCGCATCCGTACATAATATTCACCCAACCACGCATACCTTCACGCTTTTTAGGCAAATTCTCAATAATGTCGCCTTCCTTAGACCATACTTCAACGACCATTTCTTTATTAAATAGTGCGTCACGCACTAAATAAGGCAGGCGGTGGATGTTATGGGTTCCGAAAATGATATCGACAAACTGATGCTTCTGCATAATCCGATTGACGACGCCCTCTTCTTGCGACATGCAACCGCATACACCAAGAACGAGTCCTGGACGCTCTAATTTGAGCGTCTTTAGATGACCAAGCTCACCAAACACCTTGTCTTCTGCATTTTCACGAATCGCACACGTATTAAGCAAGATCAGATCGGCTTGTTTCCGATCATCCGTCTTTTCGTAGCCCATTTGCTCTAATAAGCCACTCATCGTTTCGGTGTCGTGCTCGTTCATTTGGCAGCCATAAGTGTAAATGATATAGCGTTTCCCGCTACCCAGTCCCATTATCTCATTAGGCACAGCCTGTTCATAATGAACTTGAATATCCTGTTTGCCACGCATTTTCTCTTGACGCTGATTCGGTTCCGAAATAATGTTAATTTCTCGACCGTTAATGCGAATACGCTTTCCGTTTTCGTCTTCTGAAAGCACTTTCGCATTCGAGAAATCAAAATATTTGGAGTAATCCTTCGCCCCTTTGCTCATGTTGTCGGCCACTCCTTTATCGTTAATACGTTTGTTCTAAGTAATTGGCTGTCTGATGTAGTGTGGTAGTTGTCTATGTAAAATGAATAGCGCCCATAATTAGGCATTACGTTTTATTATAACATGCATTTAATTGGAAATCCAAGGTATATGATGCTGGACATAAGAAAAAAACCGGAGGCTATGCCCCCGGTTTCTTACTGCTTATGCTACACAGACGTACGCTATGAACATTGGCTATTCAGATAAACTGATTAGTCAATAATTTCAGCCGTGTCGCCGTTTTTTACACCTGCAGCATTAGCTTCATCTGTATCGATATGCATGTCCAATGCAAATGTAGCATGAACACGAGCAATGACGTTCTCGAATACAACGCCACGATCGCCGCCTACGCGTACGCGCAACTGTTGCTTGTCTTGAATGCCCCATTTTTCTGCATCCGAAGTATGGAAATGAATGTGGCGTGCTGCCACAATGACGCCTTCTTGCAGTTCAACTTCGCCAGCAGGCCCTCTGAGCTTAATGCCCGGAGTTTCTTTAATGCTGCCGGACTCGCGCACTGGAGGGTTAACACCCAAAGAGAACGCATCCGTGCGGGATACTTCCAATTGGGAAGCTGGACGTGCTGGTCCCAAAATACGCACTTTGTTGAATGTGCCTTTAGGGCCAACAACTTCTACCGTTTCATTTGCTGCGTATTGCCCTGGTTGGGACAATGCTTTCATTTCAGTCAATTCGTAGCCCGCACCGAACAATGCTTCGATATGCTCTTGGGACAAATGAATGTGACGACCGGATACACCTACAGATACAGTTTTCATGTCTCTTCCACCTCGTTTTTCTCTAGCTCTAGCTCTTGCACCAAATGTTATTATACTACGAAAATAAATAAGGCATGCGTCATATGACACATGCCTTTTCAACAATTATTTGAATTCTGCTACCAATTTGTCGAAATCAGCTGCTGAAATCTTCAAATCTTGCTTTACAAGCGGCTCTTCACGGAAGCCGGCAACGAGGTTTTCGTAGGAACGTTTAGTCGTATCTTGATAAATAAGTCCTGTAATCATACTGTTCGTTTCCATCAACTTCGTCATGGCCATAATACGATTGGAATGATCGTAGCCTTCAATCGTATCCAAATTAACGATATTTTCTTTAAACCAGTCGTACGTGTTAATTTTGTTAAACGTTACGCACGGGCTGAATACGTTAATTAGCGAGAAGCCTTCATGACGAATACCCGCTTCAATGAGCGCTGTTAGCTGTTTCAAGTCGCTGGAGAACGATTGGGCTACGAATGTTGCGCCCGCTGCTAATGCAATTTCAAGCGGCGACAGTGTAGTCTCAATCGAACCTTCTGGCGTGCTCTTCGTCTTAAAGCCTACTGCACTTCGCGGCGAAGTCTGACCTTTAGTTAAGCCGTATATTTGGTTGTCCATTACGATATAAGTCATGTTAACGTTACGACGAATGGCGTGCACCGTATGACCCATCCCGATTGCAAATCCATCCCCATCGCCACCAGATGCGATTACGGTTAAATCACGGTTAGCCAGCTTCAAGCCTTGTGCGATCGGGAGCGATCGTCCATGAATGCTGTGGAAGCCGTAAGCATTAACGTAGCCAGAAATACGGCCCGAGCAACCGATACCCGACACGATCGCCAAATTTTCAGGCTCAAGACCAGCACTTGCTGCTGCGCGTTGAATGGCCGCTTGTACTGAGAAATCACCGCAGCCTGGGCACCAGTTAGGCTTCACATTGTTGCGGAACTCTTTAAACGTAGCCATTCTATACCAACTCCTTGCTTTGTTTGTACACTTCCGATGGCAGGAACGGATTACCGTCATATTTATTGATTTGACGTATTTTCTCCCCTAAACCAACGTTTAACTTAATTTGCCCAGCTAGTTGACCGGTTGCATTGTTCTCCAGCACGACAACTTTTTTGGCACGTCCCGCTTCTGTCTTAAATAGCTCTGTCGGGAATGGGTAAATTTGACGAACCATCACTTGATTCGTTTTTACGCCATCTGCTTCGAGCATTTGACGCGCTTGCTCAATCGTGCCTCCCGTCGAACCCATGCCGACGATAAGGAGATCCGCATCTTCATACGGCGCATCTGCATGAATCGCATTCGTGATGTTCAAGTTGTTCAACTTGCTCATCCGTTTATCCATCATCTTCTTGCGGTTAATCGCGCTCTCGGAAGGGCGGCCTGTCTCATCATGCTCAACACCTGTGACGTGATGCAAACCGCCCTTTTCTCCTGGGAAGACACGCGGCGAAATGCCGTCTTCCGTAAACGCATAACGCTTGAATTGATTATGGTCTTCGAGCGCTGGTAAATCGCTCATTACGTGGCCACGATCGATTACGATGCGATCATAATCAAGTGCCTCGCACGTCTGCTTGCCTAAAGAAAGCTGCAAATCTGTTAACACGATAACCGGACACTGATACTTTTCTGCTAAATTGAAGGCTTCAATCGTATCGTAGAAACACTCTTCAATTGAACTTGGCGCCATGACAATTTTCGGAATTTCACCATGTGTACCGTAAATCATCGCGTTGACATCACTTTGTTCTTGCTTCGTTGGCAAGCCAGTACTCGGGCCTCCACGCTGTGTATTTACAATAACTATCGGCGTCTCTGTCATACCCGCCAAGCCGATAGCTTCCATTTTCAAAGAAAGACCTGGGCCTGCTGATGCTGTCATCGCACGCACGCCACCGTAGTTAGCCCCGATTGCCATTGTGATTGCAGCAATTTCGTCTTCCGTCTGGATGACTGTTCCACCGTACTTAGGCAAACGCTTAATTAAGTATTCCATTACTTCAGAGGCAGGTGTAATCGGATACGCCGCCATTAGGCGACAACCCGCTGCCAATGCACCAAATCCAATCGCGTCATTACCGATCATAAACAATTTTTGTTTACCATCAGCTGGCTCTAGTTGGAAATCAATTAGCGGGCCGCCCGCTTGTTCTAACACGAATTCTGCTCCGCGGCGCACAGCTTCGACGTTTTTCTCGACGACTGCTGGTCCTTTGCGCCCAAACTCTTCTTCCACCGCTTGGTTAAACACTTCAATCGGCAATCCGAGCAAAGCCCAAGAAGCACCAGAAGCGACCATGTTTTTCATCAAAGAAGTTCCTAGCTCTTCAGCAATTGCCGTAATCGGCACCGCAAACAGACGCGCATCAATGCCTTCAGGCACTATTGGATTAAACTTCGCATCCGCCACAATGACGCCGCCAGCGCGTAACTCGTGTGCGTTTAAATCAATCGATTCTTGGTCAAATGCGACCAAAATATCTAAGTCATCTGAAATCGCACGAATCGGTTTCGTGCTGATTCGAATCTTGTTATTCGTATGTCCACCCTTAATACGTGAAGAAAAATGACGGTAGCCGTACAAAAAGTATCCGAGACGGTTTAATGCCGTCGAAAAGATACGGTCCGTACTTTCTACCCCTTCACCTTGTTGACCCCCAATTTTCCAAGACAATTGATTAATCAAGCTGTCCCACTCCTTTGAACGGTGACTCGCATTTGCATTCCCGCCATCGGAATGCACACCATTATTCGATTCCATCTAACAAGTAAAATTTTAGAAATCTCCTTGAGTCATACTCATTCTATGACTCAAAATTGGAAAAAGCAAGCGTTTTCGCGGATCTTCACCATAGCAAGTTTAGATTAGTATGATACCTTCACGAGATGAATACAAGCTACTCTGTTCGTTGTGGTAGATAGGTCTGCAACAGCCTGAATGCGTTGCCTCCCGTAATCCCATCCACAAATTCACTCGTGTACCGTTTCTCTAACGCTTCTACCAAATTGCCATAGTGCCCAGCATGCTCTAATCGCTCTACTTTTTCCTCAATACCATCGAAATCGGATCCAAACATAATATGGTTGGCTCCGCCCAATTCACAAATTCGATCAATATGTTTAAGGAGATCATCGATCGTGACGTGTTCGCCCTCGCGAATAAAGGTCGGTAAAAACACCACTCCGATACGTCCATCGCGTGCAATAATGGCTTTAATCTGCTCGTCTGATAAATTGCGTGGATGAGGTCTCACAGAAGCCGCATTAGAGTGCGAAGCGATAATCGGTCGCCCTGTCAAATCAAGCAGTTCCCAGAAACCGTGTTCATTTAAATGAGACACATCTATCATAAGCCCTAGCTTATCGCACTCCCGAATAAATTGACGGCCTTTGTTCGTAAATCCGCCCTGACGAGGCTCTAAAGTTCCATCAACAGCCCAATTCGCATGGTTCCATGTCAGTCCTACGAAACGCGCTCCTAGTTCGTAAGCCGTGCGTACGTACACCATATCTCCTTCTAAACCGTCCACACCCTCAAGCGATAGTATGGAGCCAATCGCATTAGGATTCCGCGCCCATGTATCCAAATCCTCACGGTAACGAATAAACTGTACATCAGGGTGCGAATGAATGCGTTCACGCAATAGATCGATCGCGCGCAGCACTTGAGAGAAACGAGGAGGTCCTGTTAACAAGGCATCTTCTAAATAGAGCGCAAACACTTGCATACCTACGCCACCTTGACGCATACGCGGCAGTGACACATCGAGCAGTTCTTCCTGATCAAAATGAATTTTTCCTTCATACAGCATTTTAAAAAGCACATCACAATGAAAATCAATGATACGACGCTTCATAATGGCATGTTCCTCTCATTTGAGATTATATTAATCAGCGTTGCTGTCTTTGCTGACGAATGGGTATTCAGCTTGTCCAATGCTTTGACGTATTACGTTGCACATACAAGCGCAAATAAAGCACACGATTCTTATATTACTGAAAATTAACGATGAAAGCAAAAAAACCTGCTTACATTGTAAACAGGTTATCCATTTTTTCCGTATACGGTTAATTTCCTCTATTTATCTTGGCTCCACAATTAACTTAATTGCCGTCCGATCCTCTCCATCAATAACAATATCGGTAAAGGCAGGAACGCAAATCAAGTCTACACCGCTTGGTGCTACGAATCCCCGTGCAATTGCGACTGCTTTAATCGCTTGATTCAAAGCACCGGCTCCAATCGCTTGCAATTCGGCGGCTCCCCGTTCACGCAAAACCCCTGCTAACGCACCAGCTACCGAATTTGGATTAGATTTTGCTGAAACCTTTAATACTTCCATGGAAAGTACCTCCTCGGGAATGTTGGTTAGATTCCACTAATACAACATATTCGCGAATTCGGTAAAAATTCCTGCAATCTCCTATCTGCGGCGAATCTGCGTCGGCGCACAGCGCAGAGACTCGTTTAGGACATACAAAAAAGCGCTGTTATGAGCCAGCGCTTTTTTGATAAGTTATGTGATTAGGCATATGTGCTTGCCTGCGTACCTACCCTGCACCCACAAGCCATGCTCAAGGGCAATGAAGGCGATTGGTTAGCACATAATCCACTCGTCTTCACGTACGCGGATTTTTTCAATACGAATTGCACGGCCTGTTGCATCATCAATTTCCACAACAACGGCATGGAAATGCCATTTTCCTTCGTCTACAACAAAGCGAACTGGAAGTTGTGTCTTGAATTTATGCAATACCGCTTCACGTTCCATACCTAGGACGCCTTCTTTTGAACCTACCATACCTACGTCGGTCAAATAGGCGGTTCCATTCGGCAAAATCGTGTCATCGTTCGTCTGAACGTGTGTATGCGTTCCTACTACTATCGAAGCTCTGCCATCAAGGTGCCAGCCCATCGCGATTTTTTCCGATGTTGCTTCTGCATGAAAATCAACGAGAATAGCTTGCGATTTTTTGCCAAGCGAATATAAAATATCATCCACTACCGTGAACGGGCAATCAATCGGCGGTAAAAAGGTACGGCCTTGTAAATTAACGATGACGAGCTCTTTCCCGTTCGCCTTAATCGTTGTAAAGCCCTGTCCCGGCGCACCTTCAGGAAAGTTTGCCGGTCTGACCAGACGCTTCTCATCGTCAATCCACTCAAAAATATCTCGATTGTCCCACGTATGATTTCCCATCGTGAATCCGTGAATGCCCAAGTTAGCAAACTCCCTAACGATTGCCTCCGTGACTCCACGTCCTCCAGCTGCATTTTCAGCATTCGCAATAATGATATGCGGCTGGTACTTTTGCTTTAAAGATGGCAATAGCAGCTTTACAGCTTTACGTCCTGTATTGCCTACAATATCACCTATAAACATGACTTTCATTCGGAACAAGTCCTCCTTAGTAAATAAAACGGAAAAGTGGCCGACGAGCGGCCACCTCTCCTTGTCCCATATGTGTACTTACTTCGCATACTCCACTGCACGAGTTTCACGAATGACCGTAACTTTAATATGTCCTGGATAGTCAAGCTCACTCTCGATTTTTTTCGTAATATCTCGAGCGAGACGATACGCTTCCGCGTCATCAATCTTATCCGGTTGCACCATTACGCGCACTTCGCGTCCTGCTTGGATCGCATACGACTTCTCAACGCCATCAAACGACTCGGAAATGTCTTCAAGCTTCTCCAAACGTCTAATGTACGTCTCAAGTGTTTCACGACGTGCTCCTGGACGGGCAGCTGACAATGCATCTGCTGCTCCGACTAGCATCGCGATAACGGAAGTCGGTTCGCAGTCTCCATGGTGAGATGCGATACTGTTAATGACCACTGGGTGTTCTTTATACTTCTTCGCCAACTCGACACCGATTTCAACGTGAGATCCTTCCACCTCGTGATCCAACGCTTTCCCGATATCATGCAACAATCCGGCACGTTTTGCCAATGTTACATCTTCGCCTAGCTCTCCTGCCATTAATCCGGCAAGGTAAGCAACTTCCATCGAGTGTTTAAGTACGTTTTGACCGTAGCTCGTACGGAATTTAAGGCGACCGAGTATTTTAATCAAGTCAGGGTGCAAACCGTGCACGCCCACTTCGAATGTTGCTTGCTCTCCGTATTCACGGATCCGTTCATCCACTTCTTTACGCGATTTCTCGACCATTTCCTCGATACGCGCAGGGTGAATACGACCGTCTGCTACAAGCTTTTCAAGCGATGTCCGTGCAATCTCACGTCGAATTGGGTCAAATCCGGACAGAATGACCGCTTCAGGTGTATCATCGATAATCAAATCGATACCTGTAAGCGTTTCAAGTGCACGAATGTTGCGACCTTCTCGACCGATGATACGGCCTTTCATCTCTTCGTTAGGCAAAGCAACAACGGATACCGTTGTCTCTGCAACATGATCCGCCGCACAGCGCTGAATAGCAAGTGTAATAATCTCACGTGAACGCTTGTCCGCTTCTTCACGCGCCTGCTGTTCGACTTCTTTAATCATCTGTGCCGTTTCATGACGAACTTCCTGCTCCACATTGGCCAAGATAATGCTTCTAGCATCCTCCATGGTCAAGTTAGAAATACGTTCCAACTCAGAAATTTGCTGTTGATAAATACGATCAATCTGCTCCTGAGTATCTTCGATTCGTTTCTCTTTGTTGGCTACATGTTCTTCTTTACGTTCTAGCGACTCTAACTTTTTATCCAACGACTCTTCTTTTTGCAATAAGCGTCTTTCCAAACGTTGAATTTCGTTCCGGCGTTCGCGGATATCTTTCTCCGCTTCGGTGCGAAGTTTATGGATGTCGTCTTTCGCTTCTAGCACCGTTTCTTTCTTCAGTGCCTCCGCCTCTTTGCGTGCTCCATCCATAATTTGTTCCGCGGCGTGCTCGGCACTCGTTATTTTCGCTTCAGCAAGCGATTTGCGAATCAGGTAACCGATTCCAAACCCCAAGAACAATGCAGCCACAACGAGAACGATCGCGAGCCAAATTTGCATCTTTGCCTCACCTCCTCGTTGGTTCCTCCAAGCACTGCTTGGGTTAGTTCATTGTGATTGTTCAATGTTTCATTTTCTTAAAGTGCTACACGACTGACGTATATACATCAGTTACATACATGCTCTGCATGCTAGGCGCCACCTGTAGGCGGCAATCGGAATACATCAATTGGCGAAATAAATCATCAGAAATCAACTTTTGGAAGGAAAAATTGATCTCGTGAAAATAAAGATACATGTTCATTTTATTATTCGGCAAAAGATATTGTCAAGCAATTGACAACATCCCTCTATTCAAGCACTATATATAGCCTATTTTATTGCTTTGAACATTGTTTCGACATCGCTAATCTTATTCCATTTCATCATTCTGTTCTTCCTCCATGGAATGGGCAGCACGCCGTGCCATGTCTAGCGGATAACCACGTCGCATAAGAAAAGCTGTCGTCTTTTGCTTGCGTATAAATGGCTCTCCACTCGTTTGGCGCCATTTCTTACGTGCAGCATGCAGGGCGCTTTCCCACTCTTGATCGGGCTCTACCGCTTCAAGCGCTGAGGCAATATGCTGCTCATGCACGCCTTTCTGCTTTAACTCGTGCTGAATCCATCGCCTTCCTTTATAATGACGCGTCAAGCGTTGCTCCGTCCACTGGTGCGCATACGCTTGGTCGTCAACGAGCAATTGCTGCTGCAAGCGATCAAGCACTTCTATGACGATGCCTTCTTCATATTCCTTCTGGCTTAAATGCTTCGCCATTTCTCCACGAGTGCGGGGCTTTCGCTGTAAATATTTCAACGCCTGAACGTATGCCTTATTTAGCTCATCTGCTCGTAAAATATCTGCTAACGAGGCAACCGACACCTCGTTCCCCTTAAACAATCGATACTTGACCATAACGTCTTCGTGAACATTCAACGAAGAGCTACTATCAAAATGAATCGTATATCTACTTGCTTGCTTAGCGTCACGCTCAACTCGTACAATCGTGACGATACGATCATCACTCATCCTAACATAGCCTCCATCTTAATCTTGACACCGCCTACTTCTCTCGATCATAAATCAGGCAAGGGTTGGATTATGAAGGAACGACACAAGCACCTTCGCATATCGCAGAAGGTGCTTGCACATGACATTCCGTCATTTTATTCTTCGGAATCGAATTCCGCTAAGTCTGCCTCATCATCCTTAGATGCATCTTGGGATACCGTAGTCGTTAAGTTGCTACTTTCACGAATCCTATTTTCGATAACATCTGCAATCGCAACATGCTCTTTCAAAAATTGCTTAGCATTCTCACGGCCTTGACCTAAACGTTCACCGTCATAAGAATACCATGCACCACTCTTCTGAATGATGTCCCTCTCCGTAGCAATATCCACGATGCTACCTTCACGAGAAATACCTTCACCATACATAATATCGATATCCGCTTGTTTGAACGGAGGGGCTACTTTATTCTTAACAACCTTAATACGCGTGCGGTTACCGACCATGTCGTTACCTTGCTTAATCGTCTCTACACGGCGAACGTCTAGACGTACAGTGGAATAGAACTTCAACGCACGTCCACCAGGAGTCGTCTCCGGATTACCGAACATAACGCCTACCTTCTCACGCAACTGGTTAATAAAAATAGTAATCGTCTTCGATTTGCTAATCGCTCCAGACAGCTTACGCAATGCCTGCGACATCAAACGAGCTTGCAAACCAACGTGAGAATCTCCCATGTCGCCTTCAATCTCTGCCTTTGGCACGAGAGCGGCTACGGAGTCAATTACGACAATGTCTACCGCACCACTACGTACAAGTGCTTCAGCGATTTCCAATCCTTGTTCACCTGTATCTGGTTGTGACAGTAGCAATTCGTCAATATTAACGCCAAGTTTACTTGCATATACCGGGTCTAACGCATGCTCCGCATCGATGAAAGCAGCTTGTCCGCCAGTCTTCTGCACTTCCGCAATTGCATGTAAAGCAACCGTTGTCTTACCAGAAGACTCCGGTCCATATATTTCAATAATTCGGCCACGAGGTAATCCCCCTGTGCCGAGTGCAATATCTAATGCTAACGATCCGCTCGACACAACCTCAACTTGCATATGAGTGGATTCGCCGAGTTTCATGATTGAACCTTTACCGAACTGTTTCTCAATTTGACGCAATGCCATTTCTAATGCGGCGCGACGATCTGACACAAACTCACTTCCTTCATTAATCGTTTATGTATTCATCATACCTTGTTTTGTTCGCTTTGCCAAGCATTTTTTCGAACATACATTCGTTTTTTCATCTTACCAAATGATATTTACCCATATTATCCAAAAAATAGATCATGCTCATTTGATTTCACTTTTCATCCTCCCTTCAACGTAAAATCGTATGTACTCAGGTACAAGCTCATTACGATCTCACCTAGCAAAACACGCAAAAAAACCGTAATAAAGCTTGTCAGCTCTATTACGGTTCTTCCGTACACAAAATATACCATTATCCACCATCTAAAGCAATCATTTTGCATGTACGAACCTAAATTAAGAAACTAGAAAACCCTACCGCGCAGCTTGAATAGCATTTAAACGCCGCCACACTCGAACCAACACCGCTTTAGCCGAACGCAAACGTACCATTTCACGGTTTCCGTTTACACGCAGCTGTTCTGTCACGACAGAATGCCCGCGCTCCGCAATAGCGATATAGACGAGTCCTACGGGCTTCCCCTCTTGTGAATCAGGTCCCGCTACGCCCGTAATGGCAACAGCCAAATCAGCTTCAGTCAACGCCAGCACACCTTCTGCCATCGCCGCTGCCGTCTCAGCACTAACCGCTCCCGGAGCACTTTCTCCTTCCAACAACGTTGGTGGAACACCTAGTGCACGCTGTTTCAGCTCGTTAGAATAAGCCACAACCCCACCAGCAAACACTTGAGAGCTTCCTGGAACGGACGTTACTAATTGAGCAAATAGCCCTCCTGTACAGCTTTCTGCTGCGGAGAGCGTTAAACCCAACTCACGCATCCGCGCCACGACAGCCCGCTCTAACGAAATATCTTCCGTCGCAAATATGTACTGACCCACACGGGAACGAATTTCTTCTTCCAAGCGGTTTAGCTTGCGTTCCGCTTCATCTTCGTCAGCGCTCTTCGTGGCAAGCCGAATGAGTACTTCGCCTTCCTTCGCATAAGGAGCTATCGTTGGATCAGCTTGCTGCTCAATCAGATCAATCAGTTCCGCTTCAAGCGCTGATTCACCAATACCAGCGAACTTAAGCATACGAGAATATAGTGAGCTACGTTCTGCAAACACATGCTTCTCTAACCACGGAATGACTTGAAGCTCGAACATAGGCTTCATTTCCTTTGGCGGTCCAGGCAGCATAATATAAGCTACGTCATCCACCAACATAGCGTTCCCGACCGCTAAACCCGCTTCATTATCCAAAGGGTCTGCACCTTCAATGAGCAGTGCTTGACGCCTATTGCTTTCAATCATCGTCACTCCGCGCTCCTGAAAGAAACGCTCCATTTTTTCCATGGAAGGCTCATGATAGCTCATGCTCCGGGCAAACAGCTCAGCCACAACATCTTTCGTTAAATCGTCCATGGTTGGCCCAAGACCGCCAGTGAGCAGCACAATGTCCGCACGTTCACGTGCCGCCTCCAGCACGGAGCGCAGTCTCATTTTATTGTCACCGACGACCGTTTGAAAGTAGACATCTACACCGAGTAGAGCTAATTGCTGTGCAATATATTGCGCATTTGTATTTACGATTTGACCAAGTAGCAGTTCTGTGCCGACTGCAATAATTTCAGCTTTCATGACAAACCCCTTCCCGAAGTATGAGATCATCGCTTTGTTCGTAACAAAATAGGCTTCTACCGTTCTTAATGCCATTCTTTCGAAGCGCATCTTAAACACGAAGAAGCCTATTTAAAAACAATGCGTGCTAAGCATGTTTATGAAAAGTGAAGTACATTTTTATTTTTAACAAAATAATCGACACCCGAATACACAGTAATGATCGCCGCAATCCACATCGCAATAATATCGAACGGGAAATCAATAAATGCAAACGGGAAGTTGTTAAGCAACATCGCAATGATCGCTGTAATTTGCGCAGCTGTTTTCCATTTGCCCCATTTACTAGCCGCAACAACATTACCTTCCAATAATGCCACCTGACGTAATCCTGTGACAGCGAACTCTCGGCTAATGATAACGATAGCGATCCAAGCATCGCACTTCCCCATCGCTACAAGCGAAATAAGCACTGCGGCAACGAGCAGCTTGTCTGCCAATGGATCTAATAACTTACCTAGGTTTGTTACCATCTTGCGCTTACGAGCAATATAGCCGTCCAACCCGTCCGTGCTCGCTGCAATAATGAAGATGAGAGCAGCGATAATTTGATTATACGTGATGTAAAAATCTTCAATTTGTATTGGTGTAAAATAATCAAAATTCACCAACAGGAAGAACATCATAATCGGTACGAGAAAAATACGCACCAAGGTGATCTTGTTCGCTAAATTCACTAATTAGTACCCTCCCCAGCCAGGTCAAACTCAAGCGCATGGATCATTCGCACTTTGGCGATGTCGCCGATGCTAAGATGGCATTTCGCAATGAAACTTCACCGATAAGTTCTGGAATAAGCGAGCAGTTGCTCCTTGAATCACTGAAAACAAAGCTACTGTCATTCATTATTAACAGCTAGCTAGAGTCCTATGTAATTGAGTTACACTGCTCATTCTATCTCATCAAGTATAATACAGCAGCACAACGATAGTCAAAAAAGAAAACAGCCCCCTACTCCTAAACAAAATATCGCTCAGGAAATAAAGGGCCAAAAATCTTGATCGTTAACGGAAATTTGTAAATTGCAAATCAATTTGCAAATCTGCACCTCGCAGCATCTGCATAACTGCTTGCAAATCGTCTTTACTTTTTCCGGTTACACGAATTTGATCACCTTGAATTTGGCTCTTAACTTTCAACTTAGAGTCGCGAATAAGCACATTAATTTTTTTCGCTACGTCCTGTTCGATCCCTTGCTTTAACTTGATACGTTGACGAACAGTACCCGCGGAAGCAGGTTCAATTTTGCCATATTCCATATTTTTAATAGCCAAACCACGCTTAATCATTTTAGATTGCAAAATATCGAGCACGCTAGTCAACTTATATTCGTCGTCTGATGCAACAATCAGTTCTTCCTTCTCGAGTTTAAGACTGCTCTTGCTTCCCTTAAAATCAAAACGAGTCTCAATTTCACGCTCTGCTTGCGTAATTGCGTTATTCATTTCTTGCATGTCAAATTTGGAAACAATATCAAATGCACTTTCAGCCATTATGTACCTCTCCTTATAACGTATTTATGTGAAAATGACAACACAAAGGCATTCCCTTGTGACAAGTCGTCAGCAAAAGAATGCCTTGTGCCTCCATCGTGCTTCTTAAGATTGGCTGCTGACTGGCTGGCGAAACATATCCAATACACCGAGCGCAATATGAGCGAGACCGAACCCTAATATGCCATAACCCCATACACTTGGCGTTAAGTAATAACCTAACAGGCTGACGACGACACCCAAACATGTGACGACCCAACTAACTGCCATGCTTGTAACCTCACTTGTGCAGAGTAACATACCGTACATAGCTATATTCTCCGACAAAGTAAAGTTTAATGCGACAGGACTAATTGGGCATCAGTGAACCAAAGCTTAACCGTGGAAAAAGCAATCTTGCTAATTGTTAGTTCCATTCGTTGCGTTAGTTCCGTTTGTTGCATTCGTGTCATTAGTACCTGTGTTAGACGCTTGCTGCTGTTGTAATGCTTTCGCTTCTTCATACGAAATCCAATTAAACTGCAACGTCTTCGTGCTTGCCTTATCTCCATCTACAACAGCTGTACCTGCTACCGTAATAGCAATTCGATCGGCACGACCAGTTCGCACGTATAATCCGTCTTTGCCTACCTCAAAAGACAACGTTTGCCCATCTTCAATGTTGCCATAATGCAGCTTTTTACCGCTATTGTTCTTTTCTCTAACAGCGAGCCAGCTATGGCCATTGGAAGCCTTGATTTCCAGCTTAATAGGTTCATCTTCCTTCGGCGAAGACACGCTATATGTGTCTGTGCTGCCTGAAGATTTCGTAAGCAAAACAATTGGCGTTTGCTCGGATTCAACTGGATCAGGAGCCTTATCAGGCGCAACAGGAGGCGTTGTTCCACCTGTTGTTTCGCCACCCGTTTGGTTAGGCGGAGTTGCTTTTTCACTTTTTGTAATATTGATATCATCCGTTGACGGATTGCCTAGATCTTTCGATGTTCGGACCATGAAAAAATAAACAATCACAATAATAAGAATAACAAACGACCACATCAATATCGTCGTTGCCCATTTGCCAAATCGATCCGAATGTTGCACGCTCCGTTTTTTACGAACCATCGGTTCTACCGTCGCTTCCGGCTCTGGAGCAGGGATATCTTTCTGATAATATTGCAATATTTCATCAGGGTTCAACCCGACCGTCTCTGCATACGTCTTTACAAATGCACGTACATAGAACGAACCTGGCAGCACCTTGTAATCTCCAGACTCAATCGCCTCCAAATAGCGCTTGCGAATTTTAGTCGCTTCCTGCACATCATCAAGAGACATTCCTTTTTCAAGACGAGCTTTTTTTAATATTTGGCCTAATTCTGACACAACTTCACCTCCCGTATAAAATATTCGTGTCAGTACATGGTAGTTGTAACTTATCTATTATAAATCGTTATAATTAGCTGTAAACGTCTCGTAAGAAATTTCCTCATCTGGTGTATTACGGAGTTCGATAATATAATCAAAATCATCAAATTGATAACGCGTCTCCTGCACAAAAATGTCAGGATGCTCAATCACTTTAGTGGAAGCCATCCCCATAATTTCATGCAATAAAGATTCATGCTTCTCATTCGATCGAATCGTGCTCACAATGCCATCAATAATAAAAACGTTGTTCAAACTCATTTCTTCTTCAGACATCTGACTGCGTACGGTTTGTCGCAACAATGTAGAAGACACAAATGTCCAACGCTTCATAGCACATACGCTACCCGCAATAAGCGATTCCGTCTTACCAACACGCGGCATGCCCCGTAATCCAATAACTTGATGACCCTCTTTTTTAAAGATTTCCCCTAAAAAGTCAACTAATAAACCAAGTTCATCACGCGTAAAGCGAAATGTCTTTTGATCGTCTGAATCCCGCTCTATATATCGACCGTGTCGTACGGCTAAAATATCGACTAATTTGGGCTGTCGCAAGGCGGACACCGTAATATTATCCACTTTCCGCAGCATTTCACCCATAATCTTAATTTTTTCATCATCATCCGTCTGAAGCAGCATGCCGCGAGTTTTGCCCTCAACTCCGTTAATCGTTAAAATGTTAACTTCAAGCATACCGAGCAAAGAGGCAATATCTCCGAGCAAACCTGGACGGTTCTTATGTATTTTATATTCCATATACCACTGTTTGTATTCCATGACACACCTCATCTTCGCTTGTCCGCTTCCATTCTACAACACAACCAACTGAAATTCCACCAAGCAAGTGTAAAAAAATTATCGTTTTACAGTAATTGCATGATCATTTTCACAATTTAACACTAAAAAAAGCGGTCCAAACTGCCCGCTAAAGTCTATCCATTTCATTATAACAGATTACAAGTATAAATGACTATGAAAGTAAACAAACTTGTTACAAATATTGAACGAAAAGGAAAGAAAGCTCCGAAGAGCCTCTTTCCTGCATTCATTACACAAAAAACCAGTAAATTAACGGTTTTGGTCCGCTAATTTGACCATTAAACGAGCAATCGTCTTCCGCTCATCCTCAGACCCCACATCCCACAGCTCTTTGAGCGTACGTTCTTGAGGGTTTTCAGGATTTACTTTTTCATCAAGAAAGGAACCAATTTCATAAGCGAGCTTGGAAATCGTCTCTTCACTCATGCCTAAGCCTTTGGCATTTTGCACGCGCTCACCAAGGAACTTTTTCCATGTGTCAAAACTACGAAGAACAGATGTCATGAGAACGCCTCCCTATAGCTGTTGTTAATGCACTAACAGTCGTAATATGTACGAAAAGAGAGCGTATTATGCGTATTTATGTCTGCCAACCGCCATTTGGACTAATGACTTGTCCAGTAATGTAGCTCGATTCAGGCAGCGCAAGAAAATAAACTAAAGAGGCAATTTCTTCTGGTGACGCCAGCCTGCCCGCAGGAATATCGGATTGCAGCAATGCGCGCTCTTCTGCATTAAGATGTTTAATCATATCTGTCTCAACGACGCCTGGAGCCACAGCATTCACAGTTACGCCTGAAGGTGCCAACTCTTTGGCCAATGCTTTTGTAAAGGCGTTCACGCCACCCTTAGCGGTTGAATACATGACTTCGCAAGATGCCCCCGTCAGGCCCCACACCGAGGATACATTAATAATGCGCCCATACTTTTGCGAAATCATGTGCGGAGCAAACAACTGGGTACACATAAACATGCCTTTTAAATTGATGGCCATATTATCGTCCCACTCTTCTTCGGTTACATCTGTAAATAGACCGTAATGTGCCACCCCAGCGTTGTTCACGAGAATGTCAGGCGTAAATCCGTGCAGCTCAAGCTTTTCCTGCATACGTAACAATTGATCACGTGAACGTAAGTCAGCCGTAACGGTTAGAACGTCTCCACCATACTGCAAGCAACGGCGTGCAACCTCATTAGCCGCTTCATGTGCTTGCAAATAATGAATAATGACTTTCATACCGACGGAAGCGAATCGTTCTGCAACTGCCGATCCAATCCCTCTGCTACCTCCTGTAATGAGTACCGCCGTTTCCCCTAAGGCTTTCAATACAATCTCCCCCTTTTATATAAACAAGGCGCACCCGCTTATGTAGCGGGCGCGCCTGAACATTAAGGCTGCTCCACAATGGAGACGGCCAAACGGCTCCAGTCGAAATGGTCGCGCAAGCGCTCATTTACTTGAGCTAACGTTAACGACTCATATACAGCCAGTATATCAAACAAGTCCCCATCTCGGAACTTGTATTTAGTGAACTCGTTCGCAATGGATTCAGATGAATTGAGCATGCGTAAAAAACCACCAATTCGCTTATTGCGAATCCGGTCAAATGCAGCCTGCTCAAACCCTGTTTCTTTTTGCTGCTCAATAGCGGTACGCACTCGTTCCACCAGTTTATCCGGGTCCTTCGTCTCCCCGCCAATGACAGAGAAAGCATAGTCTGAACTGCAATTATATTCATGACCGAAGCTATCTGAAGTAAGACCCTCTTCATATAAAGCTTGTGCTAACGGTGAACTGCTGCCAAGCAATAAGTCAAGCATGGTGCGAGTTGCTAGTTCATATTGCAGCAATGCTGTGCCTTCAATACGCGGAGGTAGCTCTTTACAACCGAACAAGCATTTAGGCAATGAGACTGGCAGTTTAGAAACGAGACGCGGATTGCGCACGAGTTCTGGTTCTGCTTCAAATAGCCGCGTAATTTCTCCCTGTGGCTCATAAGATTTGGCGGCCTGGTTCTGTCGAACTAGCTCAAATATGGAGGCAGGATCAACTCCTCCGACTACAAATAACAGCATGTTGGAGGGGTGATAAAACGTGTTGTAGCATGCAAACAACGTTTCCTTCGTAATTGTGCCGATAGATTCAATCGTGCCCGCAATATCAATATGTATCGGATGAATATGATACATCGCTTCGATAAGTCCGAAGTAGACACGCCAATCCGCATTATCGCTGTACATATTAATTTCTTGGCCGATAATTCCTTTTTCCTTTTCTACATTCTCATCTGTAAAGTAAGGACGCTGCACGAAATCGATAAGCGTTGTAACATTTGCTTCGATTTGATCTGTCGCTGAAAATAAGTAAACCGTACGGTCAAATGTCGTAAACGCATTTGCCGAAGCCCCTTGTTGTGCGAAAGTGGCGAAAATATCGCCCTCCGGCTCTTCAAACATCTTATGCTCAAGGAAGTGCGCAATGCCGTCTGGCACTTTAACGGCGTCCGCTCCCTTTATTTGAAAATGATTGTCGATAGAACCGTATTTGGTTGAAAAGGTGGCAAACGTCTTTTGGAATCCAGGTTTGGGCAACACATAGACGTCCAGACCATTATCCATACGTTCGTAGTAAATCGTTTCTTGCAGCTGGGAAAATTCACGTTTCTCCATGTTAAACCCCCTCTCGGTTGCGCAAGAAGTATATCGTATCTAGCTGAAACGTATTTGCTGCTGTTTGAATGTGTGCTGTATCGATAGCTTGTATTTGCTCAATGAGTTGTGTGGTTGTACGTTCCCGCCCAGATAAGACGCGGTTAAAGTCAAATCCAATCATCTCAAATGCAGAATCATCAATTTCTCGCAACTGATTCGCAATCATCGCTTTCGTCTGCTCCAATTCAAGTGCTTCAATTTGTCCAGCTTGCAGCGCTTCTAATTGTTCTCGAATAATTCGTACTGCTTTTTCGTAATTATCAAATTCGATACCAGACTGAATGGTGCAAATCCCTTTATGACCATCAAAGCGTGATGAAGCGTAATACGCTAAGCTATTTTTCTCACGAACGTTAACAAATAGCTTGGAATGTGGATAGCCACCTAGTATACCGTTATACAAGAGCGCAGCTGGATAAGCATCGTCCGCATATGTAATCGTGGAACGCAATCCTAAATTAAGCTTACCCTGTGTGACGTCGAGCCGGTCAACGACGACGTTAGGCTCGCCGATGCGCGGAACAGGAATGGCACGAGCATATTTGACTTCCCCTGTACGCTGCAAGCGAAACGTTCGGGAAACAGCTTGCTCGACTTCCGCTAGTGATGTATCACCTACGACATAAATGTCGATGCAAGCACGTTCTAGCAACTGACGATACGTTTCGTACAATACATTCGAATCGATCGACTCTAAATCGCTGCGATTGCCAAGCGGATGCAAACGATACGGTTCATTTTTGCACATTTCCTCCACACATCGTTCGGCGGCATAACGAATTTTATCGTTGACAATTGCCTCAAGTCGTTTACGTAGTGTATCTTTTTCCTCTTGTACATACTTGTTCCGGAATGCTCCACCTTCGATGGCAGGATCGGTGACCGCATTGCCCAAAAATTGAAAGGCTTGCTGCAATAGCGAATCAGCTGCGCTGACGAACTGATCGTTAATGACATCCATCCGGAACTGTATAATTTGGTAGTCGCCTCGTTTATACACATCGAACCCAAAGCCTGCGCCGTACAGCTCATCTAGTCGTTCACGAAAACGTATCGTTTCAGGGTGCTCTGCTGTTCCTCTTCTTAGCACAAACGGTGTAAGTGCAGTCGGTGTTACGGTGTCCTCTTGCAGCGGAATCCCAACGTAAGCGCTGATCGCAAACGTTTTGAAACGCTTAGTAGGCATAACGTGCAAGCGAATACCGTGCACAGAGCCTCGCTCAAAGGTCGGTTTGCTCACGATTTTAACTCCTTTTTATCCGTGCCGAACACGGCTAGTAACATGCTAGGTTATATTCCCTTTGTATCCATTGTATACCTGCATCATCTGCAATGCAAAAAGCGAAGAAGCAAACAGCCGAATACCGACCCTGCTCCTTCGCTCCGTTTACATACAAAATATATGCTTACCAATCGTCTTCACTTGCGGTCGTGTCCAAATCCATTTCGATGTTGCTGTCACCGGATTGAAATAGTACAAGCAACCTCCCGATGGGTCCCATCCGTTAATTGCATCTTGCACTGCTTCTCTAGCCTTCTCATTTGGTGTGAGCCAAATTTGTCCATCAGCTACAGCCGTAAAAGCACGTGGTTGAAAAATAACACCTGACACCGTGTTCGGGAAACTAGGCGACTTAACACGGTTTAATATAACGGCCGCAACCGCAACTTGCCCTTCATACGGCTCGCCGCGCGCCTCACCATATACCGCATTCGCCATCAGCTTTAAATCATTTTCCGAGAACCCTAAATTGTTCGAGCCGCTAAGTCTGCTCGGTTTATTCGGGCTTTTAGACGGAGGCTTTGCTGGTGGTGGCGCTGATTGATTCGATTGGGGACTCCAGTTTTTCGTTGCGTTGACTAGCTTTGTTTTGGTCTTTGTCCCAACGACCCCATCCGATTTCAACCCAAACTTCCATTGAAACCAAGTTACCGCATTTTTTGTAGCTCCGCCGAACACTCCATCAATTTTTCCGTTGTAATAGCCTAAAAATTTAAGCCGTCCTTGCAGTTCAGTAACGTCCTTCCCGCTCGCCCCATATTTAATCGTCGCGCTACTGAACGTTTCCATCGTTTCATTCATTTGTTTGTACTCATACGCGCCGAACAAAGCAAGTACCATGCATAGCGTAATCCAAATGATGCGTTTTCTTCTCATGCCTAACGTCTACCTCTCTCTTGTGAATTTAACAGGATTGGCAACATTATTATGAGATAACGTCATTTGTTCTATGCATTTCCATGCTTTTATTTTTATGTAAGAAAAAGCTTATTACTTGACAGCGGCTTACGATGACTTCTTCGTATGCTGATATTGTTCCCACGTCATTAGCACTTCACGCGGCCGGCTGCCTTCGTGCGGACCGATAATACCTTGCATATTCATATGATCAATAAGTCGGCTGGCACGGTTATAACCTATCCGCATGCGCCGCTGCAACAACGATGCAGAAGCTTGCTGTGCTTCTAGCACCATTTGTACAGCCTGCTCGTATAATTCATCTATTGGTTCGTCAGCAGCTAAGCCGTTCTCATCAATTTCAGGCACAAGATCTTCGTTATATTCAGCCTGACCTTGGTCACGGCAAAAAGTTACGACTGTCTCCACCTCTTGATCGGACAAGAAAGCGCCTTGCACGCGAATCGGTTTGGATGACCCCATCGGCAGGTACAACATATCCCCACGACCAAGCAGCTTTTCAGCGCCAGCCATATCTAGTATTGTACGTGAATCGACTTGCGATGAGACACCAAACGCAATCCGCGAAGGGATGTTCGCTTTTATTACCCCAGTAATAACGTCTACCGATGGACGCTGCGTAGCAATGATGAGGTGTATACCAGCAGCACGGGCCATCTGAGCTAGGCGGCAAATAGCATCCTCTACATCGTTAGCCGCTACCATCATCAAATCAGCCAGCTCGTCCACGATAACGACGATAAACGGCAGCACTTTTTCTTTTTCTTCGGCCACTAAATTGTTATAGCCCTCGATGTTACGTGTACCCGATTTAGAAAATAGTTCATACCGCTTCTCCATCTCCACGACAATCTTCTTCAACGCAAGGGAAGCGCGACGTGGATCGGTTACGACAGGAGCCAACAAATGTGGGATACCATTGTACACATTCAATTCAACCATTTTGGGGTCGATCATTAAAAATTTCACTTCATCAGGCTTTGCCTTATACAGCACGCTCGTAATAATACCGTTAATACAGACCGATTTACCCGAGCCGGTTGCACCTGCAACAAGTAAGTGCGGCATGCGAGCCAAGTTGCCTACAATAGGTGCTCCTGAAATATCACGTCCAAGTGTAATGGATAGCCGTGAAGATGCTTCTAGGAACGTCTGTGTTTCCATCACTTCTCGCATCGTGACGACAGATACTTCATTGTTCGGCACCTCGATACCGATCGCGGATTTCCCTGGAATTGGCGCCTCCATTCGAATGTCCTTTGCGGCTAATGCCAAAGCAATATCATCGGACAAACTCACAATACGGCTAACTTTCACACCAATATCCGGCTGAATCTCGTAACGAGTAACCGCTGGCCCGCGAACGACTTCCAACACTTTTGCTCGCACCCCGAAGCTTTCTAATGTCGCCTCAAGTTTACGTGCGGTTTGCATGTAATCGGCATGATCGCCACCTTTTCCACTTCCTTGCGGCTTAGAAAGCAGCTGGAATGATGGTAATTTGTACGGTTTTGGCGGCGGCTTAGGCGGATCCGACAATTCAGAATGCTCAATTGATTGTTGATCGGTTGCGTCCGTGTTGACTTCCGTCGAGTCATTCGAATGAATGGTCATTGGATCCACTTCTTCTGCATTTGGTGTATGCAAAGAAATGGGGAGGGGTTCCTCCAAATCATCTTCAACATCGTCTTGAGTCGAGGACGAAGCTCGTCCTATATGATGCACTTCATCCATTTCGTGCGCTCGATCTGTCGAATCTGTAGCTGTAAAATCTCTAAACAATGGTGTTGGTTGCTGCAATTCGTTCCCTTGCGTATTTATCTCATCTTCGTTCTGTAGACGATTGTGACGCTCAGCAGCATACGCTTCAGCTACATCCGAGTCGTTCTCATCAGAACGGAATGAACGTGGGCGTTCTGAAAAACGTTTGTCTTTTTCCATATATTCTTCGTCTTCATCCCAATGTTCACGCTGCTTAGCTTTTTTACGCCCTCCAAATAACTGGTAAAAAATAGGCGTTCTTTCGCGATCAAGTAGCTCCTCATCCTCATCTTCATTATCCATATGGTCAGGTAATAGATCTTCATCATCCATCGCCTTGCGTTTGCGGCCTGATTGCACCTTACGCTCGTTCATTCGTGCTCTGCGTTTTTTCATGATCGTAATCGTAATCTTACTTACTTTCGCTCGTATGAGTCGTATGAGCTCGATATATGACATTTGCGTAATAAGCATGAAGCCGATAAACATGAGAACGATGATCAGCAGCTTCGTGCCAAGACCGCCGAACAAAGAAAATAGAACACAATATAGTGCAGCACCTATATAGCCACCACTAATGTCCTTTTGCAGCATGGTCCCTGCGGTTCCAGTTTCGTTCGCATGAATCAGTTCAACTTTTAACGTGTTATGTATGTCTTGAAAAATTCGTCCTGCACTTAATTGCTCCGCTACAGGTAACAGTCGCTGTTCAACAGCAGACATCGTACTGAGCATCGTGAATGCTAATAAAATGCACATTATTCCCGTCTTACGGGGTGTCCAACCGGTCGGCCATTGGCGCTTGATCATGACGACTAATCCCACATATATAAACAAGAGCGGAATAATAAAATACCACTTACCGAGCAAAAGGCCGAACAATTTGGACAACGAACGGCCAAAGGCAGCTTCTCCTGACAATGCGATAATGGAACATGTAATGAGTAAAATACCGTATATTTCATATTTCAAACTTTTGCTAAACGATTGTTTCTTCTTCTTTTTACGAGCCACCGTTCGCTCACCTCCATCTGTTCATCTGTTCATTATAACATAGAACAACCGTTCCTCCCAACCTCCAGAAACGCACAACAAAAAAATAAAGCCGCACTATAATGCGACTTTATTTGACATGACGAACGTTGTTAAAGATGACACGACGAACGATGTCACATATTCGTTTATTCAATTAATTAAAGATGGACTGTGTTTGCAACAATGCACCTGGCATCCAATTCGGATCTAGAAAATCATCTAAATGACTACATTGAACAAGGCGTTCAATTCGCACGGTTTGTTGGTCAACATGCTGGACAAGCAACGTTCGGCCCTGCCATTTCATTTCTGTAAATTCAGGCTGCTTGTCAAAACCATTTAGTACTTGCTCTAGTGGTAATATGGTGTAAAGTGTCATCGTTGTCCCCCTCCTGGCCCACCTTGAGGAGGTATATTATTCAGATTATTATTCATATTGTTAAGATGTGAGTTCGGTATGTTAGATTGCACCTGTTGATTGGCTTGCGGTGGCTGCAAACCTACCACTTGGGCAGAAGATGGTGCTGCATTACGCTGCCGCTTGTCATCTATGAGTCGATTTAATTGGTTCAACGCGGTTGTGATCCCACCGATTTCGTCAATAAGTCCATAGCGAACAGCATCCGCACCAATCACAGTTGTACCTATATCACGTGTAAGCTCGCCCGTTTTAAACATTAGCTCTTTAAATTGCTCCTCGGTTACTTTCGAATGCGAAGTCACAAATCGAGTAACGCGTTCTTGCATTTTATCTAAATATTCAAACGTCTGTGGAACACCAATCACAAGCCCTGTTAAGCGGATAGGATGAATAGTCATCGTCGCTGTCTCCGCAATCATGGATACGTTTGCAGAAACAGCAATCGGAACCCCTATGCTGTGCCCACCTCCAAGCACAAGTGCAACTGTAGGTTTTGACATCGATGCGATTATTTCTGCTATGGCAAGTCCCGCTTCTACATCACCGCCAACTGTGTTTAAAAGAACGAGCACACCTTCGATTTTACTGTTCTGCTCTGCAGCAACAAGTTGTGGAATGACATGCTCGTATTTCGTTGTCTTGTTCTGCGGAGGCAACACGATGTGGCCTTCGATTTGACCGATGATATTGAGACAATAAATATTGGACTCACCTGTAGAAGGCACTGAAGCGGTTCCAAGTTGCTGAATCGTTTCAACGCTCGGTGGCCCTTTAGGCACATTAACTTCTGGTTGGGGTGTTTCATTGTTTAACTGTGCTAAGTCCCATGGCACGCCGTTCATTTGTGGCACAACCTATCCCTCCATTCTGTACCGATACCCTCATAGGTTGTGCACTTCACAAATAGTTATGCTGGAAACACCCTCATTTCAACGTTTCAAAATATAATCATTTCACCTTAATTCTCCAGAACATACATACTATATTCTTAAAAAGAAAAAAGCCCCTTGCTGTGGGTGCAGCAAGAGGCGAGTTCAATTCATCGTGACTGTAGCGCGACCTTAGGTCACACTTCCATTATTATAGGCAATATCATCGGACGGCGGCGCGTCTGCTCATATAAGAAGCGACCAAGCGCATCTTTAACGTGCGTCTTAAGCGACGCCCATTCGTTAACGTTTTCGTTCATAAGGCGGTGCAGCGTTGATGTTACGATACGATTCGCTTCATCAAGCAATCCTTCCGACTCACGAACATAAACGAAACCGCGCGAGATAATGTCCGGACCTGACAAGATCGTCCCGTCTTGCTTACTAAGCGTGACGACGACGACCAAAATGCCGTCTTGCGACAACAATTTGCGGTCGCGCAGTACGATGTTGCCCACATCGCCGACACCAAGTCCGTCAATAAGCACATAACCTGACGGTACTTTAGAGCCGCGGCGTGCAACACCGTTCTGAATCTCAACTGTGTCACCGATATCAGTGATAAAGATCTGCTCACGATCCATGCCGATGGACTCAGCCAATTGTGCATGGTGACGTAGCATACGATATTCCCCGTGGATGGGAATAAAGTACTTTGGTTTCATCAAGTTGAGCATGAGTTTCAACTCTTCTTGACTACCGTGACCAGATACGTGAACTTTAGAATGTCCACCACCATAAATGACGTTAGCTCCTAGACGGAACAATTCGTCGATCGTACGGCCAACATATTTTTCATTGCCTGGGATTGGCGTCGCAGCGATCACGACCGTATCACCTGGCAAAATATCGACTTTGCGATGTGTAGAGCGTGCCATCCGCGTCAATGCGGACATTGGCTCACCTTGGCTGCCAGTAGACAAAATAACGACACGATCAGCTGCCATTTTGTTAACTTCTTCAGGTTCAATCAACATGCCATCTGGGATATGCAAATATCCCAATTCAGAAGCGATAGTGACGACGTTCACCATGCTTCTACCAATGACAGTTAGTTTACGATTTGTAACGTGCGCTGCTTCAATGACTTGTTGAATGCGGTGAATATTTGAAGCAAACGTAGCAACGACAACGCGCTGCTGGGCCTTACGGAAAATATCTTTAAGTTCTTCGCCCACAATGCTCTCCGACTGTGTAAAGCCAGGACGTTCTGCGTTTGTACTATCCGAGAGTAAGGCTAATACACCTTTTTGCCCAATTTCAGCCATCCGATGTAAATCCGCATATTGCGCATTCACTGGCGTTTGGTCAAATTTAAAGTCCCCCGTATGAACGACGCATCCTTCCGGTGTTTCCAAGCAAATGCCGACCGAATCCGGAATGGAGTGGTTCGTTTTAAAGAACGTTGAGCGGATCGATCCAAGTTGGATATCTGAATCCGCATGAATAAGTATACGTTTTGTTTCGCCGAGCAAATTAGCTTCGCGCAGCTTGCTTTCAACTAGCCCGAGCGTCAATCGCGTGCCATAAATCGGAACATTCAAATGTCTCAATACATACGGCAATCCGCCAATATGATCTTCGTGTCCATGTGTAAGTAAAATACCGCGAACTTTATCGCGATTTTCTGTCAAGTATGAAATATCCGGAATGACTATATCAATTCCGAGCATATCTTCTTCCGGAAACTTCAATCCTGCGTCTACGACGACGATGTCATTTCCGTATTGGACGACGTACATGTTTTTTCCGATTTCACCGACGCCGCCCAATGCGAAGATAAGCAATTTATCAGCGTTGTTTTTCTTCGACAAGTGGATCTTTACCTCCTATATTCAGTTGGCCGTCGCACCAATGAACTTCCTGTTTTTTTAAAAAATACCGCACCCAGTCACTTGATAATCATTATACATGAACAAATGTAAAAAAAACAAGTCAGCGTTTCGATAGGCATAGTGTCCCCGAAATGCAAAAAACCGATGCCTCAATATCGGGCATCGGTTTCATAACGAATACAATATGCGTTAACTATGAGTAACAAGCTGCTTAATAAAAGCGGCTTCGCTTTCAGAAGCGGACACAAGTGGCAAGCGGACGCCGCCTACTTGGAAACCGCGTAATTCTAACGCAAATTTCACAGCAACGGGGTTAGGAACAGGATGCGGACACTCAAATAGCCCTTTAAATACAGGATAAAGCTCATGATGAATCCGAGTGGCTTCACTATGCTTACCTGTCAAAAAGGCATTGATCATCGTCTTCATCCGATCACCAACAAGATGACTTGCAACGCTAACAACTCCATAACCACCCACTGCAAGCAATGGCAAAGTTACTGGATCGTCGCCACTGTACACTTTAAACCCTTCTGGGGCACCCGCAACAAGCAGCGTCATTTGCTCTAATGACACACATTCTTTAACAGCTACAATATTCGGAATTTGCGCCAACCGAAGCGTAGTATCTACCGTTAAGCTTGCTACAGTACGTCCTGGAACGTTGTACAGTATAACAGGCACTGTCGTTGATTCCGCAATCGCTTTGAAGTGCTGATAAAGCCCTTCTTGATTCGGCTTATTGTAATAAGGGACAACAAGAAGCACACCATCAACACCCGCTTCTTCAGCAAGCTTGGTCAAATGAATAGAGTGAGCTGTGTTATTGCTACCAGTACCTGCAATAATCCGGCAACGACCCTGAGCAGTCTTCACGGCAAAACGGAATAATTCTACTTTCTCTTCATCCGATAACGTCGGTGACTCTCCAGTCGTGCCAGCAATCACGATTGCATCATTTTGTTGTTGTTCAATTAAGTAGTGAATAAGACGTTCTGTCTCAGACCAATTAATTTGTTGGTTGTCATCAAACGGCGTTACCATCGCCGTAATTAATCTACCGAAATCCATGCCAAAATCCTCCTCACGCACCTACGGCGTGCAAGCCGGATGTTCAAACTGTCGGATGGTTTATCGATGGAGTTCGAACTTGGCATGCAGCGCACGTAAGGCGCGTACCATATCTTCTTTTCGCACAAGTACCCAAATGGTCGTGTTTGAATCGGCAGATTGCAAAATTTGCACCTCTTGCTCCGTGAGCGCTTCAACGATTCGTGCCATAATACCTGGCACTCCGTTAATGCCGCCACCAATAACCGACACTTTTGCACAACCTGATAACGACTTAGGTGCAAAGCCCATCTGCTCCAATACAGTCAACGCTTTTGGCGCGTCTGAATCAAACACCGTATAAACCGCGCCTGATGGGGTTACATTAATAAAGTCTACGCTAATTGAGTTCTGGGCCATCGCTTTGAACACTTTTAATTGCAAATCATAAGCACCGTTTTGTGACTCAACGGTTATTTGAGTGACATTGCTGACGTAAGCAATTCCTGTAACAAAGCGATCAACAATGTTCGCCTGCATGTCTTTGAATCCTTCTGGATTCGTTACAAGCGTGCCTTCTTCATCGGAGAACGTTGAGCGAACGCGTACCGGAACTTGAGCCTGCATCGCAATTTCAACTGCGCGTGGATGAATGACTTTAGCACCTTGATGCGCCATATTACATATTTCAGCGTAACTGACAACAGTCAACGGCTTTGCGTCTTCAACTAGACGTGGGTCAGCTGTTAAAATGCCGTTAACATCGGTATAAATATCAACGATTTCGGCTCTTAAAGCCGCACCAAGCGCCGTAGCCGAAGTATCACTGCCGCCACGTCCTAATGTTGTAAAGTCACCTTGCTCAGAAACACCTTGGAATCCGGTTACAATGACAACTTGATGATCATTCCACGCAGCATGAACACGGTCTGGACGTACATCCAAAATGCGTGCGTTTCCGTAATGTGAGTCTGTTCGGAAGCCAGCTTGGGCTCCAGTAAGAACAGTTGCTTTAATCTGTTCGGATTGCAGCAAACTGCATAACGTTGTAGCTGAAATAATTTCACCGCAGCACAGTAGTAAATCCTTCTCCCGTGCTGGTAAGCTGTCACCATTCTCTCCAACCCAGTCCAATAAGGTATCCGTTGCATACGGCTCCCCACGTCGACCCATAGCCGAAACAACGACAGCTAACTTGTAACCCGCTTCCAATTCACGTCGAATATGATTAATAACTTGCGCTCTGGCTTCTGATGTAGATAGAGAAGTTCCACCAAACTTCTGTACTAATATACGCATGAAAATTCCTCCAACCTTGAAGACTGACTGCCAGACAATGATTGTTGCCTAGACAAAAAAGGCAGGAGCGACCCTGCCGTTACTGTTGCTCCGAAGCGATATATTCAGCAATCTGTACCGCGTTCCAAGCAGCGCCTTTCAAGAGGTTGTCAGATACGATCCACATATTTAAAGCTCGTGGGTGATCCAAATCACGACGAAGACGGCCAACAAACACGTCAGGTTTACCTGCTGCATCAGTAGCTAATGGATATTGCTGTGTCTCTGGATCATCAACAAGCGTAACTCCAGGAGCATTAGCTAGCAATGCACGGACGTCCTCAAGTTGGAAATCATCTTTGAATTCCACATAAACAGACTCCGAATGTCCATACACAACCGGAATACGCACACACGTTGCTGTGACTTGAATATCCTCATCACCCATAATTTTTTTCGTTTCACGAATCATTTTCATCTCTTCTAAAGTAAAGCCATTATCTTGGAACTTATCGATCTGCGGGATTGCATTGAATGCGATTTGATGCTTAACTGGCAACGACGACACAGGAAGCACATCAGGCTCCACTACACGACCTTCCAACGCATCCTTAGTTTGGCGCAACATCTCATCTATCGCTCGGGCTCCAGCACCGGATACCGCTTGGTACGTAGAAACAATAATTCGGGAAATGCCATAACGATCATAAAGCGGCTTCAATGCAGCAACTAATTGGATCGTAGAGCAATTTGGGTTCGCTATAATGCCTTGATGCTCACGAATTTTGTCCGCATTCACTTCAGGTACGACTAACGGAGCGTTCGGATCCATTCGGAAAGCACTCGTATTGTCAATACATACAGCTCCACGCTCAGCGGCTACTGGAGCCAACGCTTTGCTCACATCGCCTCCCGCACTAAACAACGCAATATCAATGCCGTCAAAGCTCTCGGGAGTTGCTTCTTCAACTGTAACTTCTGTACCGTTAAACGATAGCTTCGTACCTGCGGAACGTGCAGAAGACAACAACTTCAATTGATTAATAGGGAATTTGCGTTGCTCTAATAACTTAATAATTTGTTCTCCTACTGCGCCTGTTGCACCAACGACGGCTACGTTAAACCGCTTTTGATTCGTCATCTGTCTCTCTCCCCTTCTTACCGATATCCGCGTAACCTGCATTATTTTCTTTAATTATATTGATAGCGTTCGATGATCAGCGGCTGAATTTGCTTGCCTTCTAGCGCTGCAGCGCACGCTTCAAGAACTAGATCCATACGTGCCACAAGGGAGTTCGGTTTTTGCACAGGATTGTCTTGACCAAATGGCACAAAATATATGTTCTTTGCAACTAACAATTTTGCAATATTCGCAGCATTCAGTCCAAGACCGTCGTTCGTTGATATCGCGAGCACAAGCGGACGCTGATTGCGCATTTGTGCTTTGGCTGCCATCAAAACTGGACTGTCTGTCATCGCATTAGCAAGCCTGCTCGTTGTATTCCCCGTACAAGGCGCGATGAGCATCACATCCAACAACTTACTCGGTCCTAGTGGCTCGGCTTCAACAATTGTAGAAATAATATCATTCCCAGTAATTTCTTTCAACTGCTTTTGCCAATTTGCCGACGTTCCGAAACGAGTATCTGTCGTCATGACCGTATGTGACGCAATTGGAATGACTTTAGCACCAGCGTCAACAAAGCGCTGAATTTGCGGCATCACTTCCGCATACGTGCAATGTGAACCGGTTAAAGCATAGCCGACCGTTATTCCTTCAAAATTCATTGCCCATTCCCCCGATTCCGCGTAAATTCAAGCAATAGCTGACTAATGCTCTGCGCAAGAATACGACCGGCAGTCTTCGGTGCAACGATTCCAGGTAATCCTGGAGCCAGCATCGCTTTAATTCCACGCTTCTCTGCAAAGCGGAAATCAATCCCGCCAGGGAATGACGCAAGGTCGATTAATACCGCACGGTTAGGCATTTGGGCAATGACTTGTGCTGTGACTATCATAGTCGGAATCGTATTAAAAAGCAAGTCGATATTTGTCACATACTGAGCCAAATCCGTTACGTAGAACGGCTTAAACCCCATCTCCGTCGCTCTTGCAAAATGCTCATTTCTTCGTACGCCAATACGCACATTAGCTCCTAAGCCGAATAAGGTACGCGCTAGTGTAAACCCTGTGCGACCCATCCCAAGAACAAGGCACTCTGATCCGTGTAAAGTGATGTCTGTATGCTGAATGGCCATCATAACGGCGCCTTCCGCAGTCGGTATCGAATTGTATATGGCCACATCGTCGCGATCAAACAACTCAACAAGCGTAATCCGATGTTTGTCGCACAATTTGCTTAAATATGGCTTTGCCATCCCTGTAAACAAAACACAGTGTGAAGACAGCGCAGCCATATGCTCTTCGGTTAGCATCAGCTCATCAGATGTAAATATAGCGTGTATCCGACCTTTATCGTCCGTACCGACAGCTGGCAGAACAAGGGCGTCGGCTTGCTGAAGCAGCTCTGGCGTTAATGATTGACGTTGAACGCCATGGAACGGATTTTGCAACTGATCGAAGCCAACCAATGTAACGGTTGAGTCTAGTTCCGACAACTTTTGAATGATTTCAAGCTGCCTCGCGTCACCGCCCAGGAACACGACTTGAACACCGGTTAACATAATAGCCGTTCACTCCTTTCTAAATCCACACATACGCATACCACATCTTATGCATGTGCCCAGAAAGGGTGCCATAAAGACAACACCGATTATTCGTTACGGTCACACTTGCCTTGCTAGCTACATAAAAAGCGCGTGGTTTCCCCAGAGGGAAACCGCGCGCTACTACTTGCTATCATTAATTCGAACTTACATCCTGCGTTTATGGCCGACAAATAATGAATAATTATTTCGTTCCCGTATGTCCGAATCCGCCTGCGCCCCGCTCTGTGTCCGACAATTCGGTCACTTGGCCTAGGCTTACGCGTGGTACGACTTGAAACACCATTTGCGCTATACGCTCGTTGCGCGTAATCGTGAACGGCGCTTGTCCTAGATTGGCAAGCAGCACTTTCACTTCGCCACGATAATCCGCATCGATCGTGCCTGGAGAATTCAAGCATGTAATGCCATGCTTGTATGCCAAGCCGCTGCGTGGACGAATCTGAGCTTCCAGCTCAGGTGGCATTGCCATCGCGAAGCCTGTCGGCACAAGCATGCGCTGTCCTGGCTCTATCGTAAGTGGCTCTTCAACAGCTGCATACAGGTCAAATCCCGCTGCAAGCTCGGACATTTTTTGCGGCAACATAATATCTTCGTTACCTGGTAATTTTTTAATTTCTACATTATAACTTGGTTGTGACAAGTTGATCCCTCCTGAAAGCCGTAATCGCACGATCATTTCCGCCCACCATCGAGGCCGCAAACGGCTTCGACAAGATGTGTCTGATCACGTCTGTTACGTCGTCCATAGACACTTGTTCAATACGTGCGATTATTTCATCTAGTGTGTAGTGCTTGCCTAACATCAGTTCGTTTTTACCAAGACGAGTCATTCTACTACTTGTGCTTTCCAAGCTTAAGATTAGACTGCCTTTAAGCTGTTCTTTCCCTTTGTGCAATTCGTCTGCGCTCAACCCTTTAGCCGCTAAGTCACTTAAGACGTTTAACGTAAGATCAAGCACTTCCTCTGTTTGTTTAGGGGCTGTTCCCGCGTAAATCGTAAACAGTCCGCTATCCGCATGCGACGAATGGTAAGAGTATACGGAATAAGCAAGGCCGCGCTTTTCCCGAATTTCTTGGAATAAGCGTGAACTCATCCCACCGCCAATGACATTGTTGAGCAAAATCATGGCATACAACTTCGAGTCCGAAATCGAATAGCCTGGCAAACTGAGGCAAATATGATTCTGTTCGGTTTGCTTATTGTGGTAGATCAATTCACTTTGGAACGCAGGTGCCTCGACGGAAAATTCTGTTCCTTCGATGTTAAATCCACCAAAATGCTGCTCTAGCAGTTCCATGATCGAATCGTCGAAGTTACCCGCAACCGCTATAACCGTATTCGCAATGGTATAGTGCTCGTTCATATATTGACGAAGATGGTCTGGCCCCATCGGCATCAAACGTTCCTTCGTTCCCAAAATCGGATAAGCGAGAGAATGTTGCCCGTATGCGGCACGCGTGACAAGATCATGTACCGTATCATCCGGCGCATCTTCGTACATCGCGATTTCTTCCAAAATAACATTTTTTTCTTTTGCTAATTCTTCTGCGTTCATGTTGGAGCGGAAAAACATATCTGCAAGCACATCGACCGCAATCGGCAAGTGCTCATCTAATACTTTTGCATAGTAGCACGTATATTCTTTAGACGTAAAAGCGTTAACATTGCCTCCGATCGCGTCAAACGACTCTGCAATAGCTTTAGCATCATAACGCTCTGTTCCTTTGAACAGCATATGTTCGATAAAATGTGAAATCCCGTTCGTCGCTATATCCTCATTACGCGAGCCTGTCTTTACCCAAATGCCGAACGATACAGAACGACAGGTCGGTATTTTTTCCAATACAACTCTAAGGCCGTTTCGTAACTGCACACTGTTCACCTGGTGTCCTCCTCATCCGAATTGTTTCATTAGAATGCGCAATTTCAATATCGCTCTCCATATGTTTCATGCCTATATAATCCTACCAAAAATATTAACGTGGCTCAACTAATGGTGCTCGACGTTCTGATAACGTCTCGCTAACCGTGCCTAATTGTAGCTTTTTACTTGTAATGACATCGATCATATCGCTCAAAGCTCGGCTCGAAGCGGATGTCGGATGCATCAATATAAGCATTCCAGCTTCCACCTTTGGTCGCAGTCTGCGTACGATCTGAGCAGGTTCAGGCTTTTTCCAATCGATCGTATCAAAAGTCCACAATACGGTCTTTAAATTAAGCTCATGTGCAATCTTTACTGTTGTTTGATTAAATGCACCTGAAGGTGGCGCAAACCAGCGGTTAATTACTCCTAACGATTCAGACAGCAATTTTTTCGTGCGCTCGATTTCTCGACGTTGCAATCCCGCGCTAAGCTCATTCATTTTCGGATGTGTATAGGCGTGATTTTCCAATTCATGACCTTGTGACTGTATACGCTTCGCCGCTACTTTGTTTTTAGCTAACCATGATCCATCAAAAAAGAACGTAGCTTTAACCCGCTTCTTATTCAGCACTTCCAAAATCGGATCAATAAACTCGTTTCCCCATGCTACATTTATCATCAGTGCAGCCATCGGTTTGTTAGGGTTCCCGCGATAAATTGGCTCTGCCGCTATCTCACTTAATGTGATCTCCGGTTCGATTTCTCGAAACACCCATTCCAACTTAGACTGCTTATCTTTATCTTTATTTACTGCATACGTCTGCTCTAAATCAACCTCTAGGCCATTGTATCCGGGAATCGCTCGCCACACTCTATCGATACGAGCATTTATCGGAGCCACATAAAATTGCTTGGACTCTTGCATGATGCGCTGCGCAAGCGGATCTTGCTGCATGACTTCCCACTCATCGTGTCGAAATGCATCGTGCATGACAAATGACGCTTTGCGCTCTTTTAAAAAGTCGCCCACTCCCGTCACATTCATGGTGACGATTACGCCCGTAAAAGTAGCAACTATAATGAGCCATTTCCAAGCTACTCGCTTCATGGCGTTCATCCCTTCCAAAGATTGTCCTTTTGATTGTATGCCGATATGGCAAATCGTATGCGGACAAGATACAAAGTTCAGACGCTGCTCTACTTATGAATAACATAATACATTGATGAAAATGCAAAAAAAGAGCCAGAACAGTCTGCCTCTTTCCTTGATTCATGAACGGTGCGCCTAAGGGAGAAGTAGGTCTAAACCTGAACAAAGTGTGCACATGCAGCACTTCATCCTTCTCTGGCGCATCGTTGTCATTATTCATCTATTTCTACATCCTAATGCACAGTTGCGTGTTAGGATTGTGGTCTGCTTGGACGTGGTGGACGTGATCCACCTTGTCCACCTTGACGTGGACGATCACTGCGCGGGCGCTCACGATACTCACGCTCACCGCTTGGTGCTGCCGCAGTTGCTCCATCAGTCGCAACCGGCTCAAGCAATGCTTTATGGGACAAGTTAATACGGCCTTGTTGGTCAATTTCAACCACTTTAACCTGAAGTTTGTCGCCAATCGCAATAACATCTTCGCAACGAGCTACACGCTCATTAGACAATTGCGAAATGTGCACAAGACCTTCTTTGTTCGGTAAAATCTCAACGAAAGCACCGAATTTCTCGATACGCTTAACCGTACCTTCATATTCTTCACCGACCATCACTTCACGTACGATGCCTTCGATAAGTTCGCGAGCACGTTCGTTAGATTGTTGATTCGTTGAAGCAATGAAGATGCGTCCATCTTGCTCGATGTCAATTTTAACGCCAGTTTCTTCGATGATTTTGTTAACGACTTTACCACCAGCGCCGATAACGTCACGAATTTTATCCGGGTTAATTTGCATGATAACAATTTTAGGCGCATAAGGAGACAACGTTTCGCGTGGCTTTTGAATAACTTCGAGCATTTTGCCCAAAATATGCAATCGACCTTCACGAGCTTGCTCTAACGCTTGTGACAAGATCGCACGATCAATACCGTTGATTTTGATATCCATTTGGATAGCTGTTACGCCTTCTGCTGTTCCCGCAACTTTAAAGTCCATATCGCCAAGGTGGTCTTCCATGCCTTGAATATCGGACAAGATTGAGAAATGATCGCCGTCTTTGATCAAGCCCATTGCAATACCTGCAACTGGTGCTTTAATCGGTACACCTGCATCCATCATTGCAAGTGTGCTTGCGCAAATACTTGCTTGGGACGTTGAACCATTCGACTCGATACATTCAGACACGAGACGAATCGTATAAGGGAATTCTGTCTCGGAAGGAATAACTTTCGAAAGTGCACGTTCTCCTAGCGCACCGTGACCAATTTCACGACGACCAGGCGCACGCAATGGACGAGCTTCACCTACAGAGAATGGAGGGAAGTTGTAATGGTGCATAAAGCGTTTGGAATCTTCGGTGCCGATTCCGTCCAAAATTTGCACATCACCAAGCGCACCTAACGTACAAACGCTGAGCGCTTGTGTTTGACCGCGTGTGAATAATCCGGAACCGTGTGTACGTGGCAATAAGCTCGTATCACAATCGATTGGACGAATTTCTTCAAGCTGACGTCCATCTGGACGCACTTTGTCATGTGTAATTAAGCGACGAACTTCTTCTTTAACGATGTCATACAGCACTTCTTTTACGTCGTCCATTTTGTCCAGTGTCTCTATGTACAACTGTTCAAAATGAGCTACTGCATCAGCATTCACTGCATCAATAGCATCTTGACGTGCATGTTTTTCTTGAATGCGAATCGCTTCGACCAAGCGTGCTTGCGCAAATGCACGAACTTCTGCATTTACTTCTGTGTCAACAGCGTGCAGATTCACTTCCATTTTAGCTTTGCCAGCTAGTTCAACAAACTGCTCAATCACAGCGACGATTTTCTTAATCTCGTCGTGACCAAACATAATAGCTTCAAGCATAACTTCTTCAGGAAGTTCATTTGCTTCTGCTTCTACCATCATGATGGCATCTTTCGTACCTGCAACAACGAGTACAAGATCGCTAAGCGCCTCTTGCTCAACTGTCGGGTTCGTAATGAATTGTCCGTCAATACGACCTACACGCACGCCACCGATAGGACCATTAAAAGGTACGTCGGAAATGGAAAGCGAAGCGGACGTCCCGATCATCGCTGCAATGTCAGGTGGGCAATCTTGATCAACACTCATAACCAAATCAACGATTTGAATGTCGTTACGGAAGCCATCTGGGAACAATGGACGAATCGGACGATCGATAAGTCGGCTTGCTAATATAGCTTTCTCACTAGGTCGGCCTTCACGTTTAATAAAGCCACCTGGAATTTTACCAACGGAATATAAACGTTCTTCATAGTTAACGGTAAGCGGGAAAAAGTCTAAATCTTTCGGCTCCTTCGACGCCGTAACGGTACAAAGTACGACCGTATCGCCGTAACGAACCGTCACCGCTGCATTCGCCTGTTTAGCCAAACGGCCTGTTTCCAAGATGAGCGGTCTTCCACCAAGTTCCATCTCGATGCGGTTCATCGGATCCCTCCTTATTAAGCTGCATAATATATTTTCGCTACTAATCCCAGTATTTCCTGCAATGACGATAAACTATCATCGATCCATACGTTGGGATAAATTTGTGTGCACAATAGGATGTAATGGCTCCTACTTTTCCAGATGCATAAAAAGCAACCCGGTTGCATGCTGCCATATCAGGCGGCGATGAACAACCAGGCTGCTTTGGTTGGATCTATTAACGGCGAAGACCAAGCTTCTCGATCAATGCGCTGTAACGTTTAACATCATTCTTTTTCAAGTATGCCAACAATTTACGGCGTTGACCTACCATTTTCATCAAACCACGACGGGAATGATGGTCTTTCTTGTGTGTACGGAAATGCTCCGTCAAGTTCTTAATGTTCTGAGTAAGGATAGCGACTTGTACTTCCGGAGATCCTGTGTCGGAAGCGTGAGTCTTGTGCTCGTCGATAAGCTGTTGCTTACGCTCTTGTGTCAATGCCATCCTATTCACCTCCAAATCGAATGTTATTTATATTATCGCCATTAGCCTCGAAACCGATGGTGAGATCGTGTAACCAAGCGATGGACGAGTGTCGCATAACGCGACAACATCAGTATTGTAACATCTATTGCATCAAAAGTAAATGAATTAATGATATGCCCACAATGATCTAGCGCGCTGAAACATCTGCTGCCGTTTCGTTCAACCCTGCAAGTAATTCACGTGCTTGTTCGGCATCTGAACGAATCTGGTCAATTAACTCGTTAACGGAAGAAAATTTGCGTTCTGAACGAATATAATGTTTGATCGCTATCGTTACGGTTTCACCATATATATCGTCATCGAAATCGAACAAATGCGCTTCCATTGTCGGTTCATGTTCACCGCTTTTAAATGTAGGCTTTACACCAACGTTCATGACACCGTCGAACCATTGCCCTTTAACAAGCACTTGTACGGCGTATACACCATTACGTGGAATCATGTAAGCTTCTTCTTGCTTTACATTGGCTGTAGGAAAACCAATTGTTCTTCCACGTGCATCCCCGTGAATAACTTCACCACGTACGGTATAAGGACGACCTAGCAGCATATTAGCTTTCGTTATATCGCCTTCTGCCAAGCAATCACGCACTCTCGAACTGCTAACTTTTATACCGTCTTGTACGTGAGCAGGTACGATGTCGACCGTAAAGCAGCCTTGTCCCCACTCTTGCAATCGTTCTGCCGTACCTTCACCACCATGTCCAAAACGGTAATCAAAGCCAACAACGGCATGCTGCACGCCCATTTTGCAAAGTGCTTCGGCAAAAGTTTGAGCTGGCACTTGCGCAAACGTCAAATCAAAATGTACGACATACAGATGATTTAACCCGAGCTGTGCCAACACACGCTCTTTCTCTTGGAGAGGGGTCAAATAACGATCATATCCCGACACGCCAAATACAGATTTCGGATGAGGCTGGAAGGTCATTAAACTCACAGGAAGCTGATGTTTGCGACCGTATTCTAACCCACGCTGAATAACTTGAACGTGTCCGGTATGAATGCCGTCGAAATGTCCAAGTACGACAACTTGCGGCAATTGCACCCAGTCTGGGCCATTAAGCGGTAATTTCAAAGCAATCGTATCCATACGTAATCAGAGCCCCTGCAATGTAATTTTGTGTACCAAGCAACGATTTGAGTTTAGTATGTTCTCCGTTTCACAATATCTCGTAAAAAGCTGGCGCTAAGCAAACAAAAACGCTGTTCACTTGCGCCTCATATTATGATGGCAAAAATACTTTAACAGGACGTAATGCCCCGTTTGGCTCCGGCACATTAAAAATGCCATAAAACGTTCCTTGTTCATCATACAACCTGTAAAGCTTGTTCGTCAAAGGCATTGGTTGTAAAGCGCGCAATGAAATTCCTTTTCCTTGCGTCGCATAAGATGCGTACTCATTATTTACCGTAAGCTTGGGTAAATGAGCAATCGCTTTGTCAACGGGCACAAGATGCGCAGCAAGTGTTCCATTCGCCACTGCTTGCTCAATTTGCTCTAGCGTCAAACTTTCTTGCTCCGTAAACTGAGCAGACATCGTACGAATAAGCTGCGCCATTGTTGACGGAACGCCCAGCATGCGTCCAATATCAACGCACAAGGTACGAATATACGTTCCTTTCGAACACGATACGCGAAAACGAACTTCCGGTTCCGAACCACCTAGTCGAAATTCAAGAAGATCAATATCGTAAATCGTGACGGTGCGCGCGGCGCGTTCTACCGTTTTTCCTTCACGTGCCAGTTCATAAAGACGTTTACCGTTTACTTTGACCGCTGAGTACATCGGCGGTACTTGCTCAATTTCGCCCACAAATTTGGCGATTACGTCGCGCACTTGCTCCTCTGTAATCGAGGAAGCATCCTGACGCGCAATAACTTCACCGCTTAGATCTTCGGTGTCTGTAGCGATACCAAGACGAAGCACTGCTTCATACTGCTTCGGTAAATCTTGCAAATACTCCACCAAGCGCGTAGCTTTGCCAATACATAAAGGCAACACACCAACAACTTGGGGATCTAGCGTTCCGGTATGACCGATCCGCTTCTCGCGCACGATGCGCCGTACACGTGCAACAACGTCATGCGATGTCCAATCCGTTGGCTTCCATACCGGAAGCACACCATGTAATTCCGTCATAATGCTTGACTCACCCGTTCTACGACCATTTGTATAACGTCGCTTAATTCCCCTTCAATTCTGCAACCAGCGGCGCGAACATGTCCGCCACCACCAAATTGCTGTGCCACTGCTGCCACATTTACTTTGCCAGCCGATCGCATACTTACTTTAACGGCTCCGGCACTGACTTGCTTAAACAGGATGCCAACTTCCACACCTTCAATGTTACGCGGATAGTTGACCAACCCTTCTAAATCTTCGTTGGCAGCACCTGTAGCCTGCATATCTTCAGGTGTCACATACAACCAACTAATTTGATTGTCTACTGAAAACGCCAAGCGTGCTAATCCCCGTTGAATGATCTGGATTTGCGACAGTGACATTTTTTCCAGCAACCGATCAGCTATATCATTACCGTTTACCCCTCGTTTTAACAACTGGGAAGCGGTAGCCATGACATGTGGCGTGGTGTTGCTATAACGAAAGCCACCTGTATCCGTAAGCAGCCCTGTATACAGTGCAGTACTTACATCCTTATCCAGTTCAACTTGTGCATATTGCAACAGATCAAACAATATTTCAGTCGTTGCTGCCGCATCTTCGCGAATAAGCGCAACTTGTCCGTAGCGATCATTCGTTGGATGATGGTCAATATTTAGTACATTAGCATCTTCAGCAATGTAGTCGACTATTTTACCTACTCGCGAATAGTCCGCACAATCTACACAAATGACATTGCGGAAAGTTGAACCTTCGAGAGTCGGATGACCATATTCGCGTATTTGCTCCGCGTTATGCAAAAAAGTTAGACGTCCATGGACTCCATTTTCGTTAACCATTACATGTGGCAAGTTCCATTGCTGAAGCAGCCAACCGACAGCCAACGTTGAGCTAATCGCATCGCCATCCGGTTGAACGTGAGCCACGACAAGGATCGGCTCAGGTGAATGACTACATGCCCGAATAAAGGCAAGCGCCTTCTCCAACGCCTGAACATAATCAGCTAACGTTTCATTATGCTCTACAAAATGGCATAAATCGAGCCCCTTAAGGCTCGATTTATGCAAAGCTTCCGATTGTTGCTTATTCATGACGTTCATTTCCGTCGTCACCTTCGCGAATTTCGCCAAGTAAGCGCTCAATACGGCTACCATATTCAATGGACACGTCCATTTTAAATACCAATTCTGGCGTGTGACGAAAACGGATTCGTTTACCTAATTCAGAACGTAGAAATCCGCTTGCCTTCTCCAACGCTTTAATGGATTGTTGTTTTTGTTCTTCATCGCCCATAACGCTCAAGTATACTCTTGCGAGCGATAAATCGTTTGTAACTTCAACACCCGTCACCGTAATAAAACCGACGCGCGGATCTTTTATTTCTAGTTGGATGAGTTGGCTCAACTCTTTTTTCATTTGCTCGCCAACGCGTCCAGATCGAATTTTACTCATGAGTAAAACACCTCTGCTCTTCTATTCCAGTTGTAACATGCGGATTAACGCTCAACTGTCTCCATAATGAACGACTCGATGATGTCGCCTTCTCTGAGATCGTTGTACTTCTCCAGCATAATACCGCACTCGTAGCCTTGTGACACTTCTTTTGCATCGTCTTTGTAACGTTTAAGGGAATCGATTTTACCCTCATGAACAACGATACCATCACGAACGAGGCGAATTTCAGCAGAGCGCAAGATTTTGCCAGAAGTAACCATACATCCCGCAATTGTACCAACTTTACCGATTTTGAATGTGTTACGAACTTCAGCGTGTCCTGTAACGACTTCTTTAAAGATTGGATCAAGCATACCTTTCATCGCTTGTTCAATCTCTTCTACGATCGAGTAGATTACACGGTGCAAGCGAACATCAACTTTTTCTTGCTCAGCTGTCAAGCTTGCTTGTGCATCTGGACGAACGTTAAAGCCGATAACGATAGCATTGGATGCTGCCGCCAAAATTACATCAGACTCTGTAATCGCACCTGCACCAGAAAGAATGATTTTGACGCGTACGCCTTCAACTTCAATCTTCTGCAAGGAACCACGTAATGCTTCAACAGAACCTTGAACATCACCTTTAATAATAACGTTCAATTCTTTAATCTCGCCATCTTTGATGTGCTTGAACAAGTCATCAAGTGTAACACGAGTGTTAGCACCCAATTGGCTTTGACGGAACGTCGTTGCACGTCTTTCAGCAATCGCACGTGCTTTACGCTCGTCTTCAAACACCATGAACGGATCGCCTGCGCGTGGAACTTCTGTCAAACCTGTAATCTCAACAGGTGTAGAAGGTCCTACTTCTTTCAAACGACGACCACGGTCGTTGACCATTGCACGTACGCGTCCGAAGCAAGTACCAGCCACGAAAGCATCGCCCACTTTAAGTGATCCGTGCTGAACAAGGACACGAACAACAGGTCCGCGACCCTTATCAAGCTCTGCTTCAAGCACTGTACCACGAGCACGCTTATCTGGGTTCGCTTTGAATTCGTTCACTTCAGATACGAGTAGAATCATTTCAAGCAAATCTTCCAAGCCTGTGCGCTGTTTAGCTGAAACGTTGACAAAGATTGTGTCTCCGCCCCACTCCTCAGGAACTAGCTCGTATTCCGTCAATTCTTGTTTGACGCGATCCGGATCTGCACCCGGTTTGTCGATTTTGTTGACTGCAACGATGATCGGTACGTTAGCTGCTTTCGCATGGCTAATCGCCTCGACCGTTTGCGGCATTACGCCGTCATCAGCTGCAACGACAATAATCGTAATATCTGTAACTTGTGCACCACGAGCACGCATCATTGTAAACGCTTCGTGACCCGGTGTATCCAAGAACGTAATTTTTTTGTTTTTGATTTCAACTTGATAAGCACCGATATGCTGTGTAATACCACCAGCTTCGCCGCCTGTTACATTCGTTTTGCGAATCGAATCCAACAATGTCGTTTTACCGTGGTCAACATGACCCATGATTGTAACGACTGGAGGACGCTCTTGAAGATCAGCCTCATCGTCTTGCTCTTCTACTTCTTCGAAGTTGTCTTCTTCGACTGGAATTTTCAATTCTACTTCGACTTTATAGTCGTCAGCGATCAATTGAATCGTATCCAAATCGAGCTCTTGGTTGATAGTTGCCATAACACCCATCAACAAAAGCTTTTTGATAACTTCGGATGCATCTTTATGAAGCAATTTCGCCAATTCGCCAACTGTCATTGTACCGCGTACAATAATCTTTTTCGGTGTATTGTCGATTTTCTCGCGCTGCACTTGTTGCTGTTGGCCGCCTCTGCCTCTACCTTTGCCGCCTCTTGGACCACCGCGCATACCGCCACGGTTGTCATCAAAGCGTCTTTGTCCAGGTTTTTTGGCAAATCTATTTGCGCCATCATCAAAGCCACGTGATGTTTGCTTTGCATCTGTTTGCGAACGCTGTGGACCACGGTTTTGATTCGTTTGCGGTCCGCGACTTTGCGTACTTGGTGCGCTGCCACCTTGTGCAGGTCTGCCTTGGTTGCCTTGTGGGCCACGGTTTTGACCTTGACCTTGTGGGCCACGGTTTTGACCTTGACCTTGTGGGCCACGGTTTTGACCTTGACCTTGTGGGCCACGGTTTTGGCCTTGGCCTTGTGGGCCACGGTTTTGACCTTGACCTTGTGGGCCGCGGTTTTGACCTTGACCTTGTGGGCCACGGTTTTGACCTTGACCTTGTGGGCCACGGTTTTGGCCTTGGCCTTGTGGGCCACGGTTTTGGCCTTGGCCTTGTGGGCCACGGTTTTGACCTTGTGAACCACGGTTCTGACCTTGTGGGCTACGATTTTGACCTTGTGGACCACGGTTCTGACCTTGTGAGCCAGCGTTTTGACCTTGTGGGCCAGCGCTTTGGCTTGGTGTTCCAGCGTTTTGGTTACTTTCCTGTCCGCTTTGCGGATTACGCTGTTCTTCGTTCATGTTCCCCTGTGAATTTCCTGATTTCGAATTATCCATAGTCGTATATTTATCGCCCTGTCTTTGTTGGTTTTCTCCTCTTTGACCGTCGCGACCATCGCCGCGATGACCGTTTGCGTTGCGGTCGCGCTCTTGCCCTAATCGGTTGTCACGATCACTACTTTGATCGCTTGACCGATTTACATTACCGCTTTGACGCTGTTCATCCGGAGTAGAATGAGCGCCTTTGTCTATGCTTTTTGGCTGTTCAGTCGTGTTACTACTAACTTGACTAACTTTGGCTTGAGTTTGAGATTGAGATTTGGATGGTTGACTATCCCGTTTAGCTTGCGCATTCGCTTTTACATCATGGAAAAACTGCTCTACTTTCGACACAGCCGTGTTTTCCATTACGCTCATATGATTATTTACGGGAATATTAAGACGTTTGAGAATCGTAATGATTTCTTTGCTGCTCATATCAAGCGACTTCGCGTATTCATACACTCTCAATTTATCTTTATTGTCCTTCTCCTGCTTGCTCAATATACTCCACCTCCGACATAGATTTCAGTCCGTTTTGCATCATGTTCGCAAACCCTTTATCCGTGACGGCAAGCACGACTCGTTCTGGTCTGCCCACGCTCACTCCTAGTTGAACGCGGTCAAAACCAATAACAAGCGGCACGCCATACGTGCGACACTTATCTCGGAATTTCTTCTTTGTGTTGTCTGAGGCATTCTCGGCAACGAACACCAGCTTCGCTTCCTTGCTTCGAATCGCTTTGAGGACGATTTCGTCGCCTGTGGCAAGCTTACCTGCGCGCCGCGCCAGACCTAGCTGAGAAAACAGCTTATTCATCCGATTCCTCCTGTTCTTGATTCTCGAGGAATTTATCTTCTACTCGGATGAAATCTTGAGCTAGCTGTTCGTAAATATGTGATTGCACCTGATGTTTCAGCGCGCGGTCTAACGCGCGGGATTTATGTGCTAACTTGAAGCAGGAAATTTTCCCGCACAAGTAAGCACCGCGGCCCGACTTTTTACCTGTTAAGTCGATTAGCACTTCATCCTGCGGCGTCTTGACAACCCGTATTAATTGTTTCTTCGGCATCATTTCTTGACATGCAACACATTTGCGTAATGGAACTTTTTTTTGTTTCATGACTCATACCCCCTTACGATCCGATCGAACTATCCGTAGAGGAAAGCTACAACCGTCTCATACGGCGTTGGTCGCGCCTTCGGTCTTATTGGTTCTCTTCTACAAATTCGTCATCAGACGGCATTTGCTCGTCTTCATTTTGCGATTCGCGCACTTCATCTACCTGCGATTCGCTTTTAATATCGATTTTCCAGCTCGTCAGCTTTGCAGCCAGACGTGCGTTCTGTCCTTTAATACCGATAGCGAGCGACAACTGATAATCCGGTACGATAACACGTGCCATTTTTTCAATTTCACGTACATCAACAGACACGACTTTGGAAGGGCTGAGTGCGTTAGCCACATACTCTTCCACATCTTCTGACCAACGTACGATATCAATTTTCTCGCCACGCAGCTCGTTAACGATCGTTTGCACGCGCAAGCCTTTTGGACCAACACAGGAACCAACCGGATCAACTTCTGGATTGCGCGAATAAACGGCAATTTTAGAGCGTTGTCCCGCTTCGCGAGCTACCGATTTAATTTCAACGACACCGTCAAAAATTTCAGGAACTTCAAGCTCAAACAAGCGTTTAAGCAAACCTGGGTGTGTACGTGACAAAATAATTTGCGGACCTTTTGTCGTGTTTTCTACCTTCGTAATGTAAGCTTTAACACGATCATTGTGCTTGAATTTTTCGTTCGGCATCAATTCGTTAAGTGGAAGCACCGCTTCTACTTTACCTAGGTCAACATACACATTACGTGTATCTTGACGTTGAACGATACCTGTAACGATGTCATCTGCTTTATCAATAAAAGCATTGTAAATAAGTCCGCGTTCCGCTTCACGAATACGCTGTGTAACGACTTGCTTTGCTGTTTGTGCAGCAATGCGTCCGAAATCACGTGGAGTAACCTCGATCTCACACAAATCATCGATTTGGTAATTCGGGTTCAGCTCGCGCGACGCCATAAGCGAAATTTCCATACGTGGGTCAAGCACCTCATCCACGACCGATTTGCGGGCGAACACTTTAATAACTCCCGTATTACGGTTAATATCTACACGCACATTTTGCGCTGTATTAAAATTGCGCTTATAACTAGAAATAAGTGCAGCTTCAATAGCGTCAATGAGCACTTCTTTGCCAATTCCTTTTTCTTTTCCAATCTCTTCTAGAGCTTCAATAAAATCCATACTCATTTGATGAGTTCCCCCTTTCAGCCTGTTGCGGCTCAATGCATACATGTCATATTCGTTTTTTAAAATTGAATCGCCAGTCTGGCGCTCGCTACTTTAGTAAATGGTAGTTCATGAGCTTTCTTACCTACACTCACGACAACCGTCTGTTCGTCAAATGAAACAAGTGTGCCTTCAAACTCCTTCAAGCCGTTAACCGACTCGTATGTAGTTATGAACACATGCTTGCCAATCGCTTTGACATAATCTTTTGATTTCTTCAGCGGTCTTTCTGCGCCTGGTGAGCTTACTTCTAAGAAGTACATATCCGTTATCGGATCGTTCTCATCCAACTGTAGACTAAGGAATTCACTAATGCGGCCGCAATCTTCAATATCGATGCCGCCATCCTTGTCCACATATACACGCAAAAACCAACTGCTTCCCTCTTTTACATACTCAACATCTACCAATTCAAAGCCATGTTCGTCTAAAAAAGGTGTGACCATGTTCTCTACGACCGATTTAATGTTCGGTGTACTCAAGCGGTGTACCTCCTAAAAATCTCAGTGTGCAATTGTGATTTATGTTGTGAACCCGTACTTAAATATGAAAGAGTGGGTTTCCCCACTCTTTTACGTAACGGATTTATCCACATGATTACCAAAAAAATTATAACATAGCCCTAACAACAATGGCAAGGGCATTCCCATGAAGCCCCAACTGCACATGATTGTTACAGCCGTGTCTTTTGGGCCAAAACCGCCTTACGCTTCTTCCTTAAAACAGCGATAGTTGGTTGCTTTCCGGCAAACCGCGGAAACAGCCCATTTGGTTCAGCATCTCAACGATCGTCTTACTTGCCTTCGATCGCTTTTGGAAATCCTCAATGGACAAGTAGTCGCCACCTTCGCGTGATGCGGCGATGTTGCGTGCCGCATTTTCCCCGATGCCTTGCATCGCGGAGAACGGTGGAATAAGCGACCCGCCATCGACAAGGAATTTCGTCGCTTCTGAACGATATAGATCAATCGGCTTAAACGATAAGCCGCGGGCAGTCATTTCAAGCGCCATTTCCAAAATAGCGATCATACTTTTCTCTTTAGGTGTCGCTTGAAACCCTTTCGCTTCGATCTCGTCGATTTTGCGGCCGATTGCTTCGTAGCCTTGACAGCACAATTCGACATCAAAGTCTTCTGCCCGAACCGAGAAATAAGTCGCGTAAAATTCAATCGGATGGTACAGCTTAAAGTAAGCCGTCCGCACGGCGGAAATAACGTATGCTGCAGCATGGGCTTTCGGGAACATGTATTGAATTTTCAAGCAGGAGTCAATGTACCATTGTGGCACGTTGCAGCGCTTCATTTCATCAATCCATTCCTGTGAAAGACCTTTACCTTTACGTACGCTCTCCGTAATTTTAAACGCCAGACCTGCGTCCATTCCTGCTTTGTAAATTAAGAACAACATAATCTCGTCACGACAACCGATAACGGTCTTAATCGTACAAACGCCGTTCTTAATGAGATCTTGTGCGTTACCGAGCCATACACCTGTTCCGTGCGACAACCCCGAAATTTGCAGTAAGTCAGCGAAAGAGGTCGGCTGCGCTTCAACAAGCATTTGGCGTACGAAGCGGGTACCCATCTCCGGAACACCGTATGTGGCTACTGGTGTACGAATTTGCTGTGGAGATACACCGAGCGCGTTCGTTGAGTTGAAAATGCTCATTACTTTCGGATCGTTCATTGGAATCGTAGTCGGATCAACGCCCGTCAAATCTTGCAACATCCGCATCATCGTCGGGTCATCATGACCTAGAATATCGAGCTTCAATAAGTTCATTTCAAAGGCATGATAGTCGAAGTGCGTCGTCTTCCAATCGGCATTCGTATCGTCCGCTGGAAATTGTACTGGCGTAACGTCTTCAACGTCGATGTAATCCGGAACAACTACAATACCGCCGGGATGTTGTCCCGTACTACGCTTAACACCTGTACAGCCGGACGCTAGACGATTAAGTTCTGCACCGCGCCATTTTTTGTTAAACGATTCTTCATACTTTTTAGCAAAACCGAAGGCGGTCTTTTCAGCTACCGTTCCTATTGTGCCTGCACGAAATACGTTTTTCTCACCGAACAACTCTTTCGTATAATTGTGCGCTATCGGTTGATACTCACCTGAGAAGTTCAAATCGATATCGGGAACTTTATCACCTTTAAAGCCTAGGAACGTTTCGAACGGAATGTCTTGTCCTTCACCTTTTAACGGATTACCGCAGTTTGGACACGGCTTAGCTGGCAAGTCAAAACCACTCGGCACACTACCGTCTGTAATCCAATCACTGTACTTGCACTGCTCGTTTCCGCAAGTATAGTGCGGCGGTAAAGGATTAACTTCAGAAATACCTAAAAATGTAGCCACAACCGAAGAGCCAACAGATCCCCGTGAACCGACCAAGTATCCATCTTGGTTCGATTTTTTTACGAGTCGTTCCGAAATCAAATAGTTGGCCGAGAAGCCGTACTTAATAATCGGGTCCAACTCTTTTTCCAGACGCTTAACGACGATTTCCGGAACAGGTTCGCCATAAATCCGTTTAGCCGTATCGTAGCACGTTGCGCGCATTTCTTCGTCTGCACCTTCGATAATCGGAGTAAACAGTTTATCAGGGAACAACTCTAGCGCTTCGAATTGGTCGGCAAGCTCGTTCGTATTTTTTACAACTACTTCATAAGCCTGCTCTTTACCTAAAAATTCGAACTCTTGCAGCATTTCAGTCGTCGTGCGGAAATGAGCATCTGGTTTTTTAATGTCTTTTAACGGGCTAAATCCCGTAATCCCATGAATCGTAATATCACGGAACAGCTTGTCGCGCGGATTCAAGTAGTGTGTGTTACCTGTTGCTACAACAGGCTTACCTAATTTTTGTCCGATTTGAATGACTTTGCGCAGCGCATCCTGAATTTCAGCTGAAGAGCCAACGAACCCTTTTTCGACGAGATGCATGTACATCGTTACCGGTTGGATTTCAAGCACATCGTAGAACTCAGCAATTTGCTCGGCTTCCTCGACAGATTTGTTCATCACATTCTCGAAAAACTCGCCTTTCTCACAACCCGACATGACGAGCAAACCTTCGCGCAACTCCATAAGTTTACTTTTGGGAATACACGCCACACGGTTGAAATAGGTCGTATGAGACATCGATACGAGCTTGTATAAGTTTTTTTTGCCGATGGCATTCAATGCATAAATGTTGCAGTGAAACGGCCGCGCATTACGCAAATTTTGTCCGACATAATCGTTCAAACGATCGAGCATTTCAATCCCATTAATTTGGTGGGCATCGTTCAACAACCCTTGTAAAATACCAGCCAATGCTATCGTATCATCAATAGCGCGGTGATGATTATCTAGTGCTACTTTATATTTAGTCGCCAACGTGTTGAGGCGATGATTTTTCATCGTTGGATGCAATAAGCGAGCCAATTCAAGTGTATCCAACACAGGGTTTGTAAGCTCAGGCAAGCCAAGCTTCTTTAAGTTGTTCTGCACAAAGCCCATATCAAATCGTGCGTTATGCGCAACAACAACTGCATCTTCCACAAAATCGACAAACTCACGCAGCACTTGATCAACTTCCGGCGCATCCTGCACCATGTCGTCCGTAATGTTCGTTAACTGTTGAATGTTATACGGAATACGTTGGTGTGGATTGACAAAAGATGAGTAACGGTCGATTTCTTTACCGTCCTGCATTTTAATGCCTGCAATTTCGATTATTTTATTGTTGGACACAGACAAACCTGTTGTCTCAATGTCAAACACAACATAAGTCGCTTCTTTTAAATTACGCGACTCAGCATTCATCACAACTTGCATATCATCGTTTACAACGTTCGCTTCGACACCATAAATGACTTTGACGCCATGCTTTTTCGCCGCTTTAGCCGCTTCTGGATAACACTGCACGTTAGCATGATCGGTCACCGCAATCGCTTTGTGTCCCCATTTAGCAGCCTGTTTAACATAAGTGTCAATGGAAGCCATTCCATCCATCGTACTCATTGTCGTATGCAAATGAAATTCTACCCGTTTCTCTGCAGCAGTATCTTTCCGTTCTGCAGGGGCGGTTACTTCCATAATGTCCGACGGCATCATGACTAGCTCTGGTATTTGCATAAAGCGATCGTATTCAACACGACCACGTGCTTTCACCCATTTACCGTTTGCAATAAGATTGAGCATTTTAACATCATCTTTTGTTTTGGCAAACATTTTCATCATGATCGAATCTGAAAAATCAGAAAGGTTGAACGTGTACAGTGTATTGCCATTACGGAGTTCTTTCACTTCCAAACCGAATACAGCACCTTGTATCGTTACCCGCTTTTCTTCATCTTGCACGTCCATAACAGGTCGTGGATCATCTTTAATCTCGTAGCCGACTTGCAACTTTTCAGGTGCTTCGCCCGTTTCATCAGCAGCCTCAGCCGCCTCGGACGCCGCATGTTCCATAATTTGTTGAACAACTTGGCGCTCTTCTTCCACGATTTTCGCTTGGAACGCTTCATACGCATCGGAATCGAACGTCCCGAGCTGCAACTGAACGCGTAGCAATCGGGAAAAATACGTCTGGTAAAACCTGATGATGTAATCATCGACCTGCTTTTTCTTGGCCAGCTCCAGCGAGGTCGCTTCCGCAAGCGTCAACTTTACCGTGTCTTTTTCCACTTCAATTTGCGCACGGCTAAGCCAGCCATTGACTGAAGCCACTTCCCGCTTCACCCAATCCATAAACAAGCCCCAGTATGCATTTACAATGTCGCTACTTTGTACGTGATCTTCATAGTGAAAAATAATGCGAATCTTCGCGATGTGCGACATTTTATCTTGAACTTTTAAACAGAAAGAGCGATATGCTTCTGCTGGAAGCACAGTCGTTTTCCCGATATGAATCGTCCATTCGCGGTTGGAGCGGCTGCATTCCACCTGCTCAATCCAGCCATCCGTCAAAAAGGCATCAATCATCTCACCTGGAATGTCGGCCTGCTTCAGTAGCAGTTCGAATCGTTGTCGTTTATCTGACATGTCTGACACTCCTCCCGTGGTTGGATTATAAAATGAACAAAGAAAAGCTTCCTTCATGCGAGTCATCGTCCGGTGCTCCGTTCAATTCCCCCAGATGGAAGCTTTTCTTATTCTTCCGAAACTTATTAAAGCAAGTTACAGCAAGTTGTTGCATGTAACTTGCAACATGTTCTTAACGCTTAGTACGCACGTGCAAATACAACCGTGTGCTTCGCTTGCTCGCCGCAGACGAGGCAGCTTGTCTTTTCAACTTGAGGCTCAAATGGAATATTACGGCTTGTCGCACCAGTCTCGTCCTTAACATGCTTTTCGCATGCGTTCGAACCACACCAGCCTGCAAGTGTAAATCCGCGCTTCTCATCCATTTGCGCTTTCATCTCGTCTAACGTGTCTACCGAATAGAAATGCTGATCACGGAATTGCTTCGCACGCTCAAACATTTCGTTATGCACATCTTGCAACATTTTTTCAACTTCAGCTACAAGGTTAGCTTGTTCTACAATACGCTTTTCACCTGTTACACGGGAAACGAGTACAACTACACCGTTCTCCATATCACGTGGTCCGATTTCAAGACGAACCGGTACACCGCGCATTTCGTATTCGTTGAACTTCCAACCCGGGCTAACGTCAGCACGATCGTCCATACGAACACGAACACCAGCGCGTTTCAACTCTGCAAACAACTCATCCGCACGAGCAATAACTTGATCACGCAGCTTCGCTGGGCCGATCGGAATCATTGCCACTTGCGTTGGCGCAACTTTAGGTGGCAACACGAGGCCACGATCGTCGCCGTGCACCATAATCAACGATCCGATAAGGCGTGTGCTCACACCCCAAGAAGTAGTGTGCACGAATTCTTGTGTATTTTCACGATTCAAATATTTGATCTCAAACGCTACAGCAAAGTTGGTACCTAAGTAGTGCGACGTACCCGCTTGAACTGCGCGTCCGTCCTTCATCATGGCTTCGATGGAGAACGTATCAACAGCACCAGCAAACTTTTCAGAAGGTGTCTTCTGACCGACGATTACCGGCATAGCCAATACATTTTCCACAAATTCACGATACACGTCCAACATTTGCATCGTCTCTTGACGTGCTTCTACTTCAGTTTCATGAGCTGTATGGCCTTCTTGCCACATGAACTCGCTTGTACGTAAAAATGGAAGCGTCCGCTTTTCCCAACGAACAACGTTTGCCCATTGGTTAATGAGGACTGGCAAATCACGATACGATTGAATCCATTTGGAATACATATGGCCGATCATCGTTTCGGACGTAGGACGGATAGCTAATCTTTCTTCAAGCTTTTCTCCGCCTGCTTCTGTTACCCAAGGCAACTCGGGATTAAAGCCTTCAACGTGCTCCTTTTCTTTTTGAAAGAAGCTCTCTGGAATGAACATTGGGAAATAAGCGTTGCGGTGGCCCGTTTCTTTAAGACGACGATCCAGCTCTTCTTTAATATGCTCCCAAATTTCATATCCATCTGGACGGAATACGATACATCCACGTACTGGTGAATAATCCATCAATTCCGCTTTTTTGATAACGTCGATATACCATCTTGAAAAATCCTCTTGTTGAGGCGTAATTTCCGTAACGAATTGTTTCTCCTTAGACATAAGGTTCTAAATCCTCCCGAAGCTTTGACCTAGCTGATGTGAGATATTCCCCGTACTCGGTCGTATGCTAAATGTACGTCTTACCCTAAACTAACCTTTAACTAAACGCAATATATCATTGTATGTTACTACCAACATAAGGAGCATAATCATCGCAAAACCGATAAAATGCACGGTACTTTCCCGATTCGGATCAACAGGCCTACCTCGTAATGCTTCAATGCCTAAAAATACGAGTCGGCTACCGTCCAACGCAGGAATTGGTAATAAGTTGAAAATACCTAAGTATAAGCTCAAAATAGCAGCCCAATACGTCAATTGCTCAATGCCTTTGCTCGCTATTTGCCCTGTAAGCTCGAATGTTCGAACCGGTCCGCCAAGATCATCTAAAGTAAACTGTCCGAAAATGAGCATCCGGAAACCTTCAAAAATACGTTCCGTTGTGTTGACCATTGCTTTGCCAGCAAATTTAAACGTTTCCGTAAATGAAGCAGATCGCATCGGAGTAGACGGTGTAATACCAACTTTACCACCCTGATGACCTTTAATATGCTCTGGCGTCAGCTTCACTTCGAGTCGCTCTTGACCACGCAACACGACCCAAGTCATTTCTTTTCCTTCTGATTCGGAAATAAGCGTGACGAGTTTATTTATGTCTGCACCGATTGGTATGCCATTAATTTGCTCGACGAGATCTCCCTTAAGCAAACCAGCCCTTGCCGCTGGCTTATCGTCTGACACGTCAGCTAATCGTACATGTGTAGGATTTTCTACAGGCACACCCATTTGTAAAATGTAAGCAATAAATAGCACGAACGCTAATATAAAGTTCATTAGCGGGCCAGCAAATATAGAAAGCGCACGCTGTGCTACCGTTTTGCTGCCAAATTGACGCTCAAAAGGCGCAATTTGAATGTCTTGACCTTTTAATACCATCATCGCTTTCGGGTGAATATCGTATGTAACGACTTCACCTTCTACTTGAAGCCTCACTTTAAGCGTATGCTCCAAGTCGATATGTTCGACTTCGCCGCGCACTACATTTTTCCGCAAATCCAGTTGGTCTAAAAACAGCTTCGTTACCTTGTTCCCATCAAGGCGAAGTGCTACAGTTTGTCCAGGTTGAACCTCAACAATTTCAGGGTCTTCCCCCGCCATGCGCACAAATCCACCAAGCGGAAGCAAACGAAGTGTAAACCGGGTTTCGTCACGTTTGTGCGAAAAGACTTTCGGGCCAAAACCGATCGCGAACTCTCGTACTAATATACCTGCCCGCTTAGCAAAATAATAATGTCCCCATTCATGAATGGTTACGAGCACGAAAAAGACGAGTACGGTTAAAAATACAACTTGCACCATTTCCACAGGATTGCATCCTCCTTTACGATTCGGGGTGGCCGTATGTCTTCTAGATTATCATTATTGTCTGACCGCGCACAAGTGAACCCGCCTCAGTGATCTAGATGCTATCCATTGCTCATTGCTTGTTTGCGCGTTTGCTGATCGATTTCCTCGATTGCTTCTAGTGACGGATGCGAAATAGGTACATGCTGCGATATTGCTTTTTCGACAATCCGTTCAATATCAAGAAAGCTAATTTCTCCTCGTAAAAAACGAGCAACTGCAATTTCATTCGCTGCGTTAAACACGGTCGTAGCCGTGCCGCCTAACTTGCCACACTCATAAGCATAACCGACCATCGGATACCGTGCCAAATCCAATTCGCGGAAGTGAAGTTGAGCAATTTGCGCCAAGTTAAGTGAAGGAGCAGGATTGTGGATGCGTTCAGGATAAGTCAATGCATACTGAATCGGTACACGCATATCTGGGACGCCCATCTGCGCCATAATACTGCCGTCTTTAAATTCAACGAATGAATGAATGATGCTTTCTGGATGAATCAGAACGTCAATTTGCTCGTATAGAACACCGAATAGCCAGTGCGCCTCGATAACTTCTAAACCTTTATTGGCCATTGTTGCGGAATCAATTGTAATTTTAGCACCCATTGACCAATTGGGATGTTTAAGTGCCTGCTCCACTGTCACGCCCTCTAATTGTTGACGGTTCAGGTCGCGGAAACTACCACCGGAGCCCGTTAATGTCATCGTTCGAATCGTGTCCAGTGATTCCCCATTTAAGCATTGGAAAATAGCTGAATGTTCGCTGTCAACAGGCATAAGCGTGATGCCTTTACGTTTGGCGGCTTGGGTTACAAGATGCCCTGCCGTTACAAGCGTTTCCTTATTAGCTAGTGCAATCGTCTTGCCTTGTTCGATTGCAGCTAATGTTGAATGTAAGCCGACGCTCCCCATAACAGCGGTAACCACAGTGTCCGCTTCTGTATGAGCAGCCACTTCTATTAGTCCCTCTTCACCGTAGAACAGCTCAGTACCCTGCGGTAATTGCTCCCGAATTTGGTCCGCTGTTGCCCGGTCTTGTACCGATACTTTACGCGGTTGAAAACGATGCGCCTGCTCAACAATGAGCGCTGCGTTTCGGCCTGCTGCTAAAGCTTCAACCTTAAAATGTTCTGGGTGTTGCAGCACGACGTCCAATGTCTGTGTTCCAACGGAACCTGTTGAGCCTAGTACGGCAATCCGTTTCATCCGTCCACCTCTTCTGTCATCATTGTACACATTCTATGTTGCAAGCAAACCTAATATGTGGACGAGCGGAAACACAATGATCCAGCTATCGACGCGGTCAAGTATCCCACCATGACCTGGAAATAGTGCTCCTGAATCTTTGACGCCACGTACACGCTTAAAGGCAGATTGAATGAGATCGCCCATTTGACCTGCTCCGGCTGCGGCCAAGCCGATGCCAACTGCTGTTACCATCGATAATACGTCGGGACGAACAAGTGCAAATATAACAGCACTAAGAACTGACGCAATTACTCCTCCGACTGCACCTTCAATCGTTTTATTAGGGCTTATGGCTGGCCATAGTTTATGCTTGCCAATAGCTCGTCCTATAAAATAAGCGCCGATATCAGATGCCCAGATGCTTGAAAACAGCATAAGTGTCCAGAACAATCCATCGGCTCCCATTCCAGTGCGAGTTAACATCATATATTTAAAGCCGATCCCGATATAAAAAGCACCTATCCATAGCAGAGCTACCGTTTGAATCGGCACTTTGTTCTTTGTAAGGACAGTCATGCACAGCAACGCAAACATGGCTAACCACATGATAGACTCCACCGATATTGGCCATGATATCCCCCAATGGGACCATGGTATAACCAGTCCAAAAACGGCGATATAGCCGATAATCGTGGATGTATCAAATCGTTTGTCATGATGCATACGGGCATATTCAAAATATCCGATACATGCCATCGCAAGCAGCAACAGCTGATACGGTACACTGCCAATTATGCATAGCGCAGCAAATAGTGAACCAGCAATTAGGCCCGTAATGATGCGTTGTTTCATAGAGTTAGATCCTCCAACCTATTGTAGTCCACCGTATCTTCGGGAGCGTCTTTGGTATTCGATTACAGCTTCCCTCAAATGTTGTTCATTGAAATCCGGCCAATATATATCGGTGAACCATAGCTCGCTGTATGCCAGTTGCCATAGCATGAAGTTGCTTAAACGCAATTCTCCACTTGTGCGAATGAGCAGATCAGGATCAGGCAAGCCGTTGGACAGCAAGTGCGAATGTATCGTTGCTTCTTCGATATCGTCTACGTTCAGTCTACCTGCTTCAACTTCGCGAGCGATGTGACGAACACTTTCGACGATTTCCCGTTGACTGCCGTAATTCAAGGCAAAATTGAGTATGAGCCCTGTGTTATGTTTTGTTTTTCGCTCCGCTTCTTCCAGCGCGCGAAGCGTATGTTCTGGCAAATCTTCTCGATAACCCATCATACGTACTTGCACATTTTTTTCGATGAGCTCATCCAATTCAATTGCAAGAAACTCCTGTGGGAGCTTCATTAGAAAATCGACTTCATCTTTGGGACGCTTCCAATTTTCAGTTGAGAAAACATACATGGTGAGCACCTTAATGCCCATATCATTGGCGGCAATTGTTACCCGTTTAACGGCCTTCATTCCGTTATGATGCCCAGCTACGCGCGGCAAGCCACGATGTTTTGCCCAACGTCCGTTGCCGTCCATTATAATTGCTACATGTTCTGGAACGTTGTCGCGCGTCAGTTCCTGCGGTTTGCTGCTCTGTTCCTTTTGCTGCAGCCACGCTTGGAATCGCTTAATCATTCGGTCTCCTCCAACCCGGTGATAAAAAACCTTCTGTCGAAGCCTATTTGTACATCGGTTTCGTTAAAGCTGAAGGCTTTAAAAAAAGACAATAAACCCCACCGTGCGGAGGGGCATAAAATGCTGCATTGTCTTAAACTTCCAAAATTTCTTTTTCCTTCGCTGCCAATACTTTATCCACTTCAGCGATAAATTTATCCGTCGACTTTTGAATATCTTCTTGATGGCGACGTGACTCATCTTCGGAAATTGTTGTTTTTTCCAATTTCTTAACGTCATCATTTGCATCACGACGAACGTTACGAATTGCAACCTTGCTCTCTTCGCCGAACTTCTTCGTTTGCTTAACGAGCTCTTGACGACGCTCTTCTGTCAACGCTGGAATTGTAAGGCGAATCATTGTACCGTCGTTTTGTGGCGTTAAGCCAAGGTCTGACTTCAAAATCGCACGCTCAATATCTGCCAAGGAAGATTTGTCCCATGGCTGGATCATTAGTGTACGGGAGTCAGGTGTATTAATGTTCGCCAACTGATTGATTGGCGTTAATGCGCCGTAGTACTCAGCTTGCACGCGATCGAGCAAAGCTGGTGTTGCACGTCCTGCACGAAGTGTCGACAAGTCACGTTTTAGCGATCCGATCGCTTTCTCCATGCGCTCTTCTGCATTTTTCTTAATTGCTTGTGGCATTAATCAACACTCCCTTTAACAATCGTTCCGATCTTTTCTCCACGAACAACACGCTTAATGTTTCCTTGCTCAGTAATCGCAAACACAATAAGCGGAAGGTTGTTATCCATGCAAAGCGAGGAAGCTGTAGCATCCATAACACCCAAATTGCGGTTAAGCACTTCCATATATGTCAATTGATCGAATTTCTCAGCTGTCTCATCTTTAAACGGATCAGCAGAGTACACACCATCAACTTTGTTCTTCGCCATCAAAATAACGTCTGCTTCGATTTCCGCTGCACGAAGCGCTGCTGTTGTATCTGTTGAGAAGAACGGATTACCCGTACCTGCTGCAAAAATAACAACACGCCCTTTTTCCAAGTGACGAATCGCACGACGGCGGATGTATGGTTCCGCAATTTGCTGCATGGCAATCGAAGTTTGAACACGGGTCGGCACGCCGATTTGTTCGAGCGCATCTTGTAATGCAAGCGAGTTCATGACTGTAGCAAGCATGCCCATGTAGTCAGCCGTACCACGGTCGATTCCTTTTTCGCTTCCTGCAATGCCGCGCCAAATGTTTCCTCCGCCGCAAACGATTGCGACTTCTACACCCATTTCCACGACTTCCTTAACTTGCTCAGCAATGGAATTGATCATTTCGGACTCAATGCCGTAGCCCGCTTGACCTGCCAACGACTCCCCGCTAACTTTCAGTACGATGCGTTTATAAACCGGTTGTTCCAATGTATACCCTCCACTATTTTCATACGGCGCTAAAAAAGAAGGAACACAATGTGTTCCAACTTTTAGCGCGTCTGTTGATTGCTAATTAGCTACTATGCGTTTTGCATTCCTAAAGTGAGGATTACAAGTTTGCTTGTGCCATTACCTCTTCAACAAAGTTATCTACTTTTTTCTCCAAGCCTTCGCCCAATTCGAAACGAACGAAACGACGGATTGAGATGTTTTCGCCAATTGTAGCGATTTTTTCTTTCAACAATGTTTCGATCGTTTTGTCTGGATCTTTAATGAATGATTGCTCCAACAAGCAGAACTCTTCGTAGTACTTGCTGATGCGACCTTCAACCATTTTTTCAACGATTTTCTCAGGCTTGCCTTCGTTCAAAGCTTGAGCCTTCAAAATTTCTTTTTCTTTTTCGATCTCTTCCGCAGATACTTCATCACGGCTTACGAATCTAGGAGCGGATGCAGCGATGTGCATAGCAACGTCGCGTGCGAACTCTTTAAATTGCTCTGTTTTACCTACGAAGTCTGTTTCGCAGTTGATTTCTACCAATACGCCGATACGTCCGCCAGCGTGGATGTAAGATTCGCATACACCTTCTGTAGCGATGCGGCCAGCTTTGTTAGCTGCTGCTGCAAGGCCTTTTTCACGCAAGAATTCGATCGCCTTTTCGATGTTACCGTCTGTTGCTTCCAATGCCTTTTTGCAATCAAGCATACCTGCGCCTGTTTTTTCGCGCAACTCTTTTACAGCACTCGCATTAACTGCCATGTTGTATACCCTCCATCAATATATTGGCCGTCTGACGTAACACCTATGTACGTGCAGACGCGCATGTTAGTTTACCTTAAAAAAGGGCGGTGAGAGGTGAATCACCTGCCAACCACCCTTTTAATCATCCAATTTACACGTTCGTAATTAAGCTGTTGTTTGCTCGCCTTGGTTAGCTTCGATGATAGCATCAGCCATTTTCGCAGTAAGCAATTTAACCGCACGGATCGCGTCGTCGTTACCAGGGATAACGTAGTCGATTTCGTCCGGATCACAGTTCGTATCAACGATACCAACGATTGGGATACCCAATTTACGAGCTTCTGCAACTGCAATACGCTCTTTACGTGGATCGATTACGAACAATGCGCTTGGCAATTCTTTCATGTTCTTGATACCGCCCAAGAACTTCTCCAAACGGTCTTTCTCTTTGCGAAGCAAGATAACTTCTTTCTTAGGCAACAATTCGAATGTACCGTCTTGTTCCATAGTTTCAAGCTTCTTCAAGCGATCAACACGCTTTTGGATTGTTTGGAAGTTAGTCAATGTACCGCCCAACCAACGTTGGTTGATGAAGTACATACCAGCGCGCTCAGCTTCCTCTTTAACAGAGTCTTGAGCTTGCTTCTTAGTTCCAACGAACAATACTGTTCCGTTTTCACCAGCGAGGGATTTTACAAAATTGTAAGCTTCCTCTACTTTTTTCACTGTCTTTTGCAAGTCAATGATGTAAATCCCGTTACGTTCTGTGAAGATATATTTATCCATTTTTGGGTTCCAGCGACGAGTCTGGTGACCAAAGTGTACACCAGCTTCTAAAAGCTGTTTCATGGAAATAACTGCCATCTTCACTTCACCTCCTAATATGGTTATTTATCCGCCGCCGACGGCATTTCTTACTAAGACTTGCCGCACTTAACGCGACAGCAAGCACCCTTAATAAAATTAATCGGCGTGTGTTATCAACACCGTCAATTAATATACCATAACAGCCTATTAGTTGCAACAAATTTGCATGCATATCATGACAAAGTCACTGCTTTGTCATCATTTTATCATGATTGTACATCCACAAAAAAACCGCCCTGAAAAATGGGGCACATTTTTCTTAGAGCGGTATTCGAACGTCAAACGGACAAACGTATTTATCGTTTAGCCGTTCGGGTGACTCGTAATAATTTCCAATACATCCGCCATCTCGGCAGGAACATTAAAAACGAATGTTCCTGTGCGGAGCTTACGCTGCTTCTTATGTTTGAAAATGAATCCTTCAAACGCGTCCGCGCTCGCGACGACACCTGCTTTCGCCAATTGCGCCGCAACTTCAGAAGATCCACTTTGAGCAGCAACTTTAACCGTAATCTGAGATGTCTCGGATTGTTTGACAGAAGAAACTTTATCTTTTGCTGATGGTTTCGTTGCGTCTGTGGGCAAAGCAGGCTGCTTATTCGGTTGACCTGTTGCCGATGCATTTCCCTTTGTGACTTTGCTATCTTCAGAAGATGATACGGCAGTTCCAGATGAAACAGCTTTACTGTCGGCTGCTCGTTTATGTTCTGATACATTGGCTGTATCTTTTTGTCCTTGTAGTGATAATTCATTAGCAACGTTTCCTCGCGCTACAAGATCAAAGCCGGCTTGATCCGCAGCACGACGTAATGCTTGCTCACTCATCGGTTTCGACGCTCGTTCTCCAATCAAGCTTAATTGAAGTAAAATAGCACCGATTATCATACCCGCTCCGATGCCCACAATAAAATTTTTATCTTTAATCACACCGCACCGCCTGCTTTCGCCAACTGAATGACAAGCTGCACTTCGCCTCGTGGCATAGCTAACCGTTCAGCAATCTGTTCCTCGGGAACTCCTTCTTCCATTAGAGCAAAGAGATCGGCATATCGCTCTCGTATCGATGGAGTTGCCGTTTCCACAATCGCCTCAGCCTCGGAAGTAGGTACTGCCGAGAGCGCTGAAGCCATATCGCTTTCTGTATTCGGTTCGCCTACAATAGCATACTCAGAAGACTTAACTGTAGCAGCCTTCATCGATGCAACCATTGATTGCGGCGATACAGGCTCAACAGCTTGCGTAGCCGAAGGGATCGTAGCAGCTAAAGTTGCACGCTGCTCTTCCTCATGGGCGATCACACTCGCTTGCTCCCACTTTGCCTCTAAAGCGTCCATACGACGGCGCAATGCATCGTCGCGTAGCTCGCCCTCTTTTTTCATTCGCTCGATAATCGTAACAAGCTTTTCATTTTCAGCTGCTACTTCTTCCACATAGTGCTCAAGTGTTTCTTCCATATTGCGTTGCGTATTAGCTGTGCTTCCGTCTGTCACCTTTTGAGCTCGAAACCATCCGAACATCACCACTACAGCACCAAGCAGCACAATATATATCCAAGGATCGCTCATGCGTCTCCTCCTTCTATCAAGCACGTATTGCCTCATTCATTAGCATGAATAATCAATGTGATTTCCTTTATAAGGATGTTTGGCAGGTTTAGCAGGATAATCAGTCAACTGCTCTTGATTATCCTGCTTCTGGCCCTTAGCATGCTGGTTATGCTGACTACCGGAACGCTGCTCCTGATCCCGAATACGACTTTCAGCCGTTTCGTCGATTTTCTCGCTCTTTTTCCGGTTTGATTCCGTCAGCTTCGCCGTCTGCTCATTTAACAGCATTTGATCGGTTGTCGGTCGTTGATGAAGTTGCTGCTGTATATTCGAAGCCTCGTTTGTCCGTGGTATAGCAATTTGTAGTTCTATCGATTTTAGACTCATCCTATCACCCCTATATAACGAGTGTTAACACTCAAAGTGGTGTGCATCGTGCAACGCAATAGACTTATAAATCGTTCATTCTTAGAACTATTGATATGCATTCATGACAATGTCGCCTTCGCTAAGCCGGAACGTCACTCTTTTAGAAGCATCCTTAACAAAGCGAGTGTTACGACCAATTACAATTTTGGATCCGCCATAAATAACATTAAACACGTCGACACGTGCTGTTGTCGTATCCTCAAGCATTTTCTCGATTTCAAAAATACGATCTCTTATTTCCGTTTGTTCCTGCACAACTTGCTTTTTTGTAGAATTAAGCTTTATACGCAAACCGAGCTTCTCACCTGTCAATTGGCCAGTAGAAGCAAGCTGATCAAGCAAACGAAGTGCTTTTTCGGTTTTTTCTAAGCCGTCTATGCTCGTTCTTAAATTGCTGCGAAGTTGTGTTAGCTCGTTGCGTAAATCTGGCTGGACGCCAACTTCTAAGACAGTAGCCGTGGACATCGTATTCCCGATCGTTCGTGCAGATACACGCTCACCAGCCTGTATAATGCCGCCAACGATAAGTCCTTTAGTACCATTGCAAGCCACTTGCTTACCTGCTCGAATATGAGAATGCAATATGCTTTGCGTAACGAGAACATCGTTAAACGCACTAACGTTAGCTTCTTGAATAAACGAGCATTTTACGTTATGTCCCGCTTTAACTAATCCTTTGTTTCCTGCAATAATACCACCCGTAACCTCAACCGAACCGAGCGCTTCGATAAGTGCACCTTCAACTCCACCATAAACCCGAATGTCTCCAGAAGCCTTTACCGTAAAGCCTGTCAATACGTTACCACGGATGACGATGGTGCCTACGAAGTCAATGTTGCCCGTGCGATAATCGACATCTCCGTTCACTTCGTATACGGGGAACACGTTAATTTTTTCTCGATCGGTACGCGCGATAAGTCCATCAATCGTCGCGTACATAAAGTTGCCGTCTTGATCCACGACAACATTTTTACCGATTTTAAAACGTGCCTCTTTTCCGTCTTTACTCTTTAATGGTTCACCGGTTACATCTATACCCGCAATGCCCGGACGAGCTGGAATGCGTTGAGCAATACGTTGACCTTTAAGAATGTTGTCCAGGTTTTTCACCTGTTTCAAATCCACAGTACCATCCTCATGCTCAAGCGGTCGTTGTTCTTGCTCACCACTTTTTATTAGCATACGAATGTATCCATCTTCCCCACTGACAGACGGCTTGCCTTCTGCAATCATCGTAGCTCCTTGCTTAAAGGCAACTGGATTAGAAGCGATTTCTTGCAGCACTTTAGTTAGTACACCAAACCGTACCTCGTGACTGCGTACAAACGATTCCAATTGTTCGAACGTGCATCCAAACGATTCATCATATTTCACAAAATGTAAGTAGGCATGTAGCTTATGCTCTGAGAATGTAATATCTATGTAGTCTTCTAACGCCAATGTCATACTCACGAAATATCCCCCTTTCGTGAAGCGCGGTTAAGCGGTTAAGCTTCCATTAGCATTTCCTTGTTTTTTTCTAAGGCCGTACGTAGTCGCAAAATGGCTTTGGAATGCAGCTGTGAAATCCGGGAAGGTGACAGTTGCATCACTTCAGCGATTTCGCTAAGCGACAAATCCTCGTAGTAGAACAAAGAAATGACCATTCGCTCTTTTTCGGTTAATTTCTCAATACCATATACAAGCGATTCTTTTAAATAATGTTCGTTCACTTTGAATTCAGGATTTACAGCCTTTTCATCCACTAAAAGTGAAATGCGTGTTTCCGACTCTTCTTCTCGGATCGGATCTTCCAACGAGCATAAAGACATAATAGCGACATCCTGTAGCATCCCATGAAACTCTTTTTCACTGACGTTCAAGTAGTCGCTCATTTCAGAATCGCTTACATTACGCAAATAATGCTGCTCCAGATGCTGATACGCTTCCTCTATCTTTTTGGCCTTTTCTCGAACAGAACGAGGAACCCAGTCCCCCTGACGCAATCCGTCCAAAATGGACCCGCGAACGCGCCAAGAAGCGTAAGTTTCGAATTGCAGACCACGTTGATAATCGAATTTTTCGATCGCATCAATAAGCCCCATTACGCCATTACTTGCCAAGTCGTCCTTGCTTACGTTACGCGGCAAGCCCGCGGCCAATCGATTGGAGACGAATTCGACGATCGGCAAATAAATTTCAATGAGTTGTTTTTTTGCTTCTTGCTCGTCATGTTCTTTCCAGCGCAACCACAACTCGTAATGCGAACATTGATTTAATTTCTGCACGCTCACCGATATTCAGCCTCCTTACTTTTGTGCTAAGTGACGAACGGCTTGCGCTAATTGCTCAGCATCCATAGGTTGTTTGCTGACTAGTTTCGGCGGTTTTAATGGTTGAAATGATTGTTCTGCTCCATCTGTTTGAGCAGCATCGTTGTCAGAAGCCGTGTGGTTAGACGTTCCGCGCAATAAATCTTGCAAGCTGTCCGACTCATCCGGTGTTTTTAAATCAACCAATCTTCCCTTCCCATCACTAGACACCTGTGACACTGGGCCTTTAGCCTGTTTACTCCCTTGCGGATTAAGCATAGTGCCCATTGCATATCGCAGTAGAAAGCAAAGTGCAAACCATGCAACAAAAGCAACTACACCTCGAAGCAAACTCGTGAACCAAATATTACTGTTGATGGATGCCATAAATGTGATAACAAAACCAATTGTTCCACTAACTAGATTCCAACGTATTGTTCCTATCATCGTTATAATTCCTTTACACCCTTTTGTACGCTGCGAATGTTTAACATTCCGCTTTCACATGAAAGCTCGATCGTGCGACCATAGTTGCCACCTGTATCTTCTGCCAACAACGGAATGCCTTGCAACTGTAATGCTTGTTTGCATGATTCTACATTTCGTGGACCAATACGCATCATATCGTTGCTAGAATGAAAGGCAAACATTTGTGCGCCACCTGCCATTTTCGCTTCTAAACGTACGAGCTTAGCCCCTTCGATCGTCATACGTCGGATCAACTCCGGTATGGCCGTATCGGCATATTTGGCAATGTTGCGAGCGCCTTCACGTGCAATTTCCGATGACGGAAGCATCACATGCGCCATTCCCGCAACTTTGGCAACAGGATCGTATAACGTTAATCCGACGCATGAGCCTAATCCGGTCGTACGAATCGATCCCGAACGGCAAACATTGAGGTCGGCCATACCGACTTTGACAACCGTTGACTCCTCAATCATTCGTATGGCACTCCCAATGCAGCGAATATTTTCGAAAAAGAGTCTGGATCCGGAATTAAGAAAAACGTTCCTTGCACTTCATTGCCATCTTGCAAAAATTTAGTGTCGATTAACAGGGCACTGTCTCCCATTTCGCCATACTGAAGCAGTCCGTAATTTAATACTGCTCCTGCCATGTCGATAGCCAATTGTGGCACAGTTGGCGACATGTAAAGTTTCGTAAAATCAGCTAATGATGACAAGTAGGATCCTGCTAAAATGTTGCCGATTTCACCTAGAGCGGATATTTCCATTTCAGAAAAATCTACTCCATCCTCCATTTGTAGCGACGATAACCGAGCCAGTAGCATTTTTGCAGCCTCTAGTTCAAACATGAAGAAGAGATGGCTTGGTACCTCGCCTTCTACTCGGAAGTAAATGGCGATAACGACCTGTTCAGGTCCCCCTACTTCATCGGCAATGCATTCGAAGGGCATTAAGCGAACATTAGGCACTGCCATATCCACCGGAACATTCATTAGTCGAGAAAGTGCCGTTGCGGCGTTGCCGGCACCTATATTTCCGACTTCCTTGAGAACGTCCATCTTAAATTCACCGAGCGATTCGTAAAGGTGCACCAGTTTACACCTCTAATTGTTCAAGCTTAACAATTTCGCTCTTGTGCAATACTTCAGTCAAATTCAGCATAATCAGTAAACGATTATCACCGATTTTGGCCACGCCGCGCAAATATTTCGCTTGAATACCGCCAACTACTTCCGGTGCTGGTTCTATGCTGTCTTCGTTAATATCCATAACATCACTCGCTGCATCTACGATAAAGCCAACTTCTAATTCTTGATGAGTGACGATAATAATTCGCGTTTGATCCGTGAATTCAGATTCCGGCAAGCCAAATCGTCCACGCAAATCAATGATAGGTACAACGACCCCACGTAAATTGATAACACCCTTAATAAAATCGTACGTCTTTGGTACACGTGTAATCGGCGTCATACGCTCGATCGTTTTAACTTTTTCTACTTCAATGCCGTATTCTTCATGAGCCAGCGAGAACACGACTACTTTCAACTCTTCTGCCATCTGTGTCATCCCCCTTATTCATCGTTTATTTCAGCAATGCGTTAGGATCAACAATAAGTGCAACTTGTCCATCACCTAAAATAGTAGCGCCCGATATACCTGGGACCGATTTTAAATAATTTCCAAGCGGTTTAAGCACAATTTCACTTTGACCAATGAAATCATCAATCGCGAGCGCCGCCAGACGCTCTCCTTTACGGACAATAATGATCTCAATTTCTTCTTCTTGGAAATCGGAATATTCCGTGCAGTCAAACAATGCACTCAGGGACAGCAATGGTATTACGCTGTCGCGGTAATCGATCATTCGCATACCGCCGTGTAAACGACGAATTTGCTGTTTGGATACCATTCCCGTCTCCACAATGGAAGTCAACGGAATGGCGTATTTTTCGTTGCCGAGTCGGAACAGCATCGCGGACAAAATCGACAGTGTAAGCGGTAACTGAACAATAAACTTTGTTCCATGTCCAAGCTTCGACTCGATAATGACATGTCCACCAAGCGATGTAATTTTAGACTTAACGACATCTAGACCAACACCGCGTCCTGAAACGTCTGATACTTTTTCGGCAGTACTGAACCCGGAAGCAAACAGCAACTGATACACCTGCTCATCACTCATCGAAGCTGCCTTTTCTTGTGTAACAATGCCATTTTTCATCGCCTTGTTCAGCACAAGTTCACGATTAATACCGCGTCCATTTTCCTCAATTTCAATAAATACATGGTTACCGTTATGGTAAGCACGCAAATTCACTGTGCCCGTTTCTGATTTGCCAGCAGCAATACGATCCGATATCGGTTCGATACCGTGGTCAACAGCGTTGCGCAGCAAATGAACAAGCGGATCACCGATCTCATCAATGACCGTTCGATCTAATTCCGTGTCAGCGCCTGTAATGACGAAATCTACTTTCTTATCGAGCGATTTCGCTAAATCACGTACCATCCGCGGAAAGCGATTGAACACAACATCGATCGGAACCATGCGCATTTTCAACACGATATTTTGCAAATCAGAGCTTACACGCGTCAAATGCTCAACCGTCTCCGTCAGCTCATTCTGTTTCAAATCGCCTGCTATCTTCTCCAACCGCACACGATCAATCAACATTTCGCTAAGCAAGTTCATCAGTACGTCCAAACGATCAATGTCTACCCGAATCGTCCGATTTTGCACAGCTTTATTTGCCGTCGCAGCAATTGTTTTAGCACTCGTCGCTGCCGGATCTTCTTTCATTCCTCCCGCAGCTGCGTTCGCAGGTGCCGAACCATTTTGCGGTGCAGCCTGTTGCTCAACAACTGCTGTCGCTGCCACTTCTTGCTTGCCTGACAGCGCTTGAATGCGGTCATTCCATTGCTTTATATCTTCTAAACCAAGCGAAGTTACGTGAACGCTCTCCAGCTCGGACACCGTTCCGACTTCCTTTTCAAGCACAGCCGCTTCCGTAGTCGTTACGAAAAAGACATGAAAACTGCCGTCAAACTTATCTTGTTCGATGTCTTGCGCTGGCGGTGTCGATTTAACGACTTCCCCATGCGGCCCTAACACTTGGAACACCATGTATGCTCGAGCTGCTTTAAGTACGCAATCTTCTCGTAGTTGAACGCGCATATGATAGACGTGCAAGCCAGCTTCAACCGATTGCTCTAAGATCGAACGCTGAAACTCGTCCAACGTGTCTGCGTCGTCTTCAGCCTGCTGCTGTTCACTTGTTGCCGCTGAGTCTGCATGCTTGTAATCGCCACGCACAATGGACTGCAAGGCAACAACAATTTGAGTTACGTCGGCTTTGCCCGCACCACCTGCTGTAATATCGGCAACCATCGCTTCAAGCGCATCTAAGCTTTTAAACAGAGCATCGAATATAAATTCATCCATCGCCAATTGGTTATTGCGCACAAGGTCAAGCACATTTTCCATCTCGTGCGTCAGCGAGGCTAAATCTTCAAATCCCATCGTAGCGGACATCCCTTTTAACGTATGAGCGGAACGAAAAATGACTTGAACGATGCTCACATCGTCCGGACGGCTTTCCAATTCCAACATGTGCTCATTTAACGCTTGCAAATGGTCGTTCGCTTCGTCTATAAACATGGATAAATATTGGTTCAAATCCATGCTAGAACACCCCTTTCAACGGATTGCAAGGCGATAACCGCCTTATTTCATTGCGTTTGCGACGGCATCCGCCATTTCGTGCAAAGGTACGATGCAAGACACACATCCCAGTTCTATCGCCGCACGAGGCATACCGTACACAACACAGCTTTGTTCGCTTTCAGCAAACGTCGATTTAACACCTTGCTTGTACAATTGATTCATCATCTTAGCACCATCACTTCCCATACCTGTTAACAGAACGAGATGACGTTCAAGGCGATTCAACGGGAGCAACGATTCGAACAAGGAGTCAACAGAAGGGCGATGGCCAGAACGCGGCTCCGTCTTCATCAGTCGAATGCCATAAGTTCCGTCTGTGTTTGCACATACTGTCATGTGCAGTCCCCCAGGTGCGACATACACGGTTCCTGCTTGCAAAATGTCGCCTTCTTGTGCTTCACACACATCGAGCTCACTGTATGTATTTAATCGTTGTGCCAGTGAATTCGTAAAATTGGGCGGCATATGCTGCACGATAAGTACCGGAGCCGGAAGCTGCTTTGGCAAATTGGACAGTAATTCCTTTAATGCCCTTGGTCCTCCTGTAGAGGTGCCGATTGCCAAAATGTGACGGAATGATTTCTTTCCGCTTGTTGAGCCTTTTATTTTCGGTTCGTGTTGTACGTGCTCTTGAATATCCTGAACCCGCTCTGCTTGCTTTCTAGCAATTGGAGCAGTGCTAGGTGCCACTGCCTGTCCACTGGTGCGATCTTTAGGAGCTAAGCTAAGTTCATTTCTTTGTCCTGTGCTATGTTTAGGTTCATTACGTTTATGTATGTGCTGCTGTCCTGTTAATGGAGAATCCGCCACTAGCGGCTTCCCCTTTGGCTTATCGTTAGGCTTATCGTTAGGCTTATCGTTAACCTGTTCGACTTTAGCTATAGGCGCATGCGGAACCTGAATCGGCTCAATGCGTTTGTTTACCTGTGTATGTGCTGCAGCAATACGCTTCTCTTCATTAGTACGATTTCTCGCAGCATTCAACGCCTGTTCAGTCTGCTCGCTTAGCTCACGCTGTCTTGCCTCTACTTGAGCTTGAATCGCTTGCAACTGCTGTCTACGCTCATAAGAGGTGATAGCAGCATGCAGTTTTTCAATAAGCATTTCACCAACTTGCTGAATGTTGCCCATCCCACTACTAGGGCTGGGCTTGCACACGAAGTCGAATGCACCATACTCCAAGGCAGATAACGTTTCTTGTCTACCTTCTTCAGTCAAGCTAGATAGCATAATAACAGGAGTAGGACATTCCCCCATTATTCGCTGTAAAGCTTCTAGTCCGTTTTGAATCGGCATCTCAACGTCTAACGTAACCGCGTCAGGCCGCAACTGCTGGATTTTCTCCAGCGCCTCAATGCCATTACTCGCTGTACCCGCGATATCGAAAGAAGCGTCTTGTGCGATTAAATCAGAAATTATTTTTCGCATGAAAGCTGAATCGTCCACGACAAGCACTTTCTTCGTTGTCATCCCGCACCACACTCCTTATGACATGGACTTCTGCTAAATAATTACTTTTAAAGCACCATTCATGTGAGCGTAACTCTTCACTAGTTGGACCATCGGCGCAACCACTTGTGCAAAAACTGCTTCACACCGCCGTTATGGTTATGATCGGTCTGCTGTTGACCCTTCACATACACTTGTGCAAGCTGTCGGATTTGTTTGGAAACGATACTGTCCGGGTAAAGCAAACTAAATGGCATTTGCTTTTTCACAGCTTGCATGACGAGCGGATCATCAAAGAGATAGCCGAGTGTCGGCAGTTCAATCTTTAAGAATTGCTGGGCTACAGACTGCAATTTGTTAGCAGTCTGTTGTCCTTCGTTCCAATCCATTGCCCGATTGATGACAAGTCGAAACTGCGTATCACTGAACATGCCGGAAACGACTTTAATTAATGCATAAGCATCCGCAATGGATGGCGGTTCAGGAGTCGTGACGACGAATGTTTCATCAGCAGCAGATATAAAGCGTATCGTTTCTTTGCTAAGCCCTGCACCTGTATCAAACAAAATAACGTCGTACCGATCTGCCAGCGCCTCCATCTGCTGCAAAAACGATTCTAGCTGCTCCGTAGGCAAATCAAGCAAATCGGTAAACCCAGAGCCTCCTGGAATGTAATGCAGTCCACGCGGGCCAATCTGAATAATGTCTTGCAAGCTCTTTCGTTGCTGCATGACATGTACAAGATGGACAGTTGCCCGTGACCCGAGTAGTACATCAATGTTAGCCATGCCAATGTCGGCATCGAACACTAGCGTACGGAGCCCACACTCTTGTAGTGCCAGCGCAAAATTTATCGAAAAGTTGGACTTTCCGACGCCGCCTTTGCCACTTGTAACCGTGATCACACGGGCACCTGCTGTCGTACTTTTCCTGTTATCCGCCTCATTTGGTTCCACACTCTTGCGAGCGACTAAACGGCGTAACGCTTGCGCTTGGTCCATCATTTGTCTACTCTCCTAGTAAGAGCCGAATGACGTCTTCTGCTTCAAACAGCTTTAAATCGTCCGGCACGTTCTGTCCTGTCGTAACATAACTAAACGGAATATTCGTTCGTTCAGCTATGTTGACGTAAGCGCCATACGTGTCCGTCTCATCTGCCTTCGTAAATACAATGCGTTCAATCGGCTGCTTTGAAAATTGTTCGAGCAGCATGGTCATGTCCGCTGTCTTTGCGGTGAGGCTAAGCACGAGATACGTTTCGCTGTCCGAGAGCGGCTTTAGCATCGAATGAAGCTCATTAACAAATAAATCGTTACGATAGTTGCGTCCTGCTGTATCCATAAGAATAAGATCGCAATCACGTAGTGCATTCACAGCTCGTTCCGTATCGCTAGGTGAAGTCACGACTTCAAGCGGCACGTTCAGAATCGACGCATACGTCCGTAACTGCTCAACTGCTGATATACGATACGTATCAGACGTAATCAAGCCTACTTTACGGCGATGATGAAACATCTGATCAGCTGCCAGCTTAGCAATCGTAGTCGTTTTGCCTACTCCTGTAGGACCAACTAGACATACAATACGCGAGCTAGGCGCAATTCCTGCAACGTGTCGGGTCGACAGCAATTCACGTAGTACGATGCGTAGCTGTTCACGTACCGTCCTCTCATCAGGTTCCTTCAATTCGAGCAGACAACAACGATCCCACACCTGCTGTGCATATCCATACGCAGTATCCGGTAGAACGCCCTGCGCAATTAAGTGCTGCTCTGCGCGCTTAATTGCTTCAGGCCAAGCTTCATAATTGGCTTGCCGCATCATCTGCTCCATCATTTGCTTCATTTCGCGCAACTCATCGCGAACAGTCGCATCTGCTGGCTCGGGCTGAACAGACTTTGCAGCACCTGTTGGAGCTGCTCCCTCTGTATTCGCCGCGTGAATAGCTGTAGAATGCGGCAAGGCGCCGACACTCATCTTCGAATTTGACGAAAGATGTGCCGACGCATTCAACAATTCACGCTGCGTAGATACAGGGGTGGAACCATTCGAGCCATTAGCAACACTTGCATCGTTGGAACGACTCTGTCCCTGCCTCACGTCAGCGCTACCGTTAGCATAGCCACTGCTGCTATTGCTATTGTTGCTGTACGCATTCCGAGCCACCACCGGCGGCACAACCCCAGCTGCTTGCGGCATCGCTGCACTTGGCTGTGCTGCTGGGCGAACAGCTGCCGATGCTTGCTCATCGACAGCTGCTACTACCTCAATACAGCGTTTGCGGAACATTCCGAGAAATCCGCCAACTTTAATTTCTTTTGTGCTGATGATGACTGCATCTTTCCCTAATTCTTGACGAATTTGGCTCATTGCTTCAGGCATCGTCTCCACGAGATATCGTTTTACTCTCATACATTCACCACTCCGACGCTCTGAATTTCAACGTTTGGCTCTAACTCGTTATAAGACAAGACAGGTACATCCTGCATCGTCCGATCCATAAGTTGTCGCACATACATCCGTACTGTCGGCGATGCCAGCAAAATGGGCTGGTATCCCATTTGCAGCAAGCGCTGCATCTGCTCGCTAATACGCTGATACACATGCTGCGTCGTTCCTGGGTCCATCGCTAGGTATGAACCGTGCTCGTTTTGCTGAATGCTCTCCGCTATTTTCTTTTCCAACGAAGGGCCAACAGTAATGACTTGCAGCGTTTCACCAGGTATCGTATACTGCTGTGTAATTTGACGTGCCAATGCCTGACGAACGTATTCGGTCAGCACATCTGGATCTTTTGTATAAGTCCCATAGTCGGCCAGTGTCTCGAAAATGCTGACTAGATCGCGAATCGATATTTTCTCGCGCAACAGCTTAGCAAGCACCTTCTGTACGTCACCAATAGACAGTACATTCGGAATAAGCTCGTCCACAAGTGCTGGATACTGCTCTTTAACCGTCTCAACAAGCGACTTCGCTTCTTGGCGTCCGACAAGTTCGTGCGCATGCTTTTTCACAATCTCTGTCAAATGCGTCGCTACAACAGACGGCGGATCAACGACGGTATAACCAGCTAGTTCTGCTCTTTCCTTCATGGCTTCATCTACCCATAAAGCTGGCAAGCCAAAGGCAGGTTCCATCGTTTCAATACCAGCAACTGTCTCATCATCGTAGCCAGGGCTCATTGCCAAGTAATGATTAAGCAATAGTTCACCTTTAGCAACGGCGTTGCCTTTAATTTTGATGATATATTCATTCGGCTTTAATTGAATATTATCCCGAATGCGAATAACTGGAACAACGAGACCGAGTTCGAGTGCACATTGGCGTCGAATCATAATGATTCGATCCAGCAAATCGCCACCCTGCTGAGCATCAGCTAACGGAATAAGACCATAGCCAAACTCAAATTCAATCGGATCAACTTGTAACAAGTTGATTACGCTTTCCGGGCTGCGAACTTCTTCAATTTCTTGCTCTTCTACGAGTTGCTCATCAGCCATCTGCTGTTTGTTCATTGTTTGCTGCATCCGGTAGGCAGAAAATGCTAGTACAGCTGCAAATGGAATCGTAGCTGCCAAGCCGATTGGCGTTAACACACCCAAAAATGTTATCGTACCAGAAACGATATACAGTAGCTTCGGATAAGCAAACATTTGCTCGCTCATATCGTCGGCCAAATTGCCATCAGATCCAGCACGTGTCACGATCAAACCAGCCGCAGTCGAAATGAGTAGCGCTGGAATCTGGCTCACCAAGCCATCACCAATCGACAATATCGAGAAATTAGCTGCGGAATCGCTAAAGCTCATTCCGTGAACCGTCATACCGATAATAAATCCACCGACTAGGTTGATGATTAGAATGACGATACTCGCGATCGCATCACCTTTGACGAATTTACTAGCACCATCCATAGAACCGAAAAAGTCGGCTTCACGTTCAATTTTTTGACGGCGCTCACGTGCCTGTTGCTCATTAATTAGTCCTGCGTTCAAATCTGCATCAATGGCCATCTGCTTACCAGGCATCGCGTCGAGTGTAAAGCGAGCAGCAACCTCTGCTACGCGCTCCGAACCTTTCGTGATAACGATAAATTGTACGACAACCAATATTAGAAACACGACAAGTCCGATTGCGATATGCCCTTGTGCTACCCATTCACCGAACGTGCGCACGACGTCACCCGCTTCACCTTTAGACAAAATAAGCTTTGTCGTCGAGACATTTAACGCGAGTCGAAATAGTGTCGTTATTAGCAGCAATGCCGGGAAAATAGAAAATTGCAGTACTTCCCGCGTGTTCATGGCAATAAGCAAAATCAAGAGCGCTACTGATATGTTGATCACCAGCAAGATGTCCAACAGCAAAATCGGTATAGGCAAAACCATCATGAGCACGATGCCGATGACACCGACTAAGACGATTATATCTCTCGTTTTCACGGTTTATTTACCTCCATCCTATCCGCTCAATTCCCTTTGCCTTTCAATTTGTATACATATGCCAACACTTCCGCCACCGCTTGGAACAAATCGGCCGGAATGGAGTCGCCGATCTCCGTCCGTTCGTACAGTGCGCGTGCGAGCGGCTTGTTTTCCATGGTCATAACGCCATGTTCTTTGGCGAGTTCTTTAATTTTCAAAGCTACGTAGTCCTGTCCTTTTGCAATGACTTGCGGCGCCTCCATTGCATTTCCGTCATAACGTACCGCAATCGCAAAGTGCGTCGGGTTCGTAATGACGACATCCGCTTTTGGCACTTCTTGCATCATACGCATTAACGCCATGCGCCGCTGACGCTCGCGAATTTTACCTTTGATAAGCGGATCGCCTTCCATTTTTTTAAACTCATCTTTGATGTCCTGTTTTGACATCCGTATACTTTTCTCGAATTCATATCGTTGATAAATGTAGTCAAACACAGACAGAATACAAAGCGCCGCACCGATCTTGATCCCAAGTATTACGGTCAAATGAGCGGTGTAACCAAGTATTTCAGAAAGCGGCACGTGCGACAGCTCCAAAATCCGGGCTTGCTCATCCAAAATGGATAAATACACAATAACGCTAATAATAGTGAGCTTAATGATGGATTTCAGAAATTCAACGAGTGAGCGCATTGAAAAAATGTTTTTGAACCCTTTAATAGGGTCAATTTTACTGAACTGCATTTTCAGCGGCTCGCCGGTAAATAGAAATCCGATTTGCAAATAGCTTGCGACTAGCGCCATAATAAATGCAATTAGCATGATGGGCGCAAGTAGAATTAAAAATTTTACAAACAAAAAGCCAAAATAGTCGATAATGTTATTGATTGATAATTCCATCAATAAGTGATGTTGAAAGGTATCCGCAAACAATTCAAACGTACGTTCTTTAAAGAACCCACCCATCATAAGCAAGCACATGAACGTCGCCAGTAAAATAATTGAGCCCGTTAAATCCATACTCTTGGCAACTTGACCCTTATCACGGGACTCTTGCCGCTTCTTAGGAGTTGCTTCCTCTGTCTTCTCTTGCGAGAACAATTGCAAGTCGAGTTTCAGTCGCAGTTTTTTCTGCGAATGATCTTGATTTACAAAAGGTTGAATATATTGTAATTCCTTCATTAAGCAGCCCCCTGCATGACACGCAGTAATTGTTCTAGTGCTTCGAACATCGAAGTGAACATCTGCTGCATGACGTAGATAAGGCCAGGTACGACCAATAACAGTAAGACAAGGCCCACAATAATTTTTAAAGGTAGACCAATGACGAATACGTTAAACTGCGGTGCTGTTCGGGCTAAGAATCCCAGTGCTACGTCCGTTAAAAAAAGCGCAACAATAATCGGCGCAGACACTTGAAAAGCAATCATAAACGCTTGCGCAAAGGATTGAGTAATGAACTCTGTCACTTGTCCGCTTGCGATCTGACTATAGAACCCGTTATGATCAACAGGCATCCATTCAAAGCTTTTCATGATTCCATCAATCAAATAATGATGACCGTTCATCCCAAGAAATAATAGAACGACAAAGACGTACTTAAAGTTGCCCATCATGGGCGAGCTCGTCCCTGTAAGCGGATCGACGACATTCGCCATACCAAAGCCAATCTGCATGTCGATAATCGAACCTGCTGTCTGTACAATGGTGAAAAACAAATTCGCTAAGAATCCGATTAGCAATCCGATAAGCACTTCACGTATAATGAATAAGACATAAGTTCCATCAACTGGAACCGTGCTACCAAGTCCGAACAATAAATAGGCAATAAGACTAATAAAAAATGCAATGCCTAGCTTGAACTGTGTTGGCACGCCACGAGACGAGAAGATTGGAACGGTGACAAAGAACGCTGAAATTCGACACAGCGTGAGCAAAAAAACAGGGAAAGCTTGTACGAGCATTTCCATCGCGCCACAGCCTAACCAATATATTGATGCAAATTATTTAAAATGGTATGTGTGAAATCGACCATACTCGTCAACATCCACGGTCCGAACAACAACATGACGACGAGTACCGCGATAATTTTCGGTACAAACGCCAGCGTCTGCTCTTGTATTTGTGTTGTCGCTTGAAATACACTTATAATTAAACCGACAATGAGCGCAACGGCCAACATCGGGGCACTAATTTTTAGTGTAGCGAACACGGCCTCTCCGGCTAAACCGATAATAAATTCCGCACTCATCGCACAAACCTCCTATATACCCGTCTATCGTCAAACGTTAAAGCTCATCAGCAACGATTTGACTATTAAGTACCAACCGTCTACGAGTACGAACAGCAAAATTTTAAACGGCAACGAAATCATGACTGGTGGGAGCATCATCATCCCCATCGCCATCAAAGTACTGGCAATGACCATATCGATAACGAGAAATGGTATGAAGATCATGAACCCCATTTGAAATGCCGTTTTCAACTCGCTAATCGCAAAGGCGGGAACGAGTACTGTTAAAGGAATGTCCTTGTACGATTTCGGTTTATCCGTTTTGGTGTATTTCATAAATAAGAGTAAATCTTTTTCCCGAGTATGAGAGAACATGAATTTCTTCATTGGTTCTGAAGCTTTATCCAGCGCTTGAGTTTGGCTAAGTTCACCTTTCAAATAAGGCTGCAAGGCTACTTTATTGACTTCTCCAAGCGTTGGGGACATCACAAACAAAGTCATAAAGAGTGCTAAACCAATTAATATCTGATTGGGTGGCATTTGCTGCGTTCCTAATGAAGTACGCACGAAGCCCAGCACGATGACAATCCGTGTAAACGATGTCATCAAAATAAGAATAGCAGGTGCCAGACTTAACACTGTAATTAACAGCAAGATACCCAATGAAGTTGCGCCAGACTGTGGCCCACCATTGCCGACTTTAATGTCGATATTCGGGATGACAGATGACGCAGCCGCCCAATCAGCAGCAAGACCAGAAAATAGCGTCATTGCAGTTAGCGTGAGTATCAATTTCTTATTCATGGGTCCATCTACCGATCTGAATTGGTATCGTCCTTCAGTAATTGCTCCACTTGGCGATTGCGGTTCGGCAGTTGCTCAAGCTTTGCGTGAAACATTTCATGGAATGATACAGAAGACGAATCTGCATCATGTATTTCGATATCAAGCTGTTTCGTTGACTGCTTGCGCGAATTGCGCAGACGGTCAAGCCAATCTCTCCAACCTGTCGGCCAAGTCATGTGCCGGGCAGCATGTGCCGCCTGAAAGGCGGCTACAATTTGCGCTGCCTGCTCGGGGTCGGACACCTTATCAATTAAAGTAATGTCCTCCCCGATGCCCAGCACATACACGACATCTCCGACCTCGACAATTTGCAGTGACTTGTTAGGTCCTAGTCCAGTTCCGCCTATCGTACGAATACCTTGATTCATTTGCCATAGGCGGTTTTTTCGACTCAACAATTTAATGAATAGAACGATAAGTACTATAATGACAGCAAGTGACAGCAATACCGTCACTAAACTGCCTATGTAATCGCCGAATCCTGAAGCCTGCGGTATTTGAGCGCCGGAAGCCATCAGTTTAACCTAGCGTCTTCTTAATAGCCTCGATAACGCGGTCTGCCTGGAATGGCTTCACGATGAAGTCTTTAGCGCCTGCTTGGATCGCATCGATAACCATCGCTTGCTGTCCCATTGCGGAGCACATAATGACTTTTGCGTTCGGGTCCATTTTACGAATTTCTTTCAATGACGTAATACCGTCCATTTCCGGCATTGTAATGTCCATTGTAATAAGGTCTGGTTTATGTTCTTTGTACTTTTCGATCGCTTGTGCACCGTCCGATGCTTCACCCACGACTTCATAACCATTCTTAGTCAGAATGTCGCGAATCATCATTCGCATAAACGCTGCATCATCTACGATCAAAATACGGTTTGCCATCGTTGAGAGTCCTCCCTAAATCTTATTGTAGTTTCTGAATTCGATCCCACTGGTTGATGATGTCTGTGACGCGTACGCCGAAATTCTCATCGATTACAACAACTTCCCCTTTTGCAATGAGTTTGTTGTTGACGAGAATATCCACAGGTTCGCCTGCCAGCTTGTCTAACTCGATAATTGAACCTTGCGACAGCTCCAAAATCTCTTTGATTTGTTTGTGTGTCCTACCTAATTCTACTGTGACTTTAAGCGGGATGTCCAACAATAAATTTAGATTTGATTCGTCAGGCTGCACAAATGGTGCAGACTGTAAATTAGCAAATTGGACAGGCTGTACGTTCGTATTCCGGTTTTGCACCGCCCCGTAAGCCGCAGGAGCTCCCTGAGCTGGATGCTGGCCATACATTGGGTCATTCATTTGCCCAACATTTGGCGGATATGGAGATGGAGCTGAATAGCCTCCGCCCATAGGGTTTGACTGCTGCACTTGCGGCTCAGGTTGAGCATAACTAGGTGCTTGATGGCTTGCTGTAACAGCTGCCGCAGTTTCAGCAACCGTATCGACACTAATCGGCTCTGTAGAGCCCATCAAGCTGCGTACCATTTCCCGTGCAAACGGTATCGTCAGCAATTGCATAATTGTAGAATCAATTAAGTCGCTAATCGTTAAGCGGAACGAGATTTTAACAAGTACCTTGTCTTCCGGTAAGTTGTTAACCCCTTCACCACTCAACGTGTTCAAAATACCGATGCCTGGCGGTGAAATATTTACCATGCGATTAAAAATCGTTGACATGGATGTTGCAGACGAACCCATCATTTGATTCATCGCTTCCTGAACAGCACTAATATGAATTTCGTTCAATTCGTCGGAAACGTTGTGTCCATCTCCACCTAACATCAAGTCAGCAATAATTTGCGCATCAGATGTTTTGATAACTAAAGAATTGACTCCTTCAAAACCATCCACGTAACGCACATGCACCGCCACGTGCGGCTTCGGGAACTCATTTTCTAAGTTATCTTTGTTTAACGCCGTAATACGTGGCGTCGTAATTTCAACCTTCTTGCCTAGCAAGGTCGATAGTGCTGTCGCCGCACTGCCAAAAGTAATGTTGCCGATTTCACCAAGCGCGTCAATTTCAATCGGGTCCAAATATTGTTCGACGGAAGGAGTCGCGGCATCTGCAGCAGACGGTTCGTCACCCGTTTTTTTCAATAATGCGTCAATTTCCTCCTGCGACAAGTACTCTTTACTCGTCATGCTCTTCCACTCCTTCATCTAACACTTGCTCGATTTGCACCGCCATGCGGTCTTTCAGCACACCCGGCGAGCCGATATATTTCACGCGGTCGCCTATCCGAATGTCCAAGCCTTCGTCTACTGATTTGTTCAGCGCAATGACGTCACCGACACTCAGTTGCAGCATTTCATTCACCGTAATTGAAGAGCTCCCCAACTCGGCCGAAATGAGCAATTTTGCTTTGCTGACACGTTGACGCAGCTTTTCAATTTCTATCGGTTCCCGCGTTTTTTTCTCCGATACGAACCAAGAGTGTACCGATAATTTCGGCATAATTGGCTCGATAACAACGTGCGGAATACATAAGTTAATCATGCCAGTTGTATCTCCGATTTTTGTACTCAATGAAATGAGTGCAATCGTTTCGTTAGGAGACACGATCTGCATAAATTGCGGGTTCGTCTCAAGAGCTTCCAATCGCGGACGAATGTCCAGCACATTTTTCCACGCCTCTTGCAAACTATCAAATGCTCGACTAAAAATACGTTCCATAACTGTCGTTTCAATTTCAGTTAAGGCGTTAATTTTCGTCGGAGTTGTACCTACGCCTCCTAAAAGGCGATCCAGCATCGCAAAAGCAACGTTCGGATTCACTTCCAATACCATGCGGCCTTTAAGCGGCTCAGCTTCGAAAATGTTCAAAATTGTCATTTTCGGGATCGATCGAATAAACTCATCGTACGGTAATTGCTCAACCTGAACGACATTAATTTGCACGAAAGTGCGCAACTGCGCTGAGAAATAAGTCGTCAAATATCTAGAAAAATTTTCGTGGATGCGAGTTAAACTGCGAATATGGTCTTTTGAAAAACGAACGGCTCGCTTGAAATCGTATGAACGGATTTTGCGCTGCGTTTCCTCTTTTTTCAACTCTTCTGCATCCATCTCGCCAGAAGACAACGCCGCCAGTAAAGCGTCAATCTCGTTCTGCGATAAAACGTCAACCAATCGTTTCACCCCCTTACAGGAATCAGCAACAACACTTGTGACTGAAAGTTCTTTAGATGCGTGTCATAATAAATTCAGTCAAGTCAACTTGGATAAGCTTTCCTTCTGGAAGCTCTTTATTTATGAGATCGAGCAACCTCGCACATAACTGATCCTGACCTTTTTCGCCTTGTAAATCTTCAGGCTTCATATTCGCTAATACACGCAATATAAGCGGCTTGATACGCAAATCTTTAATTTTGTCAAAATCCTCTTTCGTGCTTACACTATCGAGTTGGAATGCAAATGCCGTTAGCACCACATACTCTCGATCTGCTAAATTCGTCTTAATGTCCGTCATTTGTGACGTCATTTCTACGATTTCATCCGCAGATAGTTCAATTTTTTCAGAACTAGCTGCATCCGTTGGTGAGTTGCTAGTTCCTGTGTTCAACAACATGATGACTACTAATGCGATCAATGTAACGGCAAGCAGCATCGTGATCATCCACGGCAACATTCGTTTCATGGCTGTCCCTCCGATGATTGTGTCTTAATCGTTCCTGAAACGACTCCAACGGAACGTATGTATTGTTGAATAAGGCTGATAACTTCGGAAGCATCCTCTAACACGATTATTCTTTTGCCTGTCGTCAACGAAATGTACGTATCAGGCGTTTCTTCTACGGATTCAATCAGTAACGCGTTAAGCCACATTTTTGAACCGTTCAGACGTGTAACCTGTATCATCGTTTAACCTCCTTTACCAGCATAACCGCAAGCCCCTGACTCAGCTTTTTGTGATTCATGCAAACATTTTGTTACGTAACCACTAAATCAGGAGCCCGCAGCCGTTATACGATCAGCCTTATCGTTTCAAATTAACTACTTCTTGCAGTACTTCATCGGAAGTCGTAATGATACGTGAGTTCGCTTGGAAACCACGTTGCGCAACGATCATCTCCGTGAATTCTGCTGTCAAATCGACGTTCGACATTTCCAATTGACCGGAAATGATAGCGCCTGTACCAACCTCGCCGTTGTTCGCATTCGTGATGGTTACTTCACCATCAGGACTGGAGTTTGGCGTGCTGCGATACAAGTTACCACCCATCTTTTCCAAACCTTCTGGGTTAGGTACTTTAACTACCCCGATAAATGTTCCAGTTGCAGATGTAGTTCCATCATTGATCTTCGCAATAATTTCGCCTGTTTCAGAAATAGTAAAAGATGTAACATCTTCACCAAGTTGAATATTAGCTCCATCGCTGCTCATCACAAACATACCGTCTGAAGTAACCAAGTTGCGATCTGCATCCAAATGGAAGTCGCCCGCACGTGTCAAGAATGGAACTTCCTGGTCTTCACTCAATCTCACAGGGAAAAATCCATCGCCGTCAATTCGCAAATCAAGCGGACGGTTTGTTGTCATTGCACTACCGCCCGTATGAATCGTGTCGATAGCAGCTATCTCAACACCAAGACCGATCTGCTTCGCGTTTATACCCCCTTGATTGTCTCCAGGAGGTGTAACTCCAGAAATGGTTTGGCTCATAATATCTTTGAACATTACACGTCCAGCTTTATAGCCAGCCGTATTAACGTTCGCAATGTTGTTACCGATGACGTCGAGTTTCGTTTGAAAACCACGCATACCCGATACGCCTGAATACATCGAGCGAATCATTAATTCAACCATCCTTTCAAATTGAAAATATATGTGTACATTCTTTGCTCACTTCCGTCGGTCCATGAGCTCGGGCCCCCTATTCGGTCCAGCCCATCTAAAGCGATATCGTTGTTATTTCATTAAAATCGCGCTATCGATCTCCGTGAACACATGGTCGCGTTGAGACGCTTCATCCAAGGCTGTAATAACGGTTCGTGCCTTTACATTTACAATAAACGCAGCATTGTCAACGACAACTAACGCTTGCTTTGAGCCCTTGCCTGCTGCTTGTGCCACAGCTTGCTGCACTTTGCCCATAAGCTCAGAAGTCAGTTCCAAACCACGCTCTTGCATCCGTACCTTAGCATGATGACTAAAATGCACCGGCTCTGAACGCTTCAACTCTCGTTCTAACATATGTTGGAACGAAGGCTTCGTGGCAGGTTGGCTTAGCTCGCCAGCACGACGCTGTTGCGCATGCAGTGGGGCCGATGATCCGATATGACCAATGGGTCCATTCAGCTTCATGGAGTCAACCCACCATTCGTGCCGTTTGCAGGAGCAGTTGCACCGCCTTTAGTATCGGTTGTCGGACTATTTCCTGCGCTTGGCGCCGGAGCACTCTTTGCTGCGTCACGAATCTCTGCAATCTTCTCGATCTCGATCTGCGCACCGTCCACGTTCGCATACGGTTTGCCGTCTTTAACGAGGATCGATTCCACAACACCGGACTTGAGTTCTCCTTGACCAACGCTGCCATCCGTCTGCTGCTGTCCAGGCACAATCCAAGAGATTTGCTTACCAATCAAATTGGAAGACATGCCGATCGACGACTGCATTGAGTTAATTTGAGTTGAAATCTTCGTCAATTGCTCAACAGAAGAAAATTGTGCCATTTGCGCAATTAACTCATGGTTTTGCAACGGTGACAACGGATCTTGATTTCCCATCTGTGTCATCAAGATTTTGAGAAACTGATCTTTACCTAGCTGCTGTTTCTTCTCATGACTCGGAACCTTTACCAGATTGTCCTTGGCATAGTTAGGCCACACCGGTTTAGGACCTAGCGGTCTATCTGCTTTTATAGTTGTCATAAGGCTTACACCTCCTTGCTCATGTCAACTTCTCATTCTCTATCGTTCTACACGCTCGCCGTAAAGAACGAGCCTGCATTTAAATGCATTTTGGCTTTCGCCACTTCTGCGTCGTTAGCTCCTGCTCCGTCAATGCCGTCAACACGTTCGTCACGCTGCTTTGACTGTTTGCTAGAAGACTGCTCGCGCTGAGCGTTCGTTTGACGCTGCTCTTGGAACATCGAAGAAGTAAGTGCAGAAGCAGACTGCTGCGTCACCTCAAGCTTCTCAACTTGAATTCCTTGTGCCGTAAGCGCGCCTCGCAACATCGACATTTGTTGTTCCAAGGCATCTTTAGCCATTACATGCTCGGTTACAAACCGTGCAACTAATTGCCCGTTCTGCATCGTCAAGCGAATGTCAACTTGCCCAAGATGTTCAGGGTAAAGCGAGATTTTAGCTTCAGACACACCGTTAAATTGCTTAAAGCGCAACTGTTTGACCATAAAGCCCATCATATCTTCAGCAAAATGTTGTGCACGCATCACAGGTGCAGCTTTTTCCGCCTGCATGCCTTCTGCGCGCATAGCCAACTGACCTGCTGTAGTAATATGAGGCAATTCTGGAACATCAACTTCGCTCGCATTCACGAACAGGCTTCCGTTCTGAGATCCTTCATGATTTACCTGTGTTTGAGACATCGTATTGGCTGTAAAAGCTGTTACACGCTGCTCGCTTGAAGCTAACGCTTGCTGAAAGGCATTGGCTTTCCCCAACGTAGGTTGCTGCTGCGCTGCTGAATTCCCCGCTTGTGGGCCTGTCAGCAATTGACCGAGCTGTTGAAGCAACCGCATCCCTTCTTCTGCATCTACAGCTTGCATAGTAGAAGCTGTGCCATTTAACTGTGAAGCCGCTTGCTGTAACAAATCACGAACGACTAACGTAATCGTTTGCGATTGTTGCGCCAAAGGAGGCAATGTCTCGACTTGAGCTTCGCTGCTTAGCGGCGTTTGCGTCAGCCAAGCTTGCGCTTGAGCAACCCACTGCTGCAATTCAGCTAGCAATGCAGGGTTTTGCTCTAATTGAGCATCTGTTAGCTTTAATTGATCAACCAGCGCTTCTACAAGCGTTGCCAATGAATCAACCGTGCTATCCTGAATGAGGCCAGTCATACCTTCCGGTAAGCTGTTCAAAGTCATCAACGAGCTCGAAGTTTGGCCGTCAGACGTCCCGCTCATCACTTGATTAAGCGTTGAACCAAACGCACCACCTTCAGTAGCGCCTCCCTTTGATTGCACACCGCCTGCCAGCGCTGTGCTACTGCTGGAAGTTGTTGCTGATACCGTCATACTCATCGTTATCACCTCCTTTCAACTTTACGTTATTTGTTAGGCAATAGCTTTGATACCAAGCTCGTCGTCTTCACTTTATCGATCTCTGTCATCGCATTTAACAATTTGGAACGCGTATCATCATCAACCGCATTTAATACGGCTAACGCTTTTTCAGGGCTAATTTTAGCTGTCTCCAAAATAACGGTTGCACCATTTTTCGGCGTCATACTCGTAAACGTCTTGCTCAATGATGTTTGATCAAGTCCGTTGTGCGTTTTTTTCGCCGGCTCCTGCTTGTTAAGACGAGCTTGTAGCGCCTTCACCTGCAAGTTTTCAGAAGGCATAACATCCTTCAACATAATGGATGCATCAGCTGCAACTTTTGGATTCATTTTTTCCAGTACTTTAACTCGGTTCTCCTGTTTCATCGCATCCAGCACAAGCACGATTTCCTCAGTCGCCAAGTTCTCCAAAATAGGAGCAGCTTTACTTGGCATCATCCTTGCATACATATCTGCCAAATCTTTAATTTGCTTATCGTACTGCTCTGCATTAGCTGTCTCTTTAGTACGTTTCTGTTTCAATTCACTAACTTGTTTCTTCAAATCAGTCACTTGAGTTTCTAATTCTTTACGGGCACTAGCCAAATTACGCAAATCAGCATCCTTTGAGGCAAGCAACTCTTTGAGCTCCTCCACCTTTTTAGCATCGCTTTTTGGCTGCTCAACAGCTGTATCTTTCTTAGGCGAATCTGCACCCTGCTTCTCGTCCTCACCAGCTGCGTCTACCCATTGATTTACGACTGGAATATTTTCCGCCCAACTAAGCACCGTATTTCTCCAGTTAACATTAAATAATGTTAATAGAACCCCTAGCAAAATAACGGTAAACACAATCGGTGTCGCAAAAAATAAAATTCGTTCAACACCCGAATACTTTTCTTCCTTTTGATCTTCCAGTAATGCTTTTTCTTTAGAGACCTTTGCCACTGCCATCCCTCCTGGTTAAGCGGCGGGTACTAGCCTGCCTTCAACGTTTCTTTATCTTGCAGCCGTAAAATAGCGGACCGTGGCAATCTCGTCCATTTCATTTTGTTCGACAAGTGCCATCTGTTTTTTAAACTGTTCCTCCGCTTTCTCCCGTGCCTTTGTCCATACTTTCTCATCACACATACGTGCAGCGAGATCATCCTGTTTAGAACGCACTTGACGTTCCGCTGACTGCACACGTTGACGAGCCGAATCCTTTTTCATTTCCAAGTGAAATATGTACTGCTGCCATTGTTGTAACTGAAAAGCTGGCGAACATTCATCTGCACATTGTTGCAGTCCTCGGTGTGCCGTATCCAGTTCAGTCAATAAGCAGGACAATGATTGTTCCTCTGCTTGAAGCTGCCCAACCGCCTGCGACAACACCCATTCTGCTTGCTTTTTTTCATTTGTCTTTAGGTCAAGCACCTTTTGAAAGGAATAATGAAATGCGCGCAACGTCTACTCAGCTCCCTGGAAATTGCATTTTTAAGCGCTCGATTGTCTCCTCAAAAGGAGCCTCATCATCAACACGCTGTTTCGTAAAAGCTTGTATTTCTTCTATGTATTGCAGCGCTTCGTCGATCACTGGATTGCTTCCACGTTGGTAAGCGCCGATATTAATTAAGTCTTCAGACTCTTTGTAAACGGCCAACAAACGTTTAAGCTGTTCAGCTGCGAGCTGGTGATCTTTCGGAACGATATCTTTCATAACACGACTAATACTTGCTAACACATCAATAGCTGGAAAATGACCCTTATTTGCAATGTTACGATTTAAGACAATATGTCCGTCCAAAATCCCACGTACAGCATCCGCAATCGGTTCATTCATATCATCGCCGTCAACAAGCACCGTGTAAAAAGCAGTTATGGTACCGTTAGCCCCAGTGCCTGAGCGTTCTAGCAACTTCGGCAAACTTGCAAACACCGAAGGCGTATACCCACGCGTTGCTGGCGGCTCACCAATCGCAAGTCCTACTTCCCGCATCGCCATTGCATAACGCGTTACAGAATCCATCATGAGCATGACGTTCATGCCGCGATCACGAAAATATTCAGCAATTGTCGTTGCAATAACGGCGCCTTTAATGCGGACGAGTGCCGGTTGATCCGATGTAGCTACAATAACGACAGAACGCTTTAACCCCTCGGGACCGAGATCACGCTCGATAAACTCCAACACCTCACGTCCCCGTTCACCGATAAGGGCAATCACGTTTACGTCCGCTGCCGTGTTGCGGGCAATCATGCCCAGCAGCGTACTTTTACCAACACCTGAACCGGCGAATATACCGACCCGTTGGCCGCCGCCTATCGTAAGCAATCCGTCAATCGCTCGTACACCTACACCCATCGGCTCTTTTACTCGTGGCCGCGTAAGCGGGTTAGCAGGTGTGTTGGAAGTTGAATACTTTGCCATCCTCGTCGGTAAAAATGATCCGTCGAGCGGACGACCTAAGCCATCAAGCACCTTTCCGAGCAGCTCAGATCCTACTTGCACCGTAAGAGGCTTCCCTGTACCAACAACGTCACAGCCTGGGCCAATCGACTGCAAATCACCAAGTGGCATTAGTAGTACTTTGTTTTCACGAAAACCGACTACTTCCGCCAGCAAAGGCTCATTCCCTTTTGACGGATAAATGTAACAAACGTCCCCGATGCTAGCATCCGGACCTTCTGACTCAACGGTGAGTCCGATAACTTGAGTTACCTTTCCGTTTATGCGAACGGGATCAACTTGTCGTAAATAGTCCACATACTTTTCGGCGTTCCACTTAACCTTCATGAACGTCTTTCTCCCCGTGGTGCAGCGCAACTTGTAGGAGCGCCTTTTTAATCTCTGACAATTGCGTATCGATGCGTGCATCAATACTGCCTAGAGCAGAACGAACGACACAACCATGATCATTGACGCTTGCATCAGGAATGATTTGCAATTCAGCCTGTGAATCTATCGCAACACTTAGTTCTTCGCGCGCCGCATGAATAAAACTAAATTGTTTCGGCGACACGCACAACGTTATCGTGCCACTTTCGCGCTTACGTGCCAGTGCTTTACGAACCATATCAAGAACGGCTTCCTCATTTGTCGCGAGATGCTTGTCTATAATGCGCTCTGCAATCGCACAGCTAACAGTGACGACAAAAGGCTCCGCTTCTTGAATGAGTTGGTCTTTTGCCAGATACGCTTGCTGTAAAACAGTTTGCGCTTCTGCCATTTTCAACTCGTATGCTTCACGAATCGTTTCCTCCGCTTGCAGCGTACCGTCTGCATAGCCTTGTTCATAACCTTCACGCTTCAATTGCTCAACGAGCGCTTCATCTTGCTCACGTTGTTCACGCCACCAAGCTTCGATCTGCTCTCTCGCTTCTGTCAGTATGTACTCCGCCTCTTCCGAAGCGGAGCTCACATGCTGTTCGGCAAACGCTTGCGCGTCATCCAAAATGGATTGTCGCAGGTCAGCCAATTCACGGTCTTGCGATAACACTTTTTGCTTCGTCAGCGGCTCGCTCTGCTGCTCTTCAAGCGCCAACTGTTCCTGATGCTTGCGCACGGCTTCAAGCAACCGCATTTGCTCTACAGGGATGTATTGAGATGATTTAATCAAATTAGACAATGATATCATCTCCTCCGCCACGAGCAATAATGATCTCACCCGCTTCTTCTAAGCGACGAATCGTAGACACGATGCGAGTTTGCGCTTCTTCAACGTCACGCAACCGCACAGGCCCCATATATTCCATTTCCTCTTTGAACGTATCTGCCATTCGTTTCGACATATTGCGGAATATCGCTTCGCGTACTTCTTCGCTTGCCACTTTAAGCGCAAGCTGCAAATCGTTGTTTTCGATATCGCGAACAATCCGCTGAATCGAACGATTGTCGATATTGACGATGTCCTCGAATACGAACATCCGCTTTTTAATTTCTTCTGCTAATTCTGGGTCTTGAATTTCAAGCGAATCCAAAATTGTACGCTCTGTTCCCCTGTCAACACCATTCAAGATGTTAACAATCGATTCAATACCACCCGCACTTGTATAATCCTGCGTAACTGTAGCTGAAAGTTTTTGTTCCAGTACACGCTCGACTTGGTTGATCACTTCCGGTGACGTGCTGTCCATCAATGCCACACGACGTGCCACCTCAGCCTGTTTTTCCGGAGGCAACGATGACAAAATGATCGATGACTGCTCCGTTTGCAAGTACGATAGCACGAGTGCAATCGTTTGCGGATTTTCGTTCTGTATAAAGTTTAAAATTTGAGCTGCATCAGCTTTGCGAGCAAAATCAAACGGTCGCACTTGAAGCGTTGCTGTCAAACGATTAATAATATCAATCGCTTTTTGCGAGCCGAGTGCTTTCTCCAATATTTCTTTCGCATAAGCGATACCGCCCTGTGATATGTACTCTTGAGCCATACATATTTGGTGAAACTCGCCCATGACCGCTTCTTTATCAGGTACATCTACCTTACGAACATTTGCGATTTCTAGCGTTAATTGTTCGATTTCTTCATCACGCAAATGTTTGAAGATTTGCGCCGATACTTCCGGCCCGAGCGTAATAAGCAGAATTGCCGCTTTCTGTCTTCCTGTTAATCCGAATGCGCTTTTTGTCATTACGCTCACCTCGATTCATCCACAAGCCAGGTACGAAGCAGCTTGACGAATTCATCTGGCTTTTTCTGAGCCAACATTTCAAGCTGTTTGCGAACTTGGTTCTCGTTCGTTAAGTTTTCCAAATCTATAGAAGGAAGCTCCATACTTGACGAATACGAATAGTCGTACTCGTTGTCGTACATCTCCTCTTGACGCTTGCGACGACGCATAACAACAAACATAATACCACCGGCAATCGCAAGTAGTGCCAAAGCCCCACCAGCATACCATACCCACGTAGGAATTCCGCCTTCTTGACTTGCAGATCCGTCTTTAGACCCATTTTGTGCAAGAACCGAAACTTTTTGTGTCAATTGTTCGTCTGTATATGTAGTTCCAGAATCACGTAACTGCGCAGATACGATAGAGCGCAGCACATTTTCGATTTTTTGCACGTTGTTCGGGTCCATACCCGTTGTGTCAACTGCTGCATGAATGGTTAAATCCTTTACAGCATATGGACTTGCTTCAATTAAATTTTTAAAGCGATTAACTTCATAATTTACTGTGCGCTGCGTTTTCTCGGAGTTCGAGTCACCATTACCAGAGTCAGCAGGATAGTTCGTTACTTCGCCAGTCCCAACACCCGCGACACCGCTCTCTGATGCACTTGTTCCGTTGAAAGACTCTTGTAGCTCCTGCACACTAATTTCGATGCCTTTCATGTCTTCCGTATTAACAGGCGTCACAAGATTCTCTTCTTTTTGAACTTTATCAAAGTTCAATTTCGCTGATACGAGTACGTTAACTTGTTCTGGGCCCATAAAGTTAGCCAAGAATTGCTGAACGTTCAAGCGAATGTCATTCTCGTATTTGCGTTGTATTTTCAATTGCTCGTTTACTTGACCAGATACTGTAGTTGCTCCAGTTCCTGACGTACCAGATGCAAACAGTGGGCCCTCATCACTCGATATCGTAATGTTGTCTATTGCCAAGTTAGGCACAGCTGTCTTAATCAGGTTGTAATACCCGTCTACAGCGGACTGATCCGGACGATAGCCCGGTTTAAATCTCATGACGATGGATGCAGATGCTTGCTCTTCATCTGGTGTTGCAAATACCGTTTCTTGCGGAAGATTAATAATGACTTTTGCATCCTGCACACCTTGCATTTGGCTCAGTAGGCGTTCAATTTCGCCGTTCAGCGCATTGTTGTACCGGACATCAAACACATTATCTGTCATACCACCCATTAATCCATCTGCAGTAAATTGTTCAAAGCCGATGGAACCACTTTTAACGATTCCTTGAGCACCGACATCTACTTTAACTTGTGCTGCTGCCGTAACAGGAACCGAAATGGCTGTACCGTTCGCACTTAACTGGAACGGGATATTGCTTGCGGTTAAGTATTCAATGATTCCAGCTGCATCATTTGCGTTTAAGTCTTTAAACGCCAGTTCATAATCTGTCTTGGATAGCTGATATGTAAGGACTGTAATTGCTAACAGCATGATGCCTACCGTTGAGGCAAGCAGTATTTTCTGCTTTTTACTGAATTGATTCCAGTATTGAGAAGCTTTTTCCCGATACTGGTTCATTTTCTCGTTCACTTCACGTCACCCCACCGGAACTATGTAAGACTAGACGCCACTAGACTTGCATGCGCATAATCTCTTGATACGCTTCAACCATTTTGTTGCGCACTTGTGTCGTCAGCTGCAAGCCGAGAATCGAGCGCTCCGAAGCAACCATGACTTGATCAACACTTGCTTCACCGACAATAAATTTATCGTTTAGCGTATGAACTTGACGCTCCTGTGCATCAACTTGTTGAAGTGCATCCGCCAAAAATTGGCTGAAAGAATTCGTAATTTCCGCTGGCGTATCACCTTTTTGAACCGGAGTTATCGATTTTAAAGGTGTGACATTATTAAGCGGTAACATCGTATTTTGAATCACTTCATTAGCCCCCATTCTACATCTTAGTTAGCCCGCAATTATACGGGAGTCATGATATCTCATGATATAAGTAAGCTGTAATCCAATATCGGATTATCCCCTACCGATTTCTAGTGCCTTCATGATCATCGACTTGGATGCGTTCAACGCCGTTACATTGGCTTCATATGAACGTGTTGCTGAAATCATATCAACCATCTCTTTTGCCATATCTACGTTTGGCATATGTACGTAGCCGTTCTGGTCTGCATCTGGATGAGTCGGGTTAAATACAAGCTTGAATGGTGCTTCATCACTTTTAATTTGAGTCACCTTAACACCGCGCGGAGTCGATTCACCTTGCATAGCCGCTTGCAACGTTTGTTGAAAGGATGGCTGTGTCGGTGACATAACAACCGTTTTGCGTTGATATGGTACAAATTGACCATTTACAAATCCCGCACGCGTTGTTTCGGCATTCGCAATGTTTGATGAGATTACATCCATACGTAAACGCTGAGCTGTCAGGCCTGATGCGCTAATTTGAAAGCTGTTACTAATTTTCATAAGTTACATCCTACCTCCTGACGTCCATAGATGTTTTCATCATATTGATATGATGATTTACTTGTTGAACAAAGGTGTAATAACGTAGTTGATTTTCGGCTTGCATGGACATTTCTCGGTCCATATCGACATTGTTCTTGTTATTGTTCATTGCTTCCGTCTCATCACGTACAATTCGCGAACTAGGAGTCATCGGATTAGCTCCGATATAAAAATGGCGTTCGTCTGTCCTTGTTCCCTGTAATGTCCCTCCGGTCATTTGCTGCCGCAGTATATGTTCAAACTCCACATCTGAGCGTTTAAAGTAAGGTGTATCCACATTCGCGATATTGTTCGCAATCGTATTTTGTCTCGCTACGGATGCTTGAACCGCACCTTCTAAACGATTAAAATGCACGCCACTCAACAAATTCACATGAATCCCTCGCTTTCTAGTTAACTATAACGTTGTGTTGCAAATCTTTTCCGAGCAACACTTTTCACTTACATTCCACGAAACAGATGCATTTTCCTTCTTCGTTCGACATATCTCACTTGGTCGACCACTAATGTTCAACATTATTTTTAAAAAGATTCATGTATGCGACAAAAGAAGAGAAATGACGGCATATTTATCATCTTAAACTTTGTGTTATAACACAATATGAAAAAAGCCCTATCTTTCAATTGAAAGATAGGGCAAAAAATGAAATTAAATGGATAAACCACTAAATTTATAGTCAAAAAAGTAGTACTATTTACAAGCTATTTACAAAATATACTGGCTTAAATCACGGTTTTGCACAATTCCAGCTAATTTTTCCCGAACATATTCAGGCGTAATAATAAACGTATCAAGAGTTAATTCTGGCGCTTCAAATGATAAATCCTCTAACAATTTTTCCAAAATGGTATGCAATCTACGCGCTCCGATGTTTTCCATATTTTGATTCACCGTCGCTGCAATATGAGCAATCTCTCTTATCGCCTCTGGTGAAAACGACACTTCCAAATTTTCGGTCTTCAGCAGCTCCACATACTGTTTCGTCAATGCATTTTGCGGCTCTGTTAAAATAGAAACAAAGTCTTCAAGCGTCAAACTGTTCAGCTCAACCCGAATTGGAAATCTTCCTTGCAACTCTGGAATAAGGTCTGAAGGTTTAGCAATATGAAATGCTCCCGCTGCCATAAACAAAATATAGTCCGTCTTAACTGGGCCATATTTCGTCATAATAGTCGATCCCTCTACGATCGGTAAAATATCGCGCTGCACGCCTTCACGTGATACATCAGGACCAGAGCCACGTCCAGCGGACGCAATTTTATCAATCTCATCAATAAAGATGATGCCAGTCTGCTCTGCTCGACGCACAGACTCCTGAGTGACATCGTCCATATCGATAAGTTTAGCCGCTTCTTCTTGTGTTAATACTTTACGAGCTTCTTTAATCGAAAGCTTACGTCTTTTCGTACGCTTTGGAAGCAGGTTCCCGAACATTTCTTGCATATTCATACCCATTTGCTCGTTACCTTGTCCAGCTAGCATGTCAAACATGTTAGGCGACGCTTCTTCCACGTCAATTTCGATCGTATCGCTCTCCAGCTTGCCGGATAGCAGCTCAAAGCGTATCTTACGACGTTGTTCTTGCACATTGAAATCTTGTTCCGAATCAGAAGAATCGCTTGGCTGCGTCTGATTTTGATTGCCGAACAGCATTTCAAACGGGTTGCGCTGTTGCTTGTGTTTAGATGATGAAGGAACAAGGATTTCAATGATGCGCTCATTCGCTAGCTCTTCCGCCTTATCCTTCACTTTCTCTGTACGTTCAAGCTTTACCATCCGAATCGCCGTTTCGATCAAGTCACGAACCATAGACTCTACATCACGGCCAACATAGCCGACTTCTGTAAACTTAGTCGCTTCTACTTTAACGAACGGAGCGTTAACTAATTTAGCTAAACGACGAGCAATTTCCGTTTTGCCGACGCCTGTAGGTCCAATCATCAATATATTTTTTGGCACGATTTCATCTTGCAGTGACTCATCAAGTAAGCTGCGGCGATATCGATTTCTTAATGCGACTGCTACCGAACGTTTCGCCTCTTTTTGCCCAATAATGTATTTATCCAGCTCCGTTACGGTTTGTCTCGGGGTCCATGCCTGTTGTTTCATTAGATAATCCCTCCGCTCATATTTATCTTCTGTCAATTCTATGCGGGAACTGAATTAAATTTGCTCCACTACGATGTTGTCGTTCGTGAATACACAAATTTCACTCGCGATATGTAACGCTCCCTCTACCATCTCTTTCGCTGTCATTTGAGGTGCATGACGTTTAACCGCCCGCGCAGCTGACAGCGCAAATGAGCCTCCAGAACCGATTGCGATAACGTCGTCATCCGGTTCAATAATTTCGCCATTGCCGGATACGAGCAGCATATGCTCTTTATCCATTACAATCATGAGCGCCTCAAGCTTGCGCAGCACCTTATCTTGGCGCCAGTCTTTTGCCAATTCCACAGCTGCACGCTGTAAATTACCGTGATGTTCTTCCAGCTTACCTTCAAACTTTTCAAACAACGTTATCGCATCTGCTACCGAACCTGCAAACCCAGCTACCACTTGTCCACGATATAAGCGGCGAACTTTGCGTGCATGCTGCTTCATCACCATACTATTGCCGAACGTAACTTGACCATCACCGGCCATCGCTCCTTCGCCATTATGACGAACAGCACAAATTGTTGTCGCATGAAATTGCATTTCCATGTTGTTTCCCCCTCCATTCTTTTAAAAAAGGGAAGGAAACTGACGGTTTAAACCGCTATTCCTTCCCTCTCTAGGACTTACTTCACATCATATCCGTGAGCGCCTGCGTAATCACGCACGGCATCAAGCGCACGCTGTGCTAATGCTTCGTTTTTCTCTTTTTTGTTGCGAATCCGTTGCTCTAACGGCGGGAACAAACCAAAATTCGCGTTCATTGGCTGAAAATGCTTGAAGTCAGCCGTTGTAATATAATGCGCCATACTTCCAAGCGTCGAATGCTGCGGGAACGTCAGTAGCTCCTGACCTGCTGCAAAGCGAGCTGCGTTCAAGCCTGCAATAAGTCCTGAAGCAGCTGACTCCACGTATCCTTCCACACCAGTCATTTGTCCAGCAAAGAACAAGTTGTCACGTCCATTGAACTGATACGTCGTCTTCAATAGCTTCGGTGAGTTAATGAACGTGTTGCGGTGCATAACTCCAAAGCGAACGAATTCAGCATTCTCAAGTCCTGGAATCATTTGAAACACCCGTTTTTGCTCGCCCCACTTGAGATGCGTCTGGAACCCTACCATGTTGTATAGCGTACCTGCAGCATTGTCCTGACGCAACTGGATGACAGCGTGAGGCGTTTTACCTGTACGAGGGTCTACTAGACCTACTGGCTTCATAGGCCCGAACAGAGCCGTCTGCTTGCCACGCTTCATCATGACTTCAATCGGCATACAACCTTCGAAGTAAATTTCTTTTTCAAATTCCTTCAGCTCAGCTGTTTCTGCCGTAGTTATTGCTTCGTAAAATGCATTAAACTCTTCTTCTGTCATCGGGCAGTTCAAATATGCAGCTTCCCCTTTATCATAGCGGGATGCCAAATATACTTTATCCATGTCGATTGAATCTTTGTCGACGATTGGCGCAGCTGCGTCGTAGAAATAGAAATATTCCTCGCCCATCAGCTCTTTAATGCCATTAGACAGCGACGGAGATGTCAATGGTCCTGTTGCGATAACGGTAATACCGTCTGTCGGAATGTTTTCCATTTCTTCCGTACGCACATCAATCAAAGGATGATCTTTCAGCGTGTTCGTAATTTCGCCAGAGAAGCCGTCGCGATCAACCGCTAACGCTCCACCTGCTGGAACAGCATGCTTATCAGCAGCCCGCATAATAAGCGAGTCCATGATGCGCATCTCTTCTTTAAGAACGCCAACGGCATTTGTAAGTCCGTTCGCACGCAGCGAGTTGCTGCAAACTAATTCAGCGAATTTATCTGTATGGTGAGCCGGTGTCTGACGCACAGGTCTCATTTCGTATAACGTTACAGGGATACCCTGTTTGGCGATTTGCCATGCTGCTTCACTACCAGCCAAGCCGGCGCCGATGACTGTTACTCTCGGCATACTCATCTTACGTATTTCCTCCTCAATTGCTGCATCTATGGTGCAACGTTCAACAATGTCCAATTAGTATGTTATTAGTACACTGCAAGCTTGTTGTACCCTAATGCATGTCGCAAAAGCGTACGAACAAGCTTGCTTATAAATTATTCGTCGTCTGGTTCTTGTACTTCCTCGTTATGTTCGCACTGCGTACACTGTAGCTTCGTTCCTTGCTTGCTTCTTTTTTCAACCATTAAACTACTACAAGCTGGACACGGCTTCGCGGAAGGTTTATCCCACATCACGTTGTCACATTCTGGGTAACGATCACAACCGTAAAAAATACGGCCTCGCTTGCTGCGTCGTTCGACAAGCTTTCCTTCATTACATTTAGGACAACCTACGCCTGTATCTTTAACGATCGGCTTCGTGTTACGGCAATCAGGGAAGCCCGAACATGCAAGAAACTTTCCGAAACGGCCCATTTTATACACAAAGTGCCGTCCGCATTTTTCGCATATCTCATCGGATACTTCATCCTCGATCTCGACTTCCTTCATCTCTTCTTCCGCAACGAGCAAACGCTTCTCGAAAGATTCGTAAAATTCAGCCAATACTTTTGCCCACTCTTGTTGGCCTTCTTCGACGTGGTCTAAGTCTTCTTCCATATGAGCTGTAAACTCAACGTCTAATATTTCTGGGAAAAATTGTTCCATCTGTTGAATAACAAGCTCGCCTAACTCTGTAGGCACGAACTTCTTCTCCTCAATGGCCACGTACCCACGCTTTTGAATCGTTTCGATTGTCGGTGCGTACGTACTTGGACGACCTATGCCTAGCTCCTCCAACGTCTTTACGAGCCTTGCCTCTGTAAAGCGCGGTGGCGGCTGTGTAAAGTGCTGCTTCGGCTCAATCGATTCTTGCTTCAGTTTATCTCCAATAGCAAGCGGAGGCAGTAGCTTGTCGCCTTCATCAGCGCCATCGTCATTGCCTTCCACATACACTTTCATAAAGCCGTGGAAACGAACTTTGGAGCCATTTGCTCGGAATGTTACCGTGCCTGCTTTCAAATCGATCGTCATCGTGTCTAACACAGCAGACGTCATTTGACTCGCCACAAAGCGTTCCCAAATCAGTTTATACAAACGGAATTGATCACGGCTTAAAAATGGTTTCATCTGCTCTGGATCACGCATAATCGATGTCGGACGGATCGCTTCGTGCGCATCTTGTGCGTTAGCTGCTTTCTTTGAATACTGACGCGGCGTTTCTGGCACAAAGTTTGCTCCGTATTTGTCGTTAATGTACTCACGTGATTCCTCTTGAGCTGTTGGCGAAATACGTGTGGAATCTGTACGCATATAGGTGATAAGACCGACGGTACCTTCTTTTCCAAGTTCTACGCCTTCGTACAACTGTTGTGCGACGGACATCGTCTTCGCTGCACGGAAGTTAAGCTTACGAGCAGCCTCTTGCTGTAAAGAACTCGTCGTAAACGGTGCAGATGGGTGGCGCAAGCGCTCCTTCTCCTTCACTTCATCAACGACAAAATCATGCTTGCCGACTGCTGCCAATACAGCTTTAACTTCGTCTTCGTTTGCCAATTCCTTTTTCACGCCATCTAAAGAATGAAAACGAGCATCGAAAGCCGACTTGCCTGTACCGAGCTGTGCTGTAATCGACCAATATTCCTCTGGAATGAAAGCTTCGATTTCGTTCTCACGGTCCAAGATCATCTTAACGGACACCGATTGTACACGGCCAGCTGACAGGCCTTTCTTGACCTTTTTCCACAGCAGCGGACTTATCTTATAACCGACCAAACGGTCAAGGATACGTCTCGCTTGCTGTGCATGCACGAGGTCCATATTAATTTGACGCGGTGTTTTAAACGCATCCTTCACCGCTTGCTTCGTAATTTCGTTAAATACGACGCGGCATGATTCGTCTTCTTTCAAATCAAGTGCATGAGCCAAATGCCAAGCAATGGCTTCCCCTTCGCGATCGGGGTCAGCTGCGAGATAGACGCGCTTTACCTTCTTGCAAGCGTCCTTTAATTCTTTAAGGACTGAACCTTTACCCCGAATCGTAATATACTTCGGATTAAAGTTATTTTCTATTTCAACGCCAATTTGGCTTTTAGGTAAGTCTCGCACATGGCCCATTGATGCTTTAACAATAAATTTGCTGCCTAAGTACTTACCTATCGTCTTCGCCTTCGTGGGCGACTCGACGATAACTAGTGAATCCGCCATAGGCGCATCCTCCTCTCCAACACACCATTACATCCATTCCGAGCAATATTGAGCCCCTGGGGCTTCTCGGATCCGTTTTTTTAATTGTAAGGATAACAAAGTTTGATGCAGTTTCGCAAATGGTAGCCCGCTTTGTGCGAGCAACTCATCGAACGTTAAGCTACGCAAAGACAGTAATTGAACGATTGTTGCCTCTTCTTCTAATAACGGTTCCAACGCTGAAGTGGCGACCGTTCCATTATTGTACGGTAAAGGTAGCGTTGTCAACCAGCTTGCAAACTCTTCAATTATATCCGCAGCGCAAGCTACCGGTTTGGCACCTTGTTGTAATAAATAAAAAGTACCCTCAGACTTAGGCGATGTAACAGGTCCCGGTACAGCAAAAACTTCGCGTGACGCATCTAAAGCAAGGTCAGCCGTAATAAGTGCCCCGCTCTTTACCGCTGCTTCTACGACGACCGTTCCTAACGCCAACCCTGCAATAATTCGATTACGGCGTGGAAATAAACCTGGATGCGATCGCGTACCAAGTGGGTATTCACTGACAACTAAGCCGCCCTCAGCAATCGCGTGAAAGAGCGAGCGATGCTCTGGCGGATAAACGCGATCCAAGGGAGTTCCAAGAACAGCTACGGTCATCCCCTTCTTGATAGCGCCTTCATGACTGGATCCGTCAATTCCCCTTGCCAGTCCACTTACGACCGTTATACCCGCTTCTGCAAGCTGCTCTGACAGTTGATAAGCAATGGTCTTACCGTATACAGTAGGCGTGCGCGTTCCTACAATCGCCACACAAGGTTGACGAAGAACATCCCAGTTGCCACGACCATACATAATCCATGGTGGTTCGTGTGTTTGTTTCAGAAGTTCAGGATACGTATGATCGAGCATCGTTATCCATTCGATTCCTTGCTGTTGCGTTATATGCAGTCGAGCAGCTAACCTATCTGCATCATACTGCTGCGCAAGCTTTGCTGCTTGGGCAGGCTTAATACCTATATGTATCCAATCCGCAGCGGGTCGATTCAACCAAGCTGATAAATTCGCAAATCCGACTCGTTCGCTCAGCATCTGGATCGTATGCCAACCAATTCCTTCTGTCTCATGAAGACCGAACAATAGCTCGCGCTCTGTCCATTCGCTCATGCAACTTCCCCTCTCGAATGGGAAACGCAATCTGCTTCCCTTATTGTGCTTGAGATAAGATCAGAATGCAAGCGTATATCAAAACAGCGAAACACTCGTTCTTATCCCACGTACTTTGATACCTTTGTACACCGCTATCTCACAAAAAAAGCAACCTTTCCACGTCTTAAATCAACGTGTGAAAGGTTGCTTACCTTACACTTTTACGTATTTTTCCGAAAATTGTAGAATGATCGCACCTACATTTCGTCCTTGAAACGTAATCGTAATTATTGTCTATCATTGTCGAGGTGTAATCGACAATTAAACACAAGCAATACCCGCTTATATCCAGCTAATTATGCTACTGTTTATGCACGTGCATGCGTTGTGCATTTTTCCAACAAGCCGCGCTCTTCCAACACGCTAACAAGCGTGCTACCCATTTCAGCTGGTGTCGGTGCAACTTTAATGCCGCAAGCTTCTAGAACAGAAATCTTCTCAGCTGCTGTACCTTTACCACCAGAAATGATCGCACCAGCATGACCCATACGCTTACCTGGAGGCGCTGTTGCGCCACCGATAAAGCCTACAACTGGCTTTTTCATATTCGCTTGAACCCATTCTGCCGCTTCTTCTTCAGCTGTTCCACCAATCTCACCGATCATAATGACCGCATACGTATCTGGATCTTCATTGAATTGAGCCAAAATGTCAATGAACTCGGAACCTTTTACAGGGTCGCCACCGATACCTACTGCTGTAGATTGACCAATACCACGCGTAGTCAACTGGTGTACCGCTTCATAAGTAAGCGTACCACTGCGGGAAACAACGCCCACATGACCAGGAGCGTGGATATAGCCTGGCATAATACCGATCTTACAAGCGTCAGGTGTAATGACGCCTGGACAGTTCGGGCCGACAAGACGCGTGCGCTTGCCTTCCATATAACGCTTCACGTTAACCATATCCAGAACAGGAATACCTTCTGTGATACAAATAACGAGATCTAAGTCAGCGTCTACCGCTTCCATAATAGCATCAGCAGCAAATGCAGGTGGTACATAAATAACGCTAGCAGTAGCGCCTGTTGCATTTTTTGCTTCAAGCACAGTGTTAAATACAGGCAATGCAACGACTTCGCCGTTGTCGAGCGTAATATCAACATTCGTGCCGCCTTTGCCCGGTGTTACGCCACCGACCATTTGCGTGCCATATTCAAGTGCGCCCTTTGTATGAAACAAGCCTGTAGCGCCCGTAATACCCTGCGTAATGACTTTCGTTTCCTTATTAATCAAGATGCTCATCGCACACTCATCCTCTCGTCCGCGAAATTATTGAACCAATGCAACAATCTTCTGCGCACCGTCTGCCATCGAATCAGCAGCTACGATGTTCAAGCCCGACTCGTTCAAAATACGTTTGCCGATTTCGACATTCGTACCTTCAAGACGAACGACCAATGGACGATCCAAGCCGATTTGCTTCGCAGCTTCAACGACACCGTTTGCAATAACGTCACAGCGCATAATGCCACCGAAAATATTTACGAAAATACCTTTTACATTTTCATCGGACAAAATAATTTTAAATGCTTCCGTTACTTTCTCTGTCGTCGCACCGCCCCCTACGTCGAGGAAGTTAGCCGGTTCGCCGCCATAATATTTAATAATGTCCATTGTAGCCATAGCTAGTCCAGCACCGTTAACCATGCAACCGATGTTGCCATCAAGTGCGATATAGCTCAAATCAAATTTAGACGCTTCGATTTCCTTCTCGTCTTCCTCATCCAAATCACGCAGCTCGAGAATGTCTTTATGACGATATAAAGCATTGGAGTCGAAGTTAAGCTTTGCATCAAGCGCCATAATTTGACCGTCGCCTGTTACGACGAGCGGATTAATTTCTGCAATGGAGCAATCTTTGTCTACAAAAGCTTGGTACAGAGCAAGCATAAATTTAACCGTTTTGTTGACCAATTCAGTAGGAATGTTAATCGCATATGCCAATTTGCGTGCTTGGAAAGCTTGCAAACCAACAGCTGGATCAACGACTTCCTTGAAAATTTTCTCCGGCGTTGCTTCTGCTACTTCTTCGATTTCCGTGCCGCCTTCTTCAGACGCCATCATAACAACGCTACCTGTTGCACGGTCAACAACGACACCGACATAATATTCTTTCTTAATGTCACAGCCCTGTTCAACGAGCAAGCGCTTAATTTCTTTGCCTTCTGGGCCTGTTTGATGAGTTACAAGCACCTTTCCAAGCAACTCTTGCGCGTATGTACGCACATCATCCAAGCTTTTAGCGATTTTAACACCGCCAGCTTTACCGCGTCCGCCTGCATGGATCTGAGCTTTAATGACTACGATAGGTGTACCTAATTCTTTAGCAGCTTCCACTGCTTCATCCGCTGTAAAAGCAACTTTACCATTCGGAACGACAACGCCGTATTGCTTCAATACTTCTTTGCCTTGATACTCATGAATATTCATCGTGCATCCCCCTATCCGAATCGTCAGCCTATAATTGGCTGGTTTCGACGTGAAGCCGAGCTAAGCTTGCATTCATCTGCTTGTATACTCGTAGCCAAGCCCGAACTGTTACATATGCCTGTGCGGCGCGTCCGTGAGCTTGGGGAAGCGCTTCCGCCGCTTCATCACCTTGGTGTTCAACGGAAAAATCATACATTGTAATCCGAACACATTGTAACATGATTTTAAAACGCTTTCCTCCCCTTTTCGTCAAGAATGTACATTTTTTTGATATGAATTTCATCTCAAAAAGAGATTGTAAAATAAACGTAAATACTGTTATCGTTCCACCAGTTGACGCACCGTCATGTTGTTACATATAATTTTAGTATAAAAAATAGCGCAGGCGATAAGGAAGCACCTTTCCCGCGCATTCTGCAGCAACGTGGTTCAAGTGTTTTCACAACCATTTTCTGTAAGAATGTGATGATGGAGAGGTGTTTTTGTATGTTCGGTAAAATGTGGAGCGCAGCGCTCTACGGAGTAGATGCTCGAATTGTACACGTTGAAGTCGATATTGCTTCTGGATTGCCTCAAGTCAATGTTGTTGGTTTACCTGACGCAGCAATACGTGAGTCAGTTGAGCGGATGCGAGCTGCTATTCGAAATTGCGGCTGGAAATTCCCGATGGAGCGTATCACGATAAACTTAGCCCCAGCAGATTTACGTAAAGAGGGAACTTCGTTTGATCTGGCTATGACGATAGCCGTGTTAACGACTAGCAAGCAGCTTGAGCAAGCACATTTTGCAAATACGTTTATTGTCGGTGAATTAGCGTTGGACGGCCAGACACGACCGATTCCCGGTATATTGTCATTGATTGATGAGGCGCAGCGGAATGGATTTAAGCGAGTGCTTGTCCCTGCCGAAAATGCCGCGGAAGCCCTGCTCGTTGGTGGCATTGAAGTTTACGCTTTATCCCATTTGACCCAATTACGGCAGGAATACGATTCCAATGACGGACATTTGCTTGATCATTTGTTACAAACGAACCAACAAGAACAGGGTGCAAGGATATCTGTTGGCGATCGTAACGAGGTTTCATTGCGCGAAGACTATGCCGATATTGTTGGTCATGTGCATGTAAAGCGGGCTATGACTATTGCCGCGGCAGGCATGCACAACATTATTTTAAGTGGCGCTCCTGGAACCGGAAAAACGATGCTCATCCGTCGTCTGCCCACTATTTTGCCACCGCTGAACGAGAAAGAGGCGCTTGAAGTATCGAAAATATATAGCGTGTCAGGCAAATGGGATCGCCATTCCGAGCAGCTCATGAATACCCGTCCTTTCCGTTCGCCACACCATTCCATTTCAGCAGCAGGGCTTATTGGCGGTGGCTCCATACCTAAACCCGGTGAAGTCAGCCTCGCCCATCGTGGGGTTCTCTTTCTAGATGAACTGCCTGAGTTTCAGCGCCCCGCTCTCGAAGCGCTCCGCCAGCCACTAGAGGATCGCAGTGTAACGATTGCCCGAGCACGGGCTGTATTCTGTTTTCCAGCTCACGTTATGCTGGCTGCTTCTATGAATCCTTGTTCTTGTGGATTTCACGGTGGTAGCCAACAACGCTGCCAATGCTCTGCATTTAAGCTGCAACAGTATCGCGCGCGGCTATCGGGCCCGCTACTCGACCGCATCGATTTGCAAGTGGATGTGCCAAGGCTGCCTTTGCATGAATGGGACCAACCGAGCATGACCTCAGCTACGATGCGCTCACAAGTCATGGAAGCACAAGCGAGGCAACATGCGAGATACAAGCAGTTGCCGATTAGCTTTAATAGTGAGCTGAATGGCGTTTGGCTAAAACGTTTTAGCCGCTTAGACACCGAAGCAGCACATATGCTTCGCCAAGCCTATGAAATGCTCGGTCTAAGCTTACGCGCACATGATCGACTCCTGAAACTGGCGCGCACGATTGCTGACGTTGAGCATAGTGAGCAAATTCATGCGCCTCATATTGCAGAAGCAATTCAATATCGAAGTTTGGATCGACCTATTACGCATTAATATCCATTATCTCTACCTAAAATATCTTTAAAATAGTTTGATTGCATATTGTTTTTTATGTATATTAAACTATCGTCATAGATGGAACATCATACCTAGGAAACATATGGGAGGGTATCTCAACATGAGAAAAAATGCATTTACACTCGTAGTATTGACTATGCTAATCGGATTGATGTCGTCTGTTGTATCCGCTGCGGCGTACACCTTGACAGTCGATGCTGACGGACCTAATCAAGGCAAAGATACTTACCAAATTTTCAAAGATGCTTTTGGTAAAGATCCAGTCGATGGCGCTGATCAAGATCGTATCTTTGAAGTCTCCTCCCCTATCGTCGGCAATGCGTTTGAATTTGTTGTTAAAAGCGACGATCCACTCGAAAATAACGCCAGCCAACGCAACGAGGTTAAAGTATACAATGCTTCCCGTGCTGAGCTAAAAGCACCCCAAAACTCGAATTATACGTATAAATGGAAATTTAAATTGGATAAACAGTTTCAATTCCCTGAAAACGGTAAGTTTTTCGCCCTCTTTCAATACAAAGCAATCGGCGGGGAAAATGATGATATTCCGTTACTGACGTTTAGTTTGGACGGTAAATTCTTAAAATTTTACCATAACCCAAAAGGCTCTGATAACACACAGCGTAAAGTATTAAGTCAAATCGACTTTACTCCTTATAAGGATGTGTGGGTCGAAGCAACGGTATCTGTTATAAATTCAGATAATGGACAAGTGGCAATGACTTTGACAACGTTAGACGGCGCAAACGTACTACCGCCTTATAGCGGTAATCAAGACATGTGGATTGACGGAACGTCGATTATCCGGCCAAAATGGGGCATATATCGTAGACATTACGTAGGCATACCTGAAGCAAAAGTTCAATTCGCTAATTTCCAAATCATGAAGCATTAATCGTTTTTTAGTCATCGTCCATATAAGAGCCCCCTTTACATGAATAGTGGAATTTCCAGACGGGTTCCGCTATTCAGGCTAAGGGGGCTTTTACGATACGACAGCTATCAAGCTAGTCCTAAAGAACTAAAAAAATAGTAAAACTAGTAGAGCGGGATAACTTGAATAAGTAGTGTATATTCACTGCATACTGACTGTATAAATATGAAATGTATATTTGCAATACGTATGTAACGCTTATAATACGAATATTAAAATGCGTGTTGATACCACTTCACATCATAGGTACCATCTTTTTGAAAAGTAACCGCTATCGCGTCAAATCGAGTAGGCACGTCAAACTGCTGCTGTTGATAAATATACACTTGCGCCGTACGGCGTACTTGTTGAATTTTACGTGCATCGAAAGCTTCAGCTGCCGTACCGTTTCGCTGAGCTCCGCTGCGACTCCGCACCTCAACAAAGACCAGACAACCACCATCACGCGCGATAATATCAAGTTCACCGCTTCGGCAGCGCCAATTGCAGTGCAAGATCTCAATCTGTTGCGCTTGCAGCAGCTCCACTGCAAGCCGTTCCGCCTCAGCGCCACGCTGGCGCCGATGATCGACAACAACCCGCAACTTCTCAGTCACGCGATTTCCACCCCTTTGTGGCACGCTGGTCTGTACGATAAATAAATGAAAGCACTTCTGCGACAAGATGATACAATTCAGGCGGGATTTGCTGGTCGATATCGATTTTAGAAAGTACTTCGACTAACGATGCATCTTCTTGTACAGGCACTCCACTCTCACGAGCCTTATCCAAAATACGATCCGCAAGCAATCCCTGCCCTTTAGCTACGACGACAGGTGCCTCACCCTGCTTCGGGTCGTATTTAAGTGCTACCGCCTTTGCGCGTTTGTAAGGCTGTTCTCCTGACGTACTCATACGCGCATATCCACTCCTCTGTACGGCTTCAGCGCGTAATCGTCTGCATTGAACCGAGCAGACGGCGACTCGCTCTCCACCTCGTTCTGCTCTGGAGGCGGAAGTGCGCGAAACGCTGACAATTTGTAGCCCACGGTTTCAATCGCTGCATCTATTTCATCGCGAAAGCTAATCAACCAATCACCAAGCTCTGGATTGGGATGATGTATATTTAACGCTACTGCCCGATCAACGACTTGTACATCGACTAATGTTCGCCCCATCGCTTTCATGTCCAAGTCAAACCAAAGCCGACAGTTATTCGCATCTAACTCGCCCCGACGACCTTGCCGTGACTGAATATGTACGGCAGCCGTTTGTTTGCCGTCTGGTGTCATTAAAGGTACGAACATCGTGACGTGAGCAAACTGGGATTGCCGATCGCTGGCGAGCAGCAACTGTTGCCCTGTCACTTGCTGCACGAGTTGCTGCGCCGCCTCACGCAGTGCCGGCGGCACGTTCTCGCTTTGCATCAGCTGAAGCAACGCACTCTTCAGCGAATCCGCTTGCGCAGCCCCAGCCGACGCAGCGCTTAGTTGAGCAGTTGCCGCCTGTGGTAAAGAGGCGTCTGCCATCATTTGCGCTGGCATGCTAGCGAATGTGCCTGCCGCAACGTTAGAGCCCCCTGCTGTAGCAGGTGCACTGTTCGACTGTGCCGCCATGGCAGAAGCGCTTCCCGCCGCCGATGCCGTTTGCTGCTGGGTTAACGGCATGCGATGAACTTGCTGCTCATGTGTTACACCGAGCAAAGTGAGCATACGCCCAAGCCAAGCACCTGATCCTGAGCCTGCCGATCCTTGCGCACGTGCAGCTGATCCATCTGCCGCACGTAAAGCGCTGTCCGCTGCGTTTCCGGATGCTTGTCCTGCATGAGCAGTGTTCGCATTACCCGCACCTACAAGACTTCCATTAGATGCTGGCCCCGAACCGGCACCAGCCTTTATTGAATCACCCGCAGCAACCTGAGCGCTCGCAACACCACTTGCAGCACTTTTTGCAGTAGCAGCTTGACTACTCTGATTTAAATGGCTAGCCGAATGAGGCGCAGCGCGATTAGAACTGGCGCTGACATCACCAGCACTTACTCCGGTCGCACTACTTGGAGCGCTGCCTGACATGCCAGTACTGCCAGTCCCTAACGAGCCTTGCCCAACTGCCGATCCATTTGCTTGTGCTGCATGACTAGCCACAGCAACAGTACCGGAATTCGCTCCACCGCCCGCTGAACCTGTGCCCACTCCATTTTGCCCAGCCCCAGCAGCACTGCTATTGAAATGACCAGCAACGCCATTTCCTGCCGCACTGCCCTGCTGAGATCCTGAGGCTCCCGCTGATCCTGGTATAAGTGTCAGTAAGGTGCGCACAAGCGCCTGCGCATCACGTAGCGCACCTGACCATGGCGCGCCACCTCCACCAACACCAGCTCCTGTACGTCCGCCATTTCCATCCGCACCAAGTACCGTATCACTTACGCGCTGGAAATTAGCAAGCAATTCATGCAGCTGCTTGCCAAACATAGCCTGATGCAGCCCGCGAACCGTCTCACCCGTTAACGGTAGTTGACGTCGCACAGCTACACTTGCCGCCTGCATCCACTCATCGGCCGCTACGTTTGGCGGCTTCATCGCAAAAGCTTGCGCAAGCTTGTTAGTCAGTTCCTTCGTCATAGGCACACCCGCCCGCTGAAGGTCCATAATTAAAGAACGTGCCCAAGGCTCGTTCGGTAGACCCGCTTGCTTTAACGTATCTCCAACCGTCTGGGAAGAAGCCATGCCTGCACCGTCTGTCGGCTTTAAAATGACGACACCGTCTGCTTGCTGCCCCTGAACTTGCATCCAAGTCGTTTGCCCGGGCGTTAACGGTGTTTCCAATGTCGCACGCACAGGAACACCGTTAATGTTGACTGTTGCTTCACGGCCATTTTCCGCTACGTTCATCACAACACCGCGCACAACTTGTCCGGTCTTCAGCTCTAATGCACGCGTCTCTCCGGGACTCGCCTCCCCAATAAGTCCGCGTACCAAATTTGTTATGTTCACGATCATTCCTCCGTTCATTCCGATTCCTATACCTCTATATCGGCAAAACGAAGCCGGAACATAAGCTGCCGGCATCCATCACTTTCACTTGAGACTTAAAATAATGTGAGTTGCTCTTGCACAAGTGATTTGAGAAAAGATCTTCGATGCATGGAAGTAGGACCATACTGTTCAAGCTTTTCATAATGCAGTTTCGTACCGTATCCTTTATGAGTGGCAATACCGTATTCAGGGTAGCGCTCATCCCATTCTCCTGCACATAATCTGTCGCGTGTCACTTTCGCAATAATCGAAGCTGCCGCAATCGATTGGCTATTGGCGTCCCCTTTAATAATCGCTTCTTGCGGTAATGGGATTTCAATTTTCTCTGCATCCACAAGTAGCACTTCTGGAGAGACTGCTAATTGTTCGACCGCTGTCTTCATCGCTAAGCGCGCAGCTTGCTTGATATTAATACGATCGATCGTCTGCGCGTCCACATGTGCGACTGCCCAAGCGATTGCCTGCTCCATAATGATCTCATAAAGGGCATCCCGCTTTTTTTCAGATAGCTTCTTAGAATCATTAATTCCATCAATCACACAATCAGTTGGCAAAATAACAGCTGCAGCTACAACGTCCCCGAACAAGCAACCTCGTCCCACCTCATCAATGCCAGCAATATACTGGTAGCCTTTCTCCCAGTATTGTCGTTCCCATGCAAACAAATCTACGGGCGGTTGCGATTCTGCTTTTTTCATCCCCATTACACAGCTCTCCTCCTCTGCAAACAACACATATATATAACAATAGCGCCGTACACCATAAAGGCGTAACCAGCGCTACTTGATACATTTCTATTTTGCCATAAATGAATATGGCTCTTCAAACGTAAGTCGTCCCATCTTCCCTGCACGCAGTTCACGCAAAATCAAGCTGGACGCCTTTTCCAAATCAACGCCACCGCCACTTACTAAGCAGCCACGTTTTCGTCCGATATGCTCCATAATCTGTACAATTTCATCAGAATTATCAAGATCTTGCGGCAATCCCGGCAAATCAAATCGTTCCACAAAACGCTCCCCATATTGAGGAATTAAATATTTGAGCGCGTAAAACGCGATATCTTCCACATTTAACAATTGTTCTTTAATTGCACCTGTTGCTGCCAGGCGATAGCCCACCGTTTGATCCTCAAATTTCGGCCACAAAATACCTGGCGTATCGAGCAATTCCATTTCACCTTCAACCTTAATCCACTGCTGTCCCTTCGTAACACCAGGACGGTCACCCGTCGCTGCTACGCTACGACCAGCAAGTTTGTTGATTAGTGTTGATTTACCGACGTTAGGAATGCCGACAATGAGTGCCCGCACAGGACGAGGCTTCATTCCTTTTGCAACTTGCCGTGCAATTTTATCTGCAAGCAGCTTACGAGCCTCGACAGGAATCTGATTCACGTTTGTACCCGAAGAGGAATCCACAGCCAACACTGCGTGTCCTTCATTCTGAAAAGCGCGCATCCATTTAGCCGTTACATCCGGGTCTGCCAAATCGGTCTTATTCAAAATAATGAGCCGTGGCTTATTCCCTAAAATATCGTTTATCATCGGGTTGCGGCTTGACATCGGCAGACGCGCATCCAATAGCTCGATAGCCACATCGATAAGCTTTAATTTCTCCTGGATTTGACGTCTCGCTCTGGTCATATGCCCAGGGAACCATTGGATTGACATCGCTATCCACCTCCATTTAGCCGTTATATGCTAATAATGTTCAATAAGCTTCATTTGTGACAGCGGCCAGAAAATAACGTCCGCCCGTCCAATCACATCTTTAAGCGGAATAAAGCCTAATGAGCGGCTGTCTGTACTATTTCCACGATTATCTCCCATTACAAAAATATGGCCTGCTGGAACTTTCGTTTCAGTTACCATCTCGTTCGGGAAATCGCGATTACTGTACAGCTTTCCATTTTTGTGAGCTTCATCTAACGCTTGTTGTATGTAAGGCTCTGCAACCTTTTTACCATTTACGAGTAAATCGTCATCTCGATACTCAATCGTATCTCCTGCTACACCTATAACACGTTTAATTAAATCACGATTTTCACGCGGTACGTGGAATACTACAACCTCTCCCACTTCTGGATCACGGAAATCGTACAACATTTTATTAACGATCAGTCGTTCACCCGTCCAAAAATTAGGCTCCATCGAAGGGCCATCCACAATAAACGGCGCAAACAGTAACCAGCGGACGATTACAACAAGCACAACTGCAATCGCTATCGCTTTGATCCATTCCAGCAACTCATTCTTTTTACCTGTCGGCTTTGCTTCCGGTTGATCCGGCGCGTTCGGTTGTAACAATTGATCTTTTTGATCCATCAGCCGTGCCCCGCTTTCTCCTAGGATGCGTATTATGTGTTCACCTCATGCGATCGTTTGCTTTAAAAAAGCACGTTTCGTCGCACGAATAAACGCCGCACAAATAGCAAAAGGGGCTTGCAAGCAAGCCCCCGTTCGTTCCTTAACGGATCTCTTTGATTCTCGCTGCTTTACCGCGAAGATTACGAAGATAATAAAGCTTCGCACGACGCACTTTACCACGGCGAGCCACTTCGATTTTATCGAGCTTTGGCGAATGAAGCGGGAACGTACGTTCAACTCCTACACCGTAGGAAATTTTACGAACTGTAAACGTTTCGCTAATACCACCGCCACGGCGCTTGATTACAACACCTTCAAACAACTGGATACGCTCACGAGTTCCCTCGATAACTTTTACGAAAACTTTCAAAGTATCACCAGGGCGAAAACTCGGAAGATCCTTGCGAAGCTGTTCTTGAGTAATCGTTTGTACGATATTCATCTATGACTCCCTCCTTCCACACAGGTGTTCTTGCCTCTCAATGCGCTATGCAATAGGTGCGCATCTCATTGATAACAGAGGACCACCGTATTCCAAACAACAGAGATTATTTTAACATATAGCAGGAATTAATACAAGGCTTTTATCTGTCCATCACTTGTACTACGCATGATGAAAAAAATGTATTCTTCTTCATGATGTAATCCACGTTTATTCATAAAGTGCATCTTTTAATTTGGAGGACATGGTTGCTTTAGGTACCTGCTTCAAAATCGACTTGCGCAGCCGCTCATTTTCACCTGATAGCTGTTCAATTTGTTCAAGTAATTCAAGCATCAACTGCTTCGACTCGGGATTCAACGTCTGCTCGACACTGCCGATTCGTTGTTTGTAACTGGTCAACATTGGTTCTATCATGGCATAAATCCGCCTTCTCGTTTAATTATGATAATTTCCATTATAGACGTTGCATTTCAGTTTCGACAAGCGCGTTCCCTGCTCATGATCATGATAAACTGGACTTATTTAGTGGAATACGTTATAATAGTGGAGTTGCAACATTTTAACCCTCAAATAGTTCCTCATATTGAATAGTGATTCTCCCACTCTGAAGTATCCATTTCCTTTATGATTTTTAACCCAAACTGGATAACCCAACTGGATGTTGAAGAAATGTTGAAGTAAGAAGAGTATTACTGAATCACACTGGCGCGGTCTTCGGAGCCGCAAGGACGGAAGAGAGGTAGGGCTTCTGTTGTTTTAGAATACAATAACGATGATAATCATATATTCAGCCGTTAGGAACGAGAGGCAAGTAAAAAAGCCCTGTGTGCTGGACAAGCAAGTTCGCAAGTGTACAACGAACCAATGCTTTCCCGCTTAACACAGGGCCTTTCTATATCCAAATACGTGTAGAGCACTACGCGTTCCCATCCACATCCACAGTTCTCAACTGCTGTAGCAGTTTCCGATCTTGATCAGAAAGTTTGATGTTAGTTAACAGATCAGGACGACGGTCTAACGTGCGCTTGAGCGCTTGCTCATTGCGCCATTTTTCAATATTCACATGATGTCCTGATAATAGAACGTCAGGTACTTTCCACCCACGGAACTCCGCTGGACGTGTATAGTGCGGATACTCCAGTAATCCTGTGCTGAAGGAATCCGTAACTGCTGACGATTCATTGCCCAGTACACCTGGCAATAGTCTGACAACCGAGTCAACGACGACCATTGCTGGTAGTTCACCGCCCGTTAACACGTAATCCCCAACTGATAGTTCATCGGTAACTAAGTACTCGCGAATACGCTCGTCATATCCTTCATAATGCCCACAAATAAAAATAAGGTGCTCTTCTTGTGAAAGCTCTTCCGCTTTCGCCTGCGTAAACGTTTCACCTTGCGGGCACATAAGGATGACGCGAGGACGTTTGTCTGTAGAAGCACCAGCTTGTCCTTGCGCCACAACAGCTTCAACAGCTGCAAAGATAGGCTCTGGCTTTAACACCATGCCGCCTCCGCCGCCATATGGATAGTCGTCTACTGTCGAATGCTTGTTCGGGGAATAGTCACGGAAATTGACCGCATTCAACGACACAATGCCCTTTTCCTGTGCCTTCCCTAAAATGCTTGCACCGAAAACCCCTTCACACATTTCTGGAAAAATGGTGAGTACGTCAATTCGCATTACACCAAGCCCTCCATCAAATGAACCGTTACGAGCTTCTCTTGTACGTTTACATCAAGCACGACTTCATCAATAACCGGAATAAGCAATTCTTTACCTTTTGGTTGTTTGACAACCCACACATCGTTCGCACCTGGTGCAAGAATTTCCTTAATCGTTCCAAGCTCTTCACCCTCGTCTGTAACGACGCGGCAGCCCACAATTTCAAAATAGTAATATTCGTTATCTGGCAATTCCAATAAGTCCGCTTCTGTTACCTTTAAAATCCAGCCTTTATATTTTTCAACATCATTAATGTTATCAAACTGCTCTAACTTCACGACATACATATTTTTATGTTCACGTGACCGTTCTACTTTAACTGGAATCGTTTGGTTCGTTTCGGGATTAATCATTAGCAGTTCGCTATCTTTTGCAAAACGAACTTCTGGAAAGTCGGTCTGCGGGTACACTTTAATTTCGCCGCGAATGCCTTGTGTGTTAACAACTTTGCCGACCGTAAACATTTTTTCAGCCATATTGAATCCTCCTGCACATTTACGTGTGCCCCTAGTGTAACACAAAAAGTTATCTACATACGAAAAAAGGGCTAGGATATTCATCCTAACCCATTTCCTCATGTTAAGAAATAATGTCCACGGCAACTCGTTTCGGAACCTTAACGGCTGCCGACGTGACGACCGTGCGGAGCGCTTTGGCAATGCGCCCTTGCTTCCCAATTACCTTCCCGACATCATCAGGATGGACGTGAAGCTCGTAGACAACAACGTTGTCTTTTTCCACGATCTCCACACGGACCTCATCCGGATGATCGACCAAAGCGCGTGCAATAACTGACACTAACTCTTTCATTCACGACCCTCCGAAAGATGAGATTACTTCTGCAATTTTAGCTCATGGAACTTCTTCAGAACTCCAGCTTGACTAAGCAAGTTGCGAACTGTGTCAGAAGCTTGAGCACCTGTTTGCAGCCATTTCAACGCTTTTTCTTCGTTGATGCTAACTACTGCAGGTTGAGCAACCGGGTTGTAGAAACCGATCTCCTCGATAAAACGACCATCACGAGGGGAGCGGGAATCGGATACAACGACACGGTATGCAGGTGCTTTATGAGCACCCATACGTTTCAAACGAATACGTACTGCCACGACATTCACCTCCTTAACGGAATACTGTAAGGCTTAGCGGAAAGGAAACTTCATTCCTTTACCCACTTTGCTCTTCATATTTTTCATCATTTTAGGACCCTTAGGTCCCATCATGTCTGAGAACTGTTTCATGACACGGCGCATCTCGTCAAATTGCTTGATGAGACGATTAACGTCAGCAAGCGCCGTACCGCTGCCTGTCGCAATACGCTTGCGACGGCTGTGATTGATGAGATCCGGATCTTGACGTTCAGCGGTCGTCATGGAACGTACAATTGCTTCAATGCGTCCCATTTGACGTTCGTCTACTTTCAAGTTAGCCGTCTGCTTCATCTTGTTCATGCCCGGAATCATATCAAGAATTTGGTCGATTGGACCAAGCTTCTTCACTTGCTGCATCTGCTCAAGAAAATCATCGAACGTAAAGTCCGCGTTGCGCATTTTGCGTTCCATTTCCTTCGCCATATCAGCATCAATGTTCGCTTGCGCCTTCTCAATCAGGGAGAGCATGTCGCCCATACCGAGAATTCGTGAAGCCATCCGCTCTGGATGGAACGGCTCGAGCGCATCAATCTTCTCGCCCAACGCTGCGAATTTAATCGGGCAGCCTGTAACAGCTTTAACCGATAGTGCAGCACCACCACGCGTATCCCCGTCAAGCTTCGTCAGAACAACGCCCGTAAGCTCAAGCTGTGAATTAAAGCTTTCTGCTACGTTTACAGCGTCTTGTCCTGTCATCGCATCGACGACGAGTAGCACTTCATCCGGTTTCACTGTCGCGTGAATCTGCTTCAGCTCATCCATCAAAGCTTCATCGATATGCAGTCGACCCGCAGTATCGATAATGACATAGTCCAAGTGATTCTCTTTCGCATGCTCCATCGCTTGGCGTGCAATATCGACCGGATTCGCTTGATCACCAAGCGTGAATACCGGAACTTTAATCTGCTCACCTAGCACTTGAAGCTGCTTTATCGCAGCCGGACGATAAATATCGGCAGCCACGAGAAGAGGCTTGTGATTCTGCTTCTGCAACAGCTTTGCCAGTTTACCAGATGTCGTTGTCTTACCAGCACCTTGTAGACCAGCCATCATAATGACTGTTGGCGGCTTGTTTGCTTTAGCCAGCTTCGCAGCCGAGCCCCCCATCAAATCCGTCAATTCCTTATTGACGATGTCGATGATAACCATGCCCGGTGTGAAGCTCTTCATCACTTCTTGGCCGACAGCCTTCTCTTTTACTTTGGCGATAAATTCTTTAACTACTTTGAAGTTAACGTCTGCTTCGAGAAGAGCTAGTCGCACTTCGCGCATCGCTTCGTTGACGTCGTCTTCTGTTATCTTGCCTTTGCCGCGTAGTTTACTAAATACGTTCTGCAATCGGCTTGTTAATCCTTCAAATGCCATTTCAATTCACCCCGTTCCCTTAATCCAACGCCTGCAGTTCACGGACAATCGCCTGCAGTTCCGCACGCTGCGGGTCGGGCATGCCTGTTATATTAGTTAATGCGTCGTGCAGCATCACTGTCAGCTTCATTCGTTGTTCGAACTTCACCATCAGTTCAAGCTTGCTTTCATACGCTTCAAGCGTCTGCTCTGCTCGCTTAATATGCTCGTACACCGCCTGACGGCTGATGCCAAACTCCGCTGCAATTTCACCCAAGGAAAAATCATCATGAAAATAACATTTCAGAAACGTCTGCTGCTTCTCCGTTAAGAGATGCTCATAAAAGTCGAACAGCATATTAATGCGATTCGTCTTCGCCAGTACGTGTTCTTCGTTCATCCGGGCCACTCCTTTCGTCAAGGAAAAACACTTTACAGCCCATCAACGTCCCTAATCATATCTAAATACGTTAACGATGTCAAGGGGTTTACCTTAACAATTAGAAATAAAAAAAGTTCAGCGGGACAAATTAAAATCCCCCTGCTCCAACCGGCTGCAAATGCCAAGTCGTTCAGGGGGATTATTTGCTCGCTATGTGTTCATGAGGCGCTCATGTTTAGAAGGGCTGCATACCGAGCGTATCCAGCTTTTCTCCTGTAATATCAACGCCAATATTACTTGTTATATCGCGGTAGTGTCCGACGCGTCGTGCAATTCGACCGTCTTCTTCACCACGATTTCCTTCGAGGCCACCATTAATAACCATAATGGTTGCACCAAAGCTTGGTACCAAGCCTTTCGCTTTTTCCTCAGCAGAAGGAATCCATTTACCTACCATAATATCGTGACAAGATGGCTTTGGCGGCTGTGGTGTCATCCAAAACAAAATGCCAGTCACAAATCCGAGTTTACCATCTTGCTTCACTAATTCAGGCGTTTGCAGCAGCACATTTTTATCACCGTAAATAATGGAACTAAATAAACCATAGTTATAGTTCCAGCTCAACTGAATCGGCCCACGTCCATGATAGGACTTACCAGGAGCCGGCGGATAGTCAGCGTGTTGTTCATCGCGATAGCCTGGGGCTGTTCCAATGCCAACTTCCTCATTCCAGTACAGACCCCAGCGCAGTGTTCCTCCAGGTGCAGCAGGCCAGCCACCACCTGTTTCATGTGCAATGTTTGCTAAGAATCCAGCCAACTCCCGCTTGTTGTCACGTGCGGTACCTTCTCTAAGAAATGTACCGAAGTCAACAACTTGGGAGACGATTGGCTTATTGATGACCCAATCGTCGTTAAAGCCCTTCGTTTCTAGTAGCTTTGTTTCCTTCTTGCCCGTCTTGTCCAGACGATAAATGCGCTGTAGCCATTTTTGGCCTGCGCGATACTCCAGTTTGTATTTAATATTTGCTACTTCCCGCACGGCGGATTTTAAGTTGTCATAGGAATAGTAGTCCGTCTGATTCGGGTCGTAATACTTCTCTTTTTTCGCATGCTGATGCCATTGGGGCGAGCCGATGCGCATCGGAAACAGCGCTTCGTACTGCGCTTGCGGCAATGCAGCCTCAACAGCTTGCACAGCCGATTCTGGCGCGAACTTAGGATCAATCCCTTGCCATAGCGCCTGAATCTGCGCATCTGTCAGCACGCGACTTTGTCCGACAGCAATGTCGCCGATGCTTGTGCGTACGGCCAGTTCCGCACTTAACGTCCCATTCCCAGCTGCATCCAACGCTTTAACGGTGTACGTATAAGCAGTGTCTGCTAGAAGCCCTGTATCAGCAAAGGTCAATCCAGCGGTTGACGTAACTTTTACACCGTTTCTATAAATCTCGTACTGCACGACTCCGACGTTATCCGTCGCCGCGGTCCACGAAATCGTAACCGATTGAGATGTCAGCGCTGTAGCTTGAAGGCTGGTTGGTGCAGTAGGTGCCGTTGTGTCTGGCGTACCCGGATTACCACCGCCATTGCCAGGATCGTTGCCGATCAGTTCCCACGGGTATTCCGCTGGATTCGTGGCAGGCGTTTCCGGATTATAGCCTTGCGTCCACCATCTGGCTTTGTAAAGTTTGCCTTTATACGATACGATATCACCTGCCTGGTAAGCCTTATCAGCTTGCCAAGGTGTTGGTTTAACCGCTTGTTGTAGGTCTGGCGCTTGTTGTGGTGTTGGTTGTACTAGTTGTACTGATTGTACAACTTGTTCTTGGTTCACAACAGGATTTGCTTCAAGTGCTTCAAGCGTTGGACTGATCGGTAGAATCAACAGTGAAGTGGTTAAGGCTGCCAAGCAAGCACGCGCCAAAAAACGGCGTGAATACGGATACTTTTGCAAGGACATGTAATACCTTCCCTTCTCCTATCCAGTTAGCTGAAATCATCTAGCACGATGAGTTTGAATCCTGATAGAGTCACGAGAACAATATGAACACGTTAAAATGGCTGCATGCCGAGTGTGTCCAGCTTCTCGCCTGAAATGTTCACGCCGCTCTTGTTCGTCAAGTCACGGTAGTGTCCGACACGACGAGCAATACGGTAATCATCTTCGCCTTTATTTCCTTCTAAGGCACCGTTAATAACCATAATGGTAGCGCCGAATCCTGGAACAAGCCCTTTTGCCGATTGCTCAGGTGTTGGCACATAATTGCCAACCATAATGTCATGCGCAGACGGCTTCGGCCATTGTGGCGTCATCCAGAACAAGATACTGGACATAAAGCCGAGTCTACCGTCTCTTTCAATTTTTTCTGGTGCTTGCAGCAGTACATTTTTATCACCGTAAATAATCGAACTTGTTAATCCATAGTTATAATTCCAGCTTAATTGAATGGCACCCCGTCCATGATAGGACTTGCCTGGTACTGCTGGATAATCCTTGTTTGCTCCGTCTACGTAACCGATACCCCCGTTAATATAATTAATTTCCTCATTCCAGTACAGACCCCACGTCAAGAAGCTTGGTGTGCCTGCGGTTCCCCCTCCTGTTTCATGCGAGATATTAGCCAAAAATCCAGCCAGTTCGCGTTTGCGATCCTTATCCGTTCCTTCTTTCAAGAAAGTTCCGAAATCAACAATTTTCGCTTTGATCGGTTTATTGCGGTTCCATTCAGCATTGAAATCTTGTTCTTCATACACGAGCGTTTCCGTTTTTGTCGCTTTATCTAGACGATAAATTTGTTTATTAAACTCGCTATTACTATTTGGAAGCACACGATGTACAACTTTATATTTAATGTTCGAAATGTCACGCACAGCTGAAATCAAGTTGTCGTAGGAGAAATAGTCGCCGAGAGTGCTCTTTTTAGCGTAGTAATTCTTGTCTTTAGCAAATGCGTGCCATGCCGTAGATCCAAGACGCATTGGGAAATATGCTTCGTATTCGGCCTTAGGCAGTGCAGATTGAACGGCCGCTACTGCTTTGTCAGGACCGTATTGTGGATCGATACCTTGCCACAGGGACTGAATTTGGACGTCGTTGAGTACACGACTCTGTCCGACTTTAAGATCATCGCCAATGCTTGGCCCATCGGATGTCTTGGCAGTAATTGCAGCGCTTGCTGTTGTGTTGCCCGCTGCATCAACAGCTTTCACAACATACTCATATGAAGTAAGCTTCTGCAATCCGCTGTCTTTGTAGGTCAACTCTGCCGTTGTTCCTACTTTAGCGCCATTGCGAAATACATCATACTGCTTCACACCTACATTATCCGTCGCTGCACCCCATGATAGGGTAATCGTGACGTCGGATTGAGCCGTTGATACTAAGCCTGTCGGCGCAGTTGGTGGGGTCGTATCTACTGGACCCGGACCTGAGTCATTGCCAACAAACTCCCATGGTGATTCCCACGGATTCGTGACTGGCTTGTCCGGCTTATCTCCTTGTGTCCACCATTTCGCTTTGTACAACTTGGATGCGTAAGACACGATCTGACCTGCGCTGTACGCCTTCGCAGCATCCCATTGTGGAGCTGTTGCCAGTGGAGCATTCGGCTGTTGTTCAGGTACTAGTGGAGCAGGTGGAGCTACAAGATTCGGATCTTGTGGCAGTTGCCCCTCAACTGGTGGAAGCGCTTCCTTTGGCGTGCCGGCTTCTGGGGAAAGCTTAGGTACCTCTGGAGTCTGTTGCGGCACTTCCGGTACCGTTACCGGAGCTGGGCTTGTCCCAGCTTGGGCAGACGCGGATGGTCCAACCGGGAAGACACCTACAAAGAGCGTTGCGCTAAGCGCAGCAGTCATCGTGCGCAGCAAAAATTTGCGCGAAAAAGGGTACTTTGAATTCATAAATCAAAAACTCCTTTTTGGATGAATTTGGAATACAACTCTATTATATTAAAATAAATAGATAATCACCATAGGTTTTGAGTATGAAAAGAAACATTTTTTTCTCAATGTGCCGAACAGACTCAGAGGAACTATCAAGGAAGGATAATATATGCTCATACATAGCAGGCAATTACGTAGCTAAGTATATAGCGCCCACTATATTTTGACGTACTATACCTTTTCAAAGCCGATCTCGAAAAGCATCTACTAACTACATCAATTAATAGAATCATTCAATGAATAAACCCTCCCATTCATACAACACGCATGAACGGGAGGGTTTAGTTTACTATTTTACAAATTAAATAATATCTGCTACTACAGGTTCTACTTTCACATCAAAAGGTGCAGATGGATCTACACTATTGACTTCAGTTAGTGTAGTTGGCTCAACACTTTTTACTTCAGTTGGTGTAGATGGCTCAACACTGTTTTCTTCAATTGATTTAGGTAACTCCACCTTTTCAGGCTCCATATTAATCATAGCTGGAACTGGTAATACTGGTTGTTCGTATTCGTATCCATGCATAAGGATGGATACTTGCCCGTCACCATTCGTTACTCTCACTTCAACTGGACCAGCTACTGTTCCTACAGGAACACTCACTTCCAGTTGAGTAGGGTCCACATAAGTGGTAGGAACATCTACTCCGTTAAAACTCACTTTGGACGTGTCATTAAAGTTCATACCTTTAATAACAATGATGTTGCCGCCCGCCAGAGGTCCTTTGTTTGGAGTTACCTCCGTAATTACTAGCGCTGGCTTCGGTGGATCTGCAATGTAAGTGTATGCAGCCATTAGATGAGCTTCTTGTCCATTTCCGTTTACGACTTTAATATCTGCCGCTCCTGGCATAGTCGTAGCTGGAATACGCACTTGCAGTTCTCCTGCTGAAGTGAACGTCGTTGATGCTTCAATTCCGTTTACATACACTTTTGACGCGATGCTAAAGTTCGAGCCCCTAATGGACACGAGATTACCACCTTCCAACAGTCCCGTGTTCGGCGTCATTTCTGTAATAGTCGGTGCAGGTCCTAACTTGAATTTAAATCCTTTTGCTAATGTGCTCTTTTGATTAGTTGGGTTAATAACTGTAACGTCTACAGCTTCTTCCTTGTTCCAAGCAGACATTGTGATGTTAATTTGGTTTGCACTCACAAATGTTGAGGCAACCTGAACGTCTCCAAATAGCACTTTCACACCGCTTGCAAAATTCTTACCATTAATCGCAGCTGTAACATTTTCAGAAATGAATGTTGCATCTGGTGTAATAGAATCTATTGCAGGCCCTTGTGGCAGCAATACGGTAGCAATAATAAGTGGGGTGCTCCACTCTCCAATTCCAGATGCATTAATTGCGCGTACACGAATGGTATAGTCCGTATTAGCTACTAAGCCTTTTAAGTTGTAAGTTGCGCTACTTGTTTTAACTACTTTACCGCTATACTCCATTTCATAACTTGCAGCTCCGGCTACTGCCGTCCAAGTTACATTGATGCTATTTAGTGTTGCAATACCCGCTACATTTGTAACTACACCTGGTACAGTAATACGCGTTACCGGCTTACTCCAGTCACTTACATTGTTATCACTCTTTGCACGTACTTTGTACGTATGGGAGCTTGCTGGATTCAAGTCTGTATGCGTATAGCTGTTACCCATAACAACTTGGACAACACCATCCGCTTCAACTTCGTACGATGTTGCGCCGACAATTGCCGGCCATGTCACCGTGATCTCATTGCTCGTTTTTGATACAGCAGTTGCTACTGGTGTTGGGAGAAGCGTTTTTATAGTTACTGGTGCACTCCATTCACCGTTGCCACTTGTATTTTTCGCACGGACACGAATGGTGTAGTCTTTGTTCGGCTGCAAGCTACTTACTGTTGTCGATACAGTAGTTACAGTTGACACTACCGCTCCATCACGCTCAACTTCATAGCGAGCAGCTCCTGGAACAGCTGGCCAGCTCAAGGCAATTGTATTACTTGTAGCAGTTCCTGTTACTTGTCCTGTTACTGATGGCAACGTGTGAGTCGTAATTGCTGCACTCCACGCACCTTCATTGGAATCATTCTTTGCACGCACTTTGTATGTATGTGCACTCGCAGGAGTCAATCCTGTGTGCGTATAGCTGTTTCCTGCTGCCGCCTGTATGACTCCATCCACATCGATTTCGTATGAAGTGGCCCCAGGAATTGCTGCCCACGTCACTGTGATTTCGGAAGTTGATGTAGATACCGCTTTAGCTGTTGGTGTAGGCAATTGTGTCTTCACCATAATCGGTGCACTCCATTCACCTACTCCACCTGTATTCTTGGAACGAACACGAATCGTATAATCCGTATTCGGTGCTAAGCTGCCAAGTAGGTATGGAGATTTGCTTGGGCTTACCAATTTTCCGTTGAACTCAACGTCGTAACCTGTTGCGCCTGGTACAGCATTCCACGTTAAATGAACACTGTTAAACGTTACAGCTCCTGCTACAGCAGTTGCAACTGTTTCAGGCACTGTGAAATGTGTAATCGGCTTGCTCCAGTCACTTACATTATTATCATTCTTAGCACGTACCTTGTACATATGAGAACTTGCTGGCGCTAAGTTTGCATGGGTATAAGATGGGCTGTTTACAACATGAACGACTCCATCCGCCTCAACTTCATAAGCTGTTGCATCAGCAATTGCTACCCATGTCACAGTTACTTCCGTACTTGTTGATTTAACTGTAGTAACTGGCGTAGTCAGCAATGTCTTAACTGTAATCGGCTGACTCCATTCTCCGAAGCCGCCTGTATTATTTGCACGTACACGAATTGTGTAGTCTTTATTCGGTGTTAGGCTGCCTAATGTAGCTGTCACTCCCGTTGCAGACTGTGCAATTGCTCCATTGCGTTCAATCTCGTATTTAGTTGCCCCAGGAACCGCTGTCCAAGTTAGAACGATGCTGTTGCTTGTTGCTTTTCCTGTCACGACTCCTGTTCCAGTAGGTACAGAATGAGCTGTAATTAATGTGCTCCACGCACCTTCATTCACCGTGGACTTCGCGCGCACCTTGTACTTATGTGCGCTTGCTGGCGCTAGGCCTGTGTGCGTATAGCTCGCACTATTTACCGTTTGGATCACGCCATCGACTTCAACTTCATACGATGTTGCTCCTGGTATTTCTGCCCAAGCTAGTGTAATTTCGTTAGGAATTGTAGATGTCGCTTTTGGTACTGGTGTTGTGAGTTGAGTTTTAGCCATAATTGGCTCACTCCATTCACCTGCACCACCTGCATTTTTTGCACGGACGCGGATTGTGTAGTCTGCATCTGGGGTTAAACTGCGCAGCACATAAGGTGTTGTGCTCGCTGCAATTGTCTTTCCGTTGTACTCGACTTCATATCCCGATGTTGCACTTGGAGCTGCTACCCAAGTCAAGTTAACGCTATTAAACGTCAATAGCCCTGCCGCAACATTTGTAACAGCTGCTGGTACAGTGAAACGAGTTACAGGTTTACTCCAATCACTTACGTTATTATCGCTCTTCGCACGTACTTTGTACGTATGTGAGCTTGCTGGTGTTAATCCTGTATGCGTATAGCTCGGACCATTTACAATCTGTACGGAGCCATCCGCTTCAACTTCATAAGATGTTGCACCTGTTACCGCAGGCCACGTTATTGTAACTTCTGTACTCGTAGAAGTAGCCGTTGCAACTGGGGTTGCCAGTAACGTTTTTACCGTGATTGGCTGACTCCATTCTCCGTTGCCACCTGTATTTTTAGCACGTACTCGAATCACGTAGTCCATGTTCGGCTGCAAGCTGCTTAACGTCGAAGCTGGAGTAGATACAGTCGCAGCAAGTACTCCGTCGCGCTCGACTTCATATCTTGTCGTGCCTGGCACTGCTGGCCAGCTCAGCACGATGGTCGTACTTGTTGCTGTGCCTTTGGCTTGCTCCGCTGCTGCCGGCAATGAGTGTGCTGTAATCGCAGCGCTCCATGCGCCTTCGTTGGTATCGCTTTTTGCACGCACTTTATATGTGTGTGCACTTGAAGGTATCAAACCTATATGCGAATAGCTCGCTCCTTTAACATGATGGACGATACCATCTGCATCAACATCGTATGATGTTGCGCCTGGAACTTCCGCCCACGTTAACGCTACTTCATTCGGTGAAGTAGCTGCCGCTTTAGCAACTGGCGTCGGTAATTGTGTCTTAGCCGTAATCGGCGTGCTCCACTCACCTGTTCCACCTGCATTTTTCGCACGCACGCGAATCGTGTAATCCGTATCCGGCGTTAAGCTGCGCAGTACATACGTCACAGCGCTCGAACCAATCAATTTCCCATTGTACTCGATATCATATCCAGACGTTGCTCCCGTAACAGCTGGCCAAGATACACTAATGGTATTAAATGTCGTCGCTCCTGCCGTCACATTTGTAACGACTGTCGGTACTGTGAAACGAGTAACTGGCTTGCTCCAGTCACTTGCGTTGCTATCAGTCTTTGCACGTACTTTGTACGTATGGGAACTAGCTGGCACTAAGCCCGTATGCATATAGCTTGTATCGTTAACGACATGTACTACACCATCCGCATCGATTTCATACGATGCTGCGTCAGCAATAGCTGGCCATGTCACTGTTACATCTGTACTTGTGGAAGTAGCTGTCGCTACTGGAGTCACAAGTAGCGTCTTCACCTTAATCGGTGCGCTCCACTCACCTACGCCGCCTGTGTTATTGGCACGCACACGAATGGTATAATCCGTGTTCGGCTGAAGCCCACTTTGTGTAGTTGTAACACCCGTTACAGTCTGTACAACTACTCCGTTACGCTCAACTTCATACTTCGTTGCTCCTGGAACCGCTGTCCAATTCAGTACAACCGAATTGCTTGTTGCCTTCCCTGTAACCGTTCCAGTTCCTGCAGGTACAGTGTTAGCTGTAATCACGGTGCTCCATGTACTCTCATTCGTATCATTCTTTGCACGCACTTTGTACTTATGTGTGCTTGCTGGAGTCAGGCCTGTATGCGTGTAGCTCGGGCCATTTACAGTCTGAACAACACCATCTGCCTCGATTTCATAAGATGTAGCACCTACAATATCAGCCCAAGCTACTGTAATTTCACTGCTTGCTGATGTTGTTTTAGCAACAGGTGTTGCCAATAGTGTCTTGACCTTAATCGGGTCAGACCATTCTCCATCTATTTTTCCACTTTTAGCTTTCACTCTAATGGAGAGCTCTTGATTTGGTGTTAATCCTGTCAATTTATACTGATTCGTAGTTGGAGAAGATTTAACAACACCATCTACCTCAATATCATAGGCAGAAGCACCTTTCAAAGCATCCCATTTAAAATCTACGGTATTGAATAGTGGTGTCGATGTCACACCTGTAACTTTCGGGAAAAACGTAGAAATTACAATAGGATTTGTCCAATTACTTTCGTTGTCCACACCTTTTGCTTTTACTTTATATGTAAAGTTGGTGTTCGTTGGTAAACTATCAGCTGTATAGGTAGTAGCGTTACCTATATTTACGATCGTACCGTTTGCATCCACTTCATAGCTTTGTGCATCAGGAACTGCATTCCAGTTTAGCGAAACCGAATTCGTTGTACTGGATCCTTGCACAGTAGGAGTAAGCATTTTAGTCTTGTATGTGTTGACTTTGCTCCATGTACCTTCGCCTAATCTGTTTTTAGCACGAATTTTCACTTGATACTCTGTGTTAGGCTGTAAACCAGAAATCATACGAGAACGTGAAATAGAGTTCTCTACGCTTCCGTTTACATCGATATCATAAGACTCAGCAAACGGCACTAGAGACCATTTCAATTGAATCTTTGTATCAAACAAGGCAGGCTCCTCTACAACTGGAGGGGCAGTATCAACAGGCTTAATTTCGTTAAGCGCAGGTGTAAATATTCCTTTTCTACCTTCAATATCATTGCCATAGTAGTAATTGAGTTCAGAGTCAAAATCAACTACACTACCTGTATCTGCATTGACAATGAAATAAGCAGCAGGGTCTGAATAATTCGTGTGTCTAGGTGTAGATTGCCCTGTCACATCAGTAGTACTGGATTGCCATTGTCCAACTTCCATTCCGGACTGAGAGTAGCTACGTTCATTGTACATGTAATGAACTTCTTCTACTTTTAAACGAACCGCATTTTTAATTTGACCTGCATGTGGAGATGTATATTCGCCAAACTCCACTTTTGAAACGTAACTTCTGTCGCCAATAAAGGACACCGTCTGGGAACGAGAAATCGAACCGCCTCTCCAGCTATTTGAGAACGCCCTAGACCATGACATCTGTTGCCCAGACGAAATTTGACTTCCGTTTACGATGTAATCCCCGCGTTGATCTTTCACTAGGATCAAACTTCCATCTTGGCTAACGTATGTAGCCTGTGTGGCCCAAGCAGATGTTATCGGTAACGCTAATAACATTAAAACCGTAAGCATTAATGCCACGACTGCTTTTTTTGTCTTTTTCTTTTTTCTTTCTAGCATGTAGTCTTCCCCTTTTGTTTTCTTTAGTGATCATATAAGTAAATATTCATATATTTTTGATACATTTATCACCTCCAACATATTTATGAAAATTAAGAACAGGTATCTAAAATAATATGTAAATTATACTAAGGCAATATCTAGTTATATTATTTTTGTGAACAGGCATAAAGAAAGCCCGTAAACCTACTACGTAAATAGAGTAAATAACAATAAGGAAGACCTTTCTTGTTGATTAAAGTCACGACAGATCGTATGGATTATAAGCAAAACGAACACGAAAGAGGCGCCATTTCGCAAGTCGATACTTTCCAACTTGACATAAATGACACCTCTTGCTTGGGATAGTAAACATCTATTCAAAATGTTCTAGCACTATTTTCCCTATCGTTCGACCTATTTCTAACTTGGCATGGGCAAGGCGAAGATTAGATGCGTTAATTGGCGTTAACCGCTCCGTTACCGTTGTCTTCACTTTACCTGCGTCCACAAGATCAGCCACCGCGTTTAGCAGCTTATGTTGCTCTATCATATCCAACGTATTGTACATCGGCCTAGTAAACATGAACTCCCAAACGAAGGTTGCACTTTTGTTTTTGAGCTGTGATAGATCAAGCGGTACAGGCGAATCGACAATCGAGCAAATTTTCCCTTGTGGCGCGATAGCATCCACCATGTTTGCCCAATGGAGATCGGTATGGCTTAAGCACAAAATATAATCGACAGACTCGAAGCCAAGCAGACGTAATTGCGGCATAAAGGGTTCAAAATGATTAATAACATGAGCAGCGCCCTGCTGTTTAACCCACTCTACCGATTCCGGACGCGAAGCCGTTCCAATCACCGTCAGGCCAGCAAGATGAGCGAACTGCGTAGCAATGGAGCCTACTCCACCTGCCGCACCGATCATTAATATCGTTTTTTGCTGATTAAGATCCTGATGACCTGATATACCGAGGCGGTCATACAACGACTCCCAAGCTGTTATCGCTGTCAGTGGAAGCGCCGCTGCTTGGGCAAAGTCCAACGATGCAGGTTTTTTTCCGACAATACGCTCGTCTACTAAATGATATTCACTATTGCCACCCGCTCGAGTAATGCTCCCCGCGTAATACACCTCATCACCAGACTTGAACAACGTCACTCCCGGTCCAACCTGTTCCACAATTCCGGCTACATCCCAGCCTAATATTTTCGGTTCTTGTTCAACCGTGTCCTTCGGCTTCCGGACTTTTGTATCGACTGGATTAACCGAAATCGCTTTCACTTGAACTAAAATATCGTGTCCGTTAGGTGTCGGCTTTGCCACTTCTACATCCAGCAAGCTATCCTCATCTGAAATAGGCAAGTAACGATGCAATCCTACCGCTTTCATTCGTTGTGTAGTCAATGTTAAGATCATCCCTCTCCTGATAGACTGATTATCGTATGCCATAGAATAGAATTAGAGCGTTCATTATCGCCGCTGCGTCTTCATAAATCGAATAGCCTCACGTGTGCCGTCCAAGTATTGTATCGTCTCTTCATACTGCTCGGATGCCACACACATGAATAGCACATCAATCATATGCAGTTGTGCGAGACGTGAAGATGTCGCTGCACTGCGAAAAGTCGCTTCCTTCGATGCGCTCGTAAATAGATTCATGTGCGCTATGCTTACGACGGGAGAGTTTCCGAATTGAGTAAGGCTAACTGTGCGGCATCCTTTTGAATTGGCCAACTTTAATACATCCACAACCTCAGACGTTTCACCTGAATACGAAATGCCGAAAATGACGTCTTCTGCCGTCATATTGGCAATTTGCATCGCAACCATATGCACGTCCGTAAAAGCGGAAGCGGGCTTATTAATACGCAAAAATTTTTGCTGTGCGTCCAATGCAATAATGGAAGAAGCGCCTACCCCAAAAAATAAAATTTGGCGCGCTTTGATTAAAGCGTCTACCACTTGCGAGACGGCATCCATATTAACGATCTCTGACGTTTCGCGCAGCGCTTGAATGCCATTGTTCGTTGTCGTGGCGAGCACAGAAGCGATCGACTCATGTGGTTTAATGTCGCGGTAGCCTTCTACCTCACTTTTGTGCAAATCACCAACAATGCGCAGCTTCAATTCTTGAAAGCCCTTTAACTTTAAAGATTTGCAGAGCCGAATCACGGCCGCGCTGCTTGCATGGCACTTTTCTCCTAATTCAGAAGCTGTATAGGTTACTGCTTCTTCCGGAAACTCGAGAATATAGCGCGCAATCTTCTGTTCAGATTGCGGCAAGCTAGTTAGAATGTCTGACAGCATAATGAGCCCACCCTTAGTCGTTGAACCGTTCATCTATCCTCCTCCTTTTAGCAGTATGTGTATATTAGCTTTCTTACCTCTTTCGCGAATCACAATTGTCGTCTCGATCATGTTAACACGGAGTACAGCCTATCTCAATACGTGAACAAATGTACAATTTCAAAAAAATCCGCCTAACAAACGTCTATAATGGCACGTCGCACAAAACCATTGGAAGCAGCAAGCTTGCGACGCGCTTCTTCAGCCGTTGTATGAATGAGCAGCATCACGATTGCTGTCTTTACTTCATAATCCGCCTGCTCCAGCATCGTTTCAGCCATCTCTTGCCCTACGCCCGTTACGGTCATCACAATGCTTTTCGCTCGTTCCATAAGTTTGAAGTTGCTCGCCTTTAAATCTACCATTAAATTCTCATACACTTTACCCAATTTAATCATTACGGTCGTTGAAATGGTATTCAAAATTAATTTATGTGCCGTCGCTGCTTTCATCCGCGTAGAACCTGTAACGGCTTCAGGACCGACGAGCACTTCAATCGCAACAGTCGCTTGCTTGCTAATCGCCGCCTGCTTGTTAGACGATAGTGCGATTGTGGCCGCGCCTACTTGATTGGCATACGTCAAGGCACCGATTACATACGGGGTGCGTCCGCTTGCAGCAATACCAATGACCACATCGGCTGCGCTCAGGTTACGACTGCGCAAATCGGCTGCGCCTTGCTCTACATCGTCTTCTGCGCCTTCAACAGCGGCAAAGAGAGCGCTGTTTCCACCTGCGATTAGCGCTTGAATCATTTCCGGCGCAGTGCTGTAAGTTGGGGGGCATTCCGATGCGTCAACAAAGCCAATACGCCCGCTTGTCCCTGCGCCCACATAAAATAACCGCCCTCCCTGACCCAAAGCAGCATACACGTGCTCTACAGCTGCCTCAACCTGTGGCAGCACCTGCGCTACCGCTTCCATCACGAAGCGATCTTCCTCATGAATCGCACGTACAATCGCGCCTGTATCCCACGTATCAATTTGCATCGTGCGCGGATTTCGCTGTTCGGTTAGCAGCTCTGAAATGATGCGCCCCGTATTTTTTGTTTCCATAACCTCACATCCCATCCGTTGTTAGTCGTTTGGCGGCCAAGCTGTCCTCACTTAATTGCTGACTTAACCGCACTTTCATCTGCTCATCTAATCGCTCACTTATCTGTTCACTCTGTTGCTCACCTAATTGCTCATTTAACTGTTCACTTAACCGTTCACCCTGCTGAACGACCGTGCTCTTTTGAAATGTAGTGCCCGTTTGCAGAAGCGCTGCCACGACCGCTCCACCTACAGGCGGTATTGCCGGAATAACAAAATGAACATGCAGCTCCCCTAGTTCCTTGCACACTCGCTCAATATGAGGTACAAACAAATGCGCGCAATTGAAAAGTCCGCCCGCTAGCACGACTGGAATCGATAGAACAGGCTGCTGCGGGAACAACTTACGGCGCAATCCAACGATCGAACGCCCCATTTGCTCCCCTGCGTGCCGGACAATTCCCAGCGCTACTTCATCATGCCGTTCCGCTGCTTCCAGCACACAAGGTGCAAAGGAAGCAATACGCAGCCGCGCAGCATGGTCGTATATAAACGGAATAATCTCTCTTACGTGAAGCCAATCTCCCGCACGGAGGCACATATCCGTTAGCGCCGTAGGCGGTCCTATACCGTCTAGCGCTGCAAATATAGCTGCAAGCGCCTCCCTACCCAGCGCGTAGCCGCTCCCCTCGTCACCGAGCAAATAACCCCATCCGCCGACTCGCGCGCGTGCTCCGCTCTCATCAATGCCGTACGTAACCGACCCTGTACCCGCTATTTGTACAATGCCGTGCTGACCATACGTACCTGCATAAAGGGCAGTTACCGCATCATTGTCGATCACAATAAATATAGGCCTTGCAGGAATCCGTTCCCTTAGCTCACTTAGTTCTCTTAGTTCTATTAGTCTCCTTAAATCGTCGAGTTCCCCTAAATATCGATACAATTCGTCACGGTTATCTCCCTGTTCGATGCCCGCAATTCCTGCAAACACTCCTTGTACCTGTACAGCCGATCGCTCTGCATACTGCAGCAAGCGCCTAACAACAGCCCCCACCTGCTCCATGGCATGGTTGCGATCCGGTCCATTCATATTGGACGGACCAGCAGCACAGTATGCAAGCACCTCTCCGCTTAATGCGCACAGCACACCAACCGTCTTCGTCCCTCCACCATCAACACCGATAACAGCCATTTTTTACACCTCTATCTCAACACGACTCTCATCCAAGCATGACTCTGAACTCAACCTTACTTTAAAGCTTCATACTTAATCTTTTGCCTATCTCCGTACACTTTTTCCGCCTGCGAGCTATTCCTCTTCACGTAGTCAGCGAGCTCCTGCTTCTTATTCACTACCCTTACCGATATAGCAAATAAGGTGCCGACATCTGCCGGAACTGTGCCAATTCATTATCCAGTCCAGCCAAATATCGTTCAGCCTCGCCTCGTTGAAGTATCCCTTGCAATTCGCTCGTTCCAGCAAGCTGCTGGAAATGCGTTGCCTCCGCAAATTGAATCTGCTCTGGATACAACCGCAAAAGCGTCTCCAGCACATACAAACCAAGGGCAAATGGATGTACGCGATCACGATTGTGAATATGCAGCTGAACACCTTCGCACAATTGACCTGCATACTTTTGATAAGTAGGCACAAATGACACAGGTCTAGCAATTACCCCGTCCATTGCTCCGCTCATAGCTCCATTCATTTCTCGTTTAGCTGATTCTCCTTGCATTGTCCGTTCATTTAACTGTGCAGCCAGACGATATCCATCCATAAAAGGCGCTCCAATCATCTCAAAAGGCTTAGACGTTCCCCTGCCTTCAGACAAATTGGTCCCTTCCAACAAACACGTTCCTGGATATAGCAAACACATGTCCAATCCCGTTGCATTCGGTGATGGTGGAACCCACAACAGCCCTGTCTGGTCAAAATAATCACTCCGTGACCACCCCTCCATCTGAATAACCGCTAGCTCACAGCGTACGCCGAATTCATGACAGAACAACTGTGCAAGTTCACCGATTGTAAGTCCGTGCCTGACCGGAAGCGGGTATTGACCAACGAAGGAACGACACGATAACTCCACGATATTTCCTTCTATTGAAAGCCCATTCAGTGGATTCGGACGATCCAAGACGATGATAGGAATGCCCAGCTCTCCACACGCCTCCATCACATTCGCCATCGTGTACGTATAGGTGTAGTAACGCGTACCAATATCCTGCAAATCAACGACCATAAGCTCAATCTGTTCTAGCATTTTGGGAGTAGGCTTACGCGTGTCTCCATATAAACTGTACACAGGCAGACCAGTATGCTTATCTATAGATGACCGCACATCTTCTCCTGCTTTCGCATCGCCACGAATGCCGTGCTCTGGACTGAACAATGCCGTTAATTGCAGTTCTGTACGTTCATGAAAAAGATCGATAACCGACACTAACCGGGCGTTTACACCCGTGTGATTCGTAACTAAACCGATCCGCTTTCCTTGTAAGCGCGACATCGAATGTTCTAACAAGCATTCCAAGCCCAGCTTCATCGCGATTCCTCCTACTACACCTTTATCCAACCAAGCGAGGCAATAACCTAGCCCTTGGAGCCTGAAATGACAATTCCGCGTATAAAATGTTTTTGTGCAAAAAAGAACAACAGCAGCGGCGGAGTTACAGCGATGAGCGAGGCAGCCATCAACAAGTGCCACGGTGTCGAGCCATACGAAGCTGTAAAGTTCGCTAAGCCTAGCGACAGCGGATACTTCTCAGCACTATTCAAATAAATAAGCGGCCCCATCAAATCGTTCCAGCGGTACATAAACTCCAAAATAGCCCCCGTTGCCAACGCAGGCAATGATAACGGCAGCAAAATACGCGCATAAAGCGTAAAATATCCGCCGCCATCCATTTTGACCGCTTCGTCAAGTTCTTGCGAAATACCTAGATAGAACTGACGGAGCAAAAAAATTAAAAATGCACTCGCGGTAAACGACGGCACGACAAGCGGCAAATACGAGTCAACCCAGCCTAATTTATTAAAAAACATATATTGCGGTATCATAACAACTTGCGGCGGCAGCATCATCGTACTCAACACAAGTCCAAACATAACTTTACTTCCTCGTGCACGTAATCTAGCAAATGCAAACGCCACAAGCGAGGAAGATAGTACCGTTGCAAACACCGTTATTCCGGTATACCATACGGTATTCCATAAATAAGTACCAAATGGCGAGACGTTAAACACTTCCACATAATTGCTCCACTGTGGTACAGCCGGAATCCATTCCATGGGCAGCTTAAACACTTGACCAATCGTTTTGAGCGAGGTCGAAGCCATCCAGAACAACGGAAACAAGAATAGGACTAGCAACAGCATTAATACCGTATATAGCACCGTCTTTTGCATAATAGACAACTCACCGTAGGCATACGATTTTGGCTTCATCTGATTTTGTTTCATCACTGTCCCCCCTATTTGCGGCTCGAATATTCATAGTAGACGTAGCGTTTCGAGACATAGAGCGACAACATCGTCAGCGCAAAAATAATGAAGAACAAGATCCACGCCTGTGCTGACGCATATCCCATACGGAACTGTGAAAACGCCGTATCAAACAAATAGTACACGTAAAAATACGAGTTCCACTCTGGCCCACCCTTTGTTATCACGTAAGCCTGCGTAAAAATTTGAAAAGAAGCAATAATCGCCATAATCGAGTTGAACAAAATAACAGGCGAGAGCAACGGAACGGTAATGCGGAAAAACTTCCGAGCACTTCCTGCCCCGTCCAAATCGGCTGCCTCATACAATTCTTTAGGTAAAGATTGTAGCCCCGCCAAAAAGATAACCATCGTACCACCGAGCCCTGTCAACTGCATCAGCACCATGGAAGGTATGACAAGATCAGGATCGGAAAACCAACCTAAACCTTGAATTCCAAACCATTGCTGTAGCAAGTTATTCACAAAACCAAAGTCCGGATTAAGCAACCACGACCATAAAAAAGCGACCGAAACACCGGATATGATAGACGGCGCATAGAACATCGTGCGAAAAAACATTAAACCTTTTATGTTTTGATTGAGTAGCACCGCGATAATTAACGACAAAATAATCGTAAACGGAACAGCTAACACGACGTAATAAGTCGTCACCGTGAGCGACTTGAAAAAGAGCGCATCTTGGAACAAGGCAGTAAAGTTTTCCAAGCCGACAAATTTCGGGGCAGTTACCACATCATATGTGGTGAAGCTTAACCAGAGCGATACGATCATCGGCCCTCCCGTAAACAGCAGAAAGCCGATAATCCATGGTGATGTAAACAACCAAAACGCCCGCTCTTCCTTGGCCCGCTCCGAATTACGCCGACTCTTTTTATGCACCTTCATTGTACGATCTGTTGCAAGTTGTTGCGGACTGTTCAATTGGCTCCCCTCCTCACTCATTCAGCTTCAATGCACGTAAATTTCGATCAATATCTTTGAGGCCCTCTTCCACCGATTTTGTGCCGCTGTTTACAGCACCCATCGTCTGATTCGTCGTTTTTAAAATGCTTTCAAACTTGGCGATCAGATGATTATCCGACTCCCGTCCATATTGAATCACACCCTCATTCAAGCGTCGAACATCTTCCGGTTTCATTTCCATCGCCTTTGCTGTGTCTTCGTACCATTTTTTCAACAGCTCATCGAACACAGGTGTAGCACCTGTATTTTCAGCATACGTTTTGGCAGCGCCTTTCGGGTCCATCAAGAACTTCACAAATGTCCACGCTTCCTTTGGATGCTTCGTATGTTTGTAAATGTTCCATGGGTCGACGTAAAGTGAAATTTGACGTCCTTCCACATATGGCAGTGCAGCCGCTCCCCAACGGAACTCTGCCTTTTTGAAGTTCTGGAAGCCCCAGCCTCCGCCAATCATCATCCCCACTTTTCCTGTCATAAATGGGTTGCCTAACTGATTCATCGCTTCGATTTGCGATGGGTTAGGTGAAATTTGATGCTTCAGCACCAGATCCGCATTTTTTTGCATCGCTTCCATATTTTTGGGATTTTTCAAAATAGCAGGCTCGCCCATTTTCCCTGTCTTATAAGCTTCCGCACTGAAAAAATCTCCACCGAACAGCCATGCCCGTTTATTCGGCATTTCATCATACAACAATCCGTACTGCTGCTTGCTTTTATCGTTCAGCTTCTTGCCATAATCGACCATCTTATCCCAATTCCAAGACTTATCTTCCCAGTCAGCAGGCGGATAAGGCAAACCGGCAGCATCCAGCAAATCTTTGTTGTAGAACAAGAACGTTCCGTAGTTCAGCATCGGCAAACCGTACATCTTCCCGTCCATTTTATAAATGTCCAGCAAGCGTGGATCGATGCCTTTCACCACGTTCGGCTCTTTTTCCACGTAAGGCGTTAAATCCATCAGCACATCCAGCTGCTTAAAGCTAGCAAAGCCCGCTTGACTCCAGTTCGCTGACCATACGTCAGCCATCGATTTGCCCGAAATCATCGTCTGAATTTTTTGATCAATTTGTGCGTATGGGAACGTCATTAGCTTTACTTTAATGTTCGGGTGCTTCGCCTCAAAATCTTTCACTGTCTGCTCATACCAAGGCATTTTCGCCGGATTCGAGGTGACTAGCCACGATATCGTTACCGCGTCACCATCTTCACTTTTAGAACCAGAACCGCAGCCCGTCATTACAATCGAAAATACAAACATAACGAACACAAGCGTAATGAGCATAAGTTTGCGCGACGTACGCACAGGTTGCTTCATCATCATTTCAATCTCCCCTTAACGTATACGTATTTATGATTGCGCTTTCAACTTGCACAGCAATTGGACTACTTGAACGATTTGACCATCAGATCGTACGATTTCCATGGCTGGAACCCAAATTTGGCATAAAAATCAACTAACTCCGTCCAATCAATCACGATGCTCGTAAGACCCCGACGACGAAGTTCAGCAACTCCCGCTTCCACAAGAGCTACTCCAAGTCCTTGGCCTCGATAGGCCGGATCTACCCCAAGTGGGCCTATACCTCCCAATTCCTCATCAAAGCTAGGAGCCCAGTATGTGTTCTGTGCGATAAAAGGCGAACGAGCATCATTGACGCGACAAAAACCGATCATTTGCTCACCTTTCACTAAACCGATAAACTCTCTTCCTGAGCCATTCAACTCCCAGTAACGCAGAGCCTCATAAGCCCATCTCCCCGGAAAGCAGGCGCGGAAAAATGCGATCATTTTGTCCTTATCTGTGTGATCTAGCAAACGTAGCTGAATGTCTTCTGCCACAGTAGGTTCTACTATATGTTCATTCTTATGATACGTAGCAACTAAATCGTGCACGTCATATAAAGCCGTATATCCTCTTCGCTCCATCCAAGGCCGCGTGTGTGATAGCGCTTTCGGAACTCCAGGGAAAAAGTGCCACGGATCGCGCCCCAAATAAATTCGCTCTACCCCCGCCTCTCGTAATGAGGCCTCCGCATGGAGCAGCAGTTGTCCACCAAGCCCCTTATTACGTGTATCTGCGCGTACGACGAGTGCTTGAATCCAACCGGAGCCTTCTCCATACTGTACGTCATATGTACTCTCCTGCCACTGTTTGGCGACAATAAACCCACATAGCTCCCCCGCGTCATCTCGAACAATTCGAGAAGCAGGTGCGTAAACATTTACATCGCGAAAGCAATTTTGCATGAAAAGTTCCTTACGCATCGGAAAATGTTGTCCCAGCTCGCGATTCCATAACTCGCAGATCGCGTCAAGCCAACTCTCTTCCAGTGGACCCCATTGCACAAGTAACTCCTCCTCACAACAAGTTATAAAATATTAATTCATATATATTATATTTATTTCGATTAATTATTTCAATTCCTGTTTTGTCATTTATTTTTTAATTTCTATTTTTATTTTTGAACAACACCCAATTTTACCCACTTCACTTCTAAGATTTATGCTATACTTTGAAAATTATAATTTTTTAATAATAACTATCATCAAGGAGAGAGACTATGAATCGAACCTTTTACACCATGCTCTCAGGACGCTCCCTCGCTAATTTAGCAAGCTCACTCTATTTAATGACGATTGTCGCCACCGTATACACCCTTACTGGCTCTGCGGCACTTTCCGGACTCGTATCATTTGTTCGATCAATAGCTATTTTATGCAGCGGCCTGACGCTCCCTTATTGGTATAAAAAATTCGGCTTATCTACGGTAGCGAACCTTTTTTTACTCGTCAATTTTAGTTTATCAGCTACGCTGACTTTAAGCTTGCCTTTCCTATCAGAGACACCTACCGGACCCGCATTTATGGTCTTTATCTTTGTCGCAATGGCGTTAATTGCTTACATGGAAGGCTGTTCCTCCGCTGCTGCAAGAGCCCTTTATGTTCGTATTATGCCTGATGACAAGCGCGTTCAAGGTAATAGCCTTATTTCCACAACAGGACAAATGTTATCGATGTTTGCTTGGACCGTAGGCGGCATACTCGTCGCTCAGCTTGGTAATGTGTTCGTCCTGCAAGTGTCCACAGCACTTTTACTCATTGGTTATATCATTAGTAGTATCGTTCGCGATAAACAACATGCAGAACCAGCAGCTAAAGCAAATTCGTCCACTTGGGATGGCTGGCGCTTTTTATTTACGCACCCCAAGTTACGCATCATTACTTGGATGGACATTGTTGAAGGACTGACGATGGGCATATGGATCGGCGGTATTACGCTCGTCTTTGTGCAAGAGGCTCTGTTACAAGATGAAGCATGGTGGGGGTATATTAACACCGCTTACTATATGGGAACCATATTAGGCGGAATTCTCACGATGAAGCTATCTCAGCGTATTAATAAACAGCTTATCCCAACGATCATTATCGGCTCATTTGGTGTTAGTATTTTCGTGTTTGCCTATGCATTCGTTTCAAATCCGTATGTAGCCTTAACACTCGTCCTCATTATGGGACCTTTCTATCAGTTGCGGGACATCGCGCAAAGTACGTATGTTCAGCAACATACGCCGCTTGACGATCAGCCCAACGTATTTGCCGCTCAACATACGATTTCCTTTATCGCATTTGGTTTGTCCGTCTTAATCGCTGGAACGTTAGCAGACTTATTCGGCCCTCGTGTCGTATACATACTAGGTGGAACGCTTTATTTTCTCTCTGCTGCGTCCGCATTCGTACTGCGACGCTCGCAACAACAGTCCGACATCAGTTGAAAAAGGTGCAAAAAAAAGGGCATGCTCGAATCATACAAATTCGGCATGCCCCTTGATGTTATAGTTGTTACTCCGTTTTTTGCTCGTCTTCAGTTGCAGCCTCTTCGTCCGTTTCACTTTGAACAAGCCCTGCGAACAACGCGTGCACGAACTGCTCCGAGTCAAACTCCTGTAAATCGTCCATCTTTTCACCTAAGCCGACGAACTTAACCGGCAAGTTCAGCTCTTGACGAATCGCAATGACGATACCACCTTTTGCGGTTCCATCCAACTTGGTCAAGACCAGACCTGTAACTCCGCTCTTCTCACCGAACAACTTCGCTTGCGACAATGCGTTTTGTCCCGTCGTCGCATCCAATACCATCAACACCTCGTGTGGTGCATCAGGAACTTCGCGCTGAATGACACGGAAAATTTTGTTTAGCTCTTCCATTAAGTTCGACTTGTTCTGCAAACGTCCTGCCGTATCACATAACAATACGTCTACACCACGCTGCTTCGCTGCTTGAACAGCATCGAACATAACCGCAGCGGGATCAGATCCCGCTTGCTGCTTAATAACATCAACACCGACGCGTTGACCCCACACTTCAAGCTGCTCGATCGCACCAGCACGGAACGTATCGCCCGCAGCTAGCAAAACGGACTTCCCTTCCTTCTTAAAGCGATGTGCCAATTTGCCGATCGTCGTCGTTTTACCAACGCCATTCACACCGACGAACAATATAACCGTCATCCCGTTCGGGTTCATGTTCAGCTTATTCGCTTCATCACTACGTAACAAGCCAATCAGTTTTTCAGACAAAATCGGCTGCAAATCTGCCGCTTCTTCGATTTTGCGCTTCTTGACTTCGTCGCGCAGCTCATCGATCAAGTTCATTACCGTTGTCACGCCAACGTCAGCACCGATCAAGATTTCTTCCAATTCCTCGTAGAACGCTTCATCAATTTTTTTACGACGTGTAATAAGTTCGGTAACTTTTTCAACTAAGCCTTTGCGTGTCTTTTCTAGTCCTTCTTTGAAAATATTCGTCACTTGCTCCGTTTTCGCTGCAATGCTCTCTTTTAACTTTTTAAAAAAGCTCATAGTGTCCCTCCGCTATGCAATGATTGCTTCGTCATCTTCCAGTTTGACGGAGACGAGCTTTGATACCCCGCCTTCTTCCATCGTCACACCGTACAATACATCTGCTTCTTCCATCGTTCCTTTGCGATGCGTGACGACGATAAATTGTGTCTCTTCCGCAAACTCACGCAAATATAACGCAAAACGGGTAACGTTCGATTCATCCAGCGCCGCTTCGACCTCATCCAGCACGCAGAATGGAACCGGCTTGACGTGCAAGATCGCAAACAACAGCGCCATCGCAGTCAAGGCACGTTCACCGCCAGATAATAGCTGCAAGTTCTGCAGCTTCTTGCCTGGTGGCTGCGCAACAATGTCAATCCCCGTATCCAATACACGCTCGGGATCAATGAGCACAAGATCAGCCCGTCCTCCGTCGAACAACTTCGCAAACACGATGACAAATTGCTTTCGAATCGCTTCAAATGTCGCTTTAAACCGTTTCGACATTTCGTCATCCATCTCTTTAATGACTTGATACAATGTCGACTTCGCTTCCATCAAGTCATTTTTTTGCTCGCTCAAATATTGATAGCGCTCATTAACACGCTCAAATTCCTCAATTGCGCCTAAATTCACTTCACCAAGCGCAGAAGCTTGACGCTTCAAGTCTTTTACCGCGTCTTGCGCTTCATCTATATTTTCAGGCACCGGATAGCGCTGCTTCGCCAACTCATAACTAATTTCGTACTCGTCGCTAAGCTTACGAAGAATGTTATCCAGCTCCACGTCAAGACGAGTTGCTTGAATTTCCGTTTGTCGCATCGACTCTTCAACCTGTTTCAACTCGGTACGCTGCTCGCGAGTATCGCTTTCAGCCAGCTCCAGCTGTCGAACCATTTCCGCTCGGTCCGCACGCTTGAACTCAATTTGCTTCGACGATTCCTGTTTTTTCACACCGTAGTGGTTGAGATCTTCGGTTTGCTTCATCGTTTCGCGTTCCACCGTCTCCAAGTCGATCTGAACTTGGATAAGCGATTGAGTCAGTTGCGTATACTCACGTTCATACGCAGTCGCATCCAAGTCAGCCCGCTTCAACTGCTCGGTCAGCGAGAACGACTCCTGATCGAGCTTCCCTTGACGTACTTTCATATCCGTCAAACTCGATTGCAGCTCTTCCTTAGCGGATTCATTCGCTTTACGCGCTACCTCAGCAGTTTGAATAGATACGTGCAAACGATCCTCATCCACCTTGAGTTCAGCTAGCCTAGCTTCCGCAGTCATCGTGCCTGCATTCAGCGTCGTCAACTCTTCTTGCGCATGCCCTAATTCTTGCGCTTCCATGGCTAGCAATTCACCGAGTTGAACGGCTTCCTTCTCTAGCTGCGTGTATTCGGTCGACAATTGCTGTTCATGAATCCGCTTCGCTTCACCCTGCTCACGCAAGTCGTCTAATCGCTTCACACCCGTAGTCGTACGATGTTTAAGCTCCGCCACAGATTCGGTCAACTGCGTCAATTGAGACTCTGTGTCTTTAATTTCCGCTGCCAACTGCTCAATTTGACGCTGACGGCCAAGAATATTCGCGCTCTTTTTGTTTAAGCTACCGCCCGTCATCGAACCACCTGCATTGACGATATCGCCTTCACGCGTGACGACACGGTAACGATATTGCAGCTTGGCTGCAATGCGGTTCGCGTCTTCCAATGTCTCGGCGATAAGGACGTTGCCAAGCAAACTGCCCACGATGTGAGCGTAAGGCTTGTCTGATGTTACGAGATCGGCAGCTACGCCAACAAAGCCTTCAATTCCTTCTACAATTCGACGATCCGTGTCATGAATCGAACGAGGGCGAATAACATCCAATGGTAAGAACGTAGCTCGTCCAAGCTGACGCTGCTTCAGAAATTGAATCGCAGTTCGGGACATCGCCTCGTTCTCCATGACGATATGCTGCAACGCTGCTCCGAGCGCGGTCTCTACCGCTGTTTCCAACTCTTCCGGTACGCGGATAAGCTCCGCGACAGCACCGTGCACACCTTGAAGGCCATTCGTGCGCCGCGAAGCTTTCAACACTTCACGTACACCGAGCATAAACCCGTCAAAGTCGTTCTGCAGCTCTTGCATCGTATCACGACGTGAGACGAGTGCATCTGCCTTTTGCTGCCATTTACGTGTCGCCACTTGCGTTTCTTCAAGCAACTTTTCGTCTTGCTTAATTTGCTCGCTTTCCTGCAAATAGCGGTTACGTATGTAAGCCAAGTCATCCGTCAACGTTTCCATACGGCGCTTGGTATCTTCCATACGCTTACTCAGCTCCTGCCGCTCTCCTTCACGCTTAGAACGAGCAGTACGCATTTTATCGAGCCGCTTTTGCAGTGCTTCTTTTTGCTGCTCATAGTAACGGATGTCATTGCGCTGTTGCGCCATCTGATTCATGACTTCAAGCAACTGGCCTTTTAAATTTTCTTCCGCGTCGGAACTTGTTCCACCGACTACCCCAACTAACGTTGCTTCCTCCGCTTGAATGAGGCGACGCGTCTCAGCTAGCTCTTGTTCTACGGCTGTAAGCTTCTCGCGTACGCCTTGAGCTTCTAACTGCTTGAGCTGCATACGCTCTGAAGCTGTCGCCAGCGAGTGCTTTAACTGCTGCTCATTAGCTGTTAAATTACGCTTACGCTCGCGCAGTACCTCACCTTGACCTTCGCATTTCTCATATTCTTCACTGTAATGAAGAAGCGACGCCTGCAATCGTTCGAGCTCTTCCTCTAGCTTACGCAGTGCTAAGCGATGCCCCTCTAACTGAGCATCATGCTCACTAACAACAGCTGCAAGCCCTAATTCGCGCTCTTTCAATTCGTTCAATTTAGCATTTGCTTGCTGCCAAGCCAGATGCAACTGTTCGATTTGATGTACGTAAACGGCAATTTCTTTCGTTTTTAACCATTCACGCAACTGTTTGTAATGACGTGCTTTTTCTGACTGCTCGCGCAGCGGACCGATTTGCTCCTCTAACTCGACGACAAGGTCGTGGATACGCAGCATATTAAGCTCGGTCTCATCCAGCTTTTTTTGAGCGTCGCGCTTACGCGTTTTGTATTTTACGATACCTGATGCCTCTTCAAAAATACCTCTACGATCTTCTGAACGTGTGCTCAAAATTTCCTCAATACGTCCCTGTCCGATAATCGAGTACGCTTCTTTACCGATACCCGTATCCATAAACAGTTCTGTAATATCTTTTAATCGGCACGCCTGTTTGTTAATAAAATATTCGCTGTCTCCGCTACGATGCACGCGGCGTGTGACGGTAACCTCATTAAAATCAAGTGATAACGCCTGATCACTATTGTCCAGCGTTAGTGACACTTCACCGTAGTTGACTGCTTTTCGCGCATCGCTACCGGCAAAAATAATGTCTTCCATTTTGCCACCGCGCAACGATTTCGCACTTTGTTCGCCAAGTACCCAGCGAACGGCATCCGATATATTACTTTTACCGCTGCCGTTCGGACCTACGACACCAGTAATTCCTTGCACGAACTCCATTTCCGTTCGATCAGCGAACGATTTGAAGCCCGTCAGTTCCAACCGTTTCAAGAACATTGTCGTTCATTCACCTCAACGTCTATTGTACCATATCGTCTATTGTCATGACGTCGTATCTCGCCCCTAGATGCCCCATCCAATAAATGGATGGGGACAAAGAAAGAGCAAAAACCAGCTGGCTCGCACGCTGCTCTTTGCTCTTTCTGCGAAACCGGCCGGCGTCAGCCCGCCGGCCATACAGTACGTTATAATTTCGGAATGACTATATGCTGAAGCGCCTGTGCTGCCGCATGCTGTTCCGCTTCTTTTTTCGAGCGACCCATACCGCGACCTAGACAGTCATCGCCCATAATTACCTCGGATACGAACTCTCGCTCATGCGCTGGACCACGTTCCTCGACGATGCGATATTCCAATACACCCAAGTTATGATGTTGTGTCAATTCCTGTAGTTGTGTCTTGTAGTCGTTCGTCTGCAATTTACCGTCAAGTGAAATTTGCGGGAAAATATGCACTCGCAAAAATTCTCTAACGATGTCCAGCCCCTGATCAAGATAAAGGGCACCAATAAATGACTCAAACACATCTGCCAACAAGGCCGGCCTAGTTCTCCCACCGGTAAGTTCCTCACCCTTGCCAAGCATAACGTACTGTCCAAAATCTAATTGATGCGCAAACTTGACGAGTGACGGCTCACATACAATGGAAGCACGCATCTTCGTCAGCTCTCCCTCAGGCCGTGTCGGGCATTGATGGAATAAATATTCAGATACCGTCAATTCCAACACAGCATCACCAAGAAACTCTAAACGCTCATTGTCTTGATGATGACCAAAGCGATGTTCGTTCACGTAGGAAGCATGGGTAAACGCCTGTTTTAACAGCTGTCGATTTCGAAAATGAATGTTCAGCTTCTGCTGTAACTGTTTCAATTCTGCACTCACCCGTTTAACCCCTTACGCTTCGTATTTCTTTAATATAATTGTGGCGTTATGTCCACCGAATCCAAACGAATTCGACATCGCCACCTGCACATCGGCCTTACGCGGAACGTTAGGTACATAGTCCAAATCGCACTCTGGATCTTGGTTTTCCAAGTTAATCGTCGGTGGGATGATGCCATGATACAACGTTAAGCCACAAATGGCTGCTTCCACACCGCCCGCGGCGCCAAGCAAATGTCCAGTCATCGACTTTGTTGAACTAACTGCAACTTGATAAGCGTGTTCGCCAAACGCCTTTTTGATTGCAACAGTCTCAGACTTGTCACCGACAGGAGTCGATGTACCATGTGCATTAATATAATCGATGTCTTGCGGCTCGAGTCCTGCATCTGCAATCGCTTGCTTCATACAACGTGCTGCTCCTGCCGGATCTGGATCTGTAATATGATGCGCATCTGCGCTCATTCCGTAGCCAGCCACTTCGGCATAGATCTTAGCACCACGTTTAATCGCATGCTCTAGCGATTCAATAACGAGCACACCCGCACCTTCACCCATAACAAAACCATCACGGTCAATGTCAAATGGGCGACTTGCACGTGTTGGTTCATCATTTCGCGTCGACATCGCCTTCATCGCACAGAAGCCACCCATTCCGCTACGCAAAATCGTCGCTTCCGCACCGCCACAAATCATAACATCCGCATCGCCACGCTGAATAATTTTAAATGCATCGCCAATGGAATGTGTACCTGTTGCACAGGCCGAAACCGCTGCGGTATTTGGACCTTTAGCACCTACTGCCATAGACACTTGACCAGAAGCCATGTTTACAATCATCATCGGAATAAAGAACGGACTCATCCGTCTAACACCTTTTTCCTGCATGATTTCAAACTGCTCTTCCCAAGTACCTAAGCCGCCGATGCCCGAGCCAACAATGACGCCGACACGGTCAGGATCTGCATTTTCAGGCAGGTTAAGATTTGCATCCGCAACTGCTTTTTTGCTAGCTGCTAATGCAAGCTGTACGAAGCGATCCAATCGGCGCGCGTCTTTTTTATCCATATATAGCTCTGGATTGAACTCTTTAATCGATGCGGCAATTTTAGTCGGATAATCCGACGTGTCAAACGATTCAATCGTCGAAACGCCTGATTTGCCTTCCAGCAAGCTGTTCCAAAACGTCTCAATATCCGAGCCAAGAGAGGTCTCAACACCCATTCCTGTCACTACAACTCTTTGTTTCAAACGATATCACCTCTATATTCGCATTATCCGCAGTAATGGTCTCTAATTGATCCTCCGCCATCTTGGATGTGTTGACCGTTTAGACCTTACATACAGAGGTCGTTAACGTCTAGAGAAAATACTCGGACTGATAATTTAACTTATAATGAGGAGAAGTCCCGTTACGAACGAACGGGACTTTAGATACAAGTTAATTTTGAGCTTGTATGTAAGTCACTACATCACCAACTGTAGCAATTTTCTCTGCATCTTCATCAGAGATTTCCATATCAAACTCATCTTCCAATTCCATTACCAATTCCACCACGTCGAGGGAATCAGCACCTAAATCATCTTTAAAAGATGATTGCAGGGCTACTTCTGCCTCATCAACGCCAAGGCGCTCCACGATGATGCGCTTTACACGGTCAAATACTTCTGTTGACATCCGGTTCACCTCCTCCATGGTATTATACGAGATAAACTCATAAATTGCCATATCAAAACGGCCTCTAAAATATGCTTAAAGTCTACGTTCATAGACTGGAAAGCCTACATGTACATACCACCATCGACATGAATCGTTTGGCCTGTCATATATTGTGCGTCCTCAGACGCCAAAAAGCGAACTGCCTTAGCGATGTCTTCAGGTCTGCCAAGTCGCGCTAGCGGTATCTGGCCAAGCAACTGTTCGCGAGATTCCACAGGCAGAGCATCCGTCATGTCGGTTTCAATAAAGCCAGGCGCGACGCAGTTTACTGTAATGCCTCTTGAGGCAAGCTCACGTGCAGTCGCCTTCGTCAAGCCAATAACGCCTGCTTTCGCAGCTACATAGTTAGCTTGACCTGGATTGCCTAGTACGCCTACTACGGAAGAAATATTAATAATACGGCCAGAACGTTGCTTCATCATCGGACGAGTCACCGCTTTGACACCATTGAATACGCCTTTTAAGTTCGTTTCAATGACTTGATCGAATTCTTCTTCCTTCATACGCATAATTAAATTATCTCTTGTAATGCCGGCATTATTCACCAAAATGTCTATTCGACCAAAATGTTCCAAAGTCGTTTTTACGAGTTGGTCCATTTCATCTACCTTACCGATGTTTGCTTTTACGGCTAACGCTTGGCGTCCGCCAGCAGTTATTTCTGCTACGACTTCCGCCGCCGCCGCCTCGCTGCCAGCATAGTTGACGACAACATTCGCTCCCGCATTGGCCAGTTCTAATGCAATGGCACGACCAATACCACGCGAAGCACCAGTAACGAGCGCAACTTTCCCTTCAAGATTGGACAAGGATATCCCTCCTATGACATGTAATGGACATAAGTCACAACGATCTTCATCTAGCATGGATGCACGGTGACAATTTACCATCCTCACCATAAACGTTATGACTTCAGTGCTAATCGTTCTCCGTCAGAATTAAACGCTAAGATTCGAGTTTAAACGACTCAACAGCTGCAAGACTATTAATAGTTACAATTCGAACGGAATTGTCAATCTTTTTAATTAATCCTGACAATACGCTGCCTGAACCAATCTCGATAAAAGTGTCAACCCCTTGGTCGATCATATAACGAACACTATCTTCCCACAGTACTGGTGAATACACTTGCTCCACAAGCAGGTTACGGATCGCGTCTGCCTGTTGTTCTGCACGAGCAGTTACATTAGCGACGATAGGAATGCTCGCGTCGCGCATGCTTACTTCAAGCAGCTCTTTACTTAGCCGTTCTGCTGCAGGCTTCATCAGCGTGGAATGAAACGGACCGCTTACTTCGAGCAGCTTCACCCGCTTTGCTCCAGCTTCTTTTCCCCGTTCAGCTACAGCTTGTACACCTTCCACTGTACCTGAAATGACAATTTGACCTGGGCAATTGACGTTTGCTAATTGAACGGTAGCCGTATCGGTAAGTGATGAAATGTCATCGCAAAGTGCACCGAGTTGAGTGCGATCAGCGGCAAGCACAGCAGCCATCGCTCCTTGTCCAAACGGCACTGCTTCCTCCATGAACTGCCCACGCTTGCGGACAATGGATACGGCATCCGCAAAGCTCATTACACCTGCGACAACAAGCGCGCTGTATTCACCTAAACTATGTCCTGCGACAAAGTCCGGTTGAATCTCGTGCTGCTGTAGCGCCTTGTAAAGGGCATAGCTCGTTGTGAGCAACGCTGGCTGCGTATTAATCGTTTGCTTTAACTCTGTATCAGGACCGTCAAACATAAGCTCCGTCAGCTTAAATCCTAGCTCGCGGTCAGCTGCATCAAATATGTCACGCGCAGCCGGAACATTGTCAAATACATCGCGGCCCATGCCAACTGCTTGCGCGCCTTGGCCTGGAAACACCAATGCGATTTTCCCCAACTCGTTCACTCCTTATCGATAACGTTACGTATAATCGCGTACTATAGCCATTGCATTATATTTACCACACGAGTACAGATGCACCCCATGTCAAGCCGCCACCAAATCCGACGAGTACGAGCGTATCACCTTGTGAGATGCGCTCTTGCTCAACCGCTTCTGCCAATGCAATCGGAATAGAAGCAGCAGATGTGTTCGCATAATAAGGTAAATTAATCACACATTTATGTTCTGGCAAATTCAATCGCTCAAGCGCAGCATGGATGATACGCGTGTTGGCTTGATGCGGAATTAACAAATCGATATCTTCTTTCGTCTTACCGGCTTTTAAGAGTGCTTCTTCAGCTGCACTTCCCATAATACGGACAGCAAATTTAAACACCTCGCGGCCGTTCATATAGATGGAGTTAGGCTTCGCTTCCGCTGCTAGTTCCGAAGTCGGGCAACTTGAACCGCCCTTTTCTACTTTTAGCAACTCGCCACCTGTTCCGTCTGCACCGAGTACGAAAGACTTAAAACCACGCTCTGCTTCTACAGGACCTAGCACTGTAGCCCCTGCACCATCTCCGAATAAAATACATGTATTGCGATCAGTATAGTCTGTAATACGCGACAAGCATTCTGCGCCAATAACTAACGCATAGTTGTACATACCCGTCGCAATAAAATTCGACGCATTCGCAAGCCCATATATAAATCCGGAACATGCAGCCGACAAATCGAATGCAGCCGCATTTTTTGCACCTAACCGCTCTTGCACGATACAAGCCGTTGCGGGAAATGCCATGTCCGGCGTCACCGTAGCAACTACGATAAGATCCAACTGTTCGGCTGTAATCCCTGCCGCAGCTAAAGCTACTTCCGCCGCACGGAATGCCAAATCCGATGTATCTTCATGCTCAGCAGCAATTCTACGCTCCTTAATCCCTGTTCGGGATACGATCCACTCGTCATTCGTATCAACCATTTTTTCTAGTTCAGCATTGGTCAACACACGTTCAGGTACGTATTTACCGGTTCCCAAGACGCCTACCGAACGCAAACTCATCGTCTATCACTCACTTCCCGTTAGCTGAATTTCTCTCTAGTTCAGCCGAAATGGTCTTGATAAGATCGTTCTGTATCGCTGTTCGTGCTTGGCGGATTGCATTTGTCATTGCACGAGCATCTGACGAGCCATGCGCCTTAATGACTAGGCCCTTCAGCCCGAGCAACGGTGCTCCTCCGTGCTCTTTGTAGTCCAACGAACTTTTCAAGCTCTTCAAACCTGGCATCAGCACAGCTGCCGCCAACTTCGTTGCCCATGAACGCGTAAATACTTGTTTAAGGACATTGAACAATGAGCCTGCCGTACCTTCCAATGTCTTCAACATCACGTTGCCAGCAAAGCCATCGCATACAAGTACATCACAATTGCTTTCCAACATATCACGCGCTTCAACGTTGCCAATAAAATGAATAGGCAATTGCTCGATTAACGGGTAAGCTGCTTTCGTCAATTCGTTGCCTTTCATTGCTTCTGTGCCGACATTTAGCAACGCGACACGCGGTTTAGCAATACCGTGCACTTTTTCCCGATAAACGCTTCCCATGCTAGCGTACTGCGCTAAATGCTCTGGCTTAGCGTCCATGTTTGCCCCTAAATCTAACGCCAATACGCCTCGGCCGTCCATCGTTGGAAGCATTGGTGCTAATGCCGGACGCTCTACTCCGTCCATTCGTCCTACAACGAGCAGTCCGGTCGTCATCAATGCACCTGTATTTCCAGCCGAAATCATGCAATCGGCTTCACCTTCACGTACCATTCTTCCAGCCACGACCATGGAAGCATCTTTTTTACGGCGTACTGCCTTTACCGGTTCGTCATCCGCTTCAATCAGTTCAGCCGCGTGTACGATCCGAACGTTACTCGGCTGTGTCGTCATAAACGGCTTCAGCTTCTCTTCGTTGCCGACAAGTATAATTTCTATATCTTTCCATGACTCAGCAGCAGCCAATGCACCTTCGACAATGCTCTTTGGTGCATGGTCACCACCCATCGCATCAATGGCGATTCTCATGCTCATTTCCTCCTTCGTTGCCACTCACCTCGCCGGCTGAATGGAAAATGTTGAAGTGGCCTTGGAACACTAGTTCATCGCCTACATAGCTTAACACTTCCACTTTCGCCTTGCCCCGCTCTCCACTAACAGAACGTACATAGGCTTTGGCAATACATTTCTCACCAAGCTTTACAGAACGGATAAATCGGATATCTGCAGTCGCCGTCAAAGCAATTTCATCATTAATGACTGCCACAGCCAAAGAATTCGCTTGCGCGAATAAATGATGTCCACGTGCAATATGTGTGCGAGAAAACACATGCTCTTCCCGAATTTCAAATATCGAAATACCGCTCTTGTCCAATTGGATATCTACAATTTCTCCAAACACCTCATCGGGTGGAAGTGAGCGAACTTCATCATAGGAACGTTCGGCCATCAATTTCAATCGTTCGCGCAGCTCGGGAATGCCCAGCTCCATTCTGTCCAAGCGTATGGTTTGAATACTCACATTTAATAATCGCGTTAAATCTTGATCCGTAATAAACGGATTGTTTTCTATAATCTGTACTAATTGTTGCTGACGTTGACGCTTCGGTAAACGTTCGATGTTTCGCACCCCTTTGCTCATGCGGCGATGCTACTGTCTTAGAAGCTTTGACTCCATGCTGACCATTCTGAATCAACACACTCGTTGCCTCACTGTAGGTAGCGTCTACAAAGTTCGCCTAGATTCATCTCGGAAAATTTACATCATTTAGATATAATTCTTCTTAATTGTATCTATTTCGCATCGGATTTAAAATACTTTATGAAAAAAATGAAAAAATTGCTCATATATAAAACGTTTATAGTCTGATTTTAGAACCTGATACTAAACACATTATATATAAAACTTACAACATTGAAAAGTGTTATTGCAAAAAAACATCATCCATCTATATCCAGCACTCGTTTAAAGCCGCTCACACACTGGGATTCGACCTTTTTTGCGATATGGTACTCACTCTATCATTCGCCTTATTTCAACTTCTATTAACGACAAAAAACAAAAAAAATAGCATCTCACCAAGGATGAGATACTACTTTTTTGTCGGTCGAAAAATCAATTATTGCTTAATGATCTCTCTCGCCTTGTATGTTCCGCACACTTTGCATACATGGTGCGCCAATTTCAACTCGCCGCATTGCTCACATTTTACCATGCCCGGTACGGACAATTTGAAGTGCGTACGGCGCTTGTCACGACGTGTTTTAGACGTTCTTCTTTGAGGAACTGCCATGTTTACACCTCCTTACCCAAGTTACATATTGCTTCTACTGTCGTCTGTTATTTCTTAAAGAAATCTTTCAACCCTGCCAATCTTGGATCGATGCGCTCGTTCGAGCAGTCACATGATTGCTCGTTTCGGTTTGTTCCGCAAGTTGCGCACAAACCTTTGCAGCTTTCATCGCAAAACGACGTCAGCGGCAAGTGAACGAATAACGCTTCTTCCACAAATGGCGTTAGATCGACGCGGTCGTCTGTCACATAAATGACATCTCCCTCATCGTCTAGGGGAAGATCAGTAGAGTCCGTCAGCTTAAACTGCTCATGAAACGGAATAACGTATGTTTCGGTATGCGGCACCAAACAACGTGAGCATGTAAGCTCTGCCGTTGCAGTAAGTTGCCCTTGCACATCGATCAATCCGTCGTCTTCCGCCTTTGCCGTCAATTCGACGTCAACCGGTTTAATGGCACGAATATCGCTGCGATCGCGCACGATAGTATCGGCAGCGAATGTCTCGCGAACGATGGGTTCATGACCTTTTGCGGAAACGTCCCGAAAATGAAAGTACATAACATCACTCCAAACAAACAAAATTAATTATATCGACTTCTGTTATGCTTTGTCAACCAAATTCGTTTGACACTCCTTTTGGGAGAAAGCAGCCTATCGATGTCATTGTCGACAATTTCATTCGTTAAGGGCTCAATCAAATACTTTACTGCTCACTTCGTGATAAGATATACATATCTAATGAGATATCGAATGAACTTAAGCTGATCAAAAAGGCTAAGCTAACATATTACCTTATTCGATGACGGAAAGGAAGAGTAAGATGAAAACGGTCGGTATCGTTGTCGAATATAACCCTCTACACAACGGTCATCTTTATCATCTCCAACAATCGCTAAAATTAGCGCAAGCCGACGCTGCTGTCGCGGTAATGAGCGGACATTTTTTACAACGAGGCGAACCTGCGCTTGTCGATAAATGGACACGGACGGAAATGGCTCTTGCCCAAGGCGTTGATCTCGTACTAGAGCTTCCGGTTGCCTATGCAGTGCAACCTGCGGAATGGTTCGCATACGGCGCTGTAGCAACGTTACATGCTACTGGAGTCGTGAATTCCCTTTGCTTCGGCAGCGAAGAAGGAAGCTTGCAACCACTGCTGCAAGCAGCAGATAATCTGACGGAAGAGACGACACAGTTCAGTGCCCTTTTAAAGGCAGAATTGAAAGCTGGCCGCAACTATCCTGCAGCTTATGCGGCTGCCGCAGCAGCTTGTTCAAATCATGCACAGGAACATGCGAATACGGATCAGATAGCAGCGGTAAATTCTCATGATTTGGCAAAAATAAATGATGGCGGAGCAGTCGGTGCAGATGCGAATGCGAATGCGGATGGAGATGCGGTTGCGGAAAGCAACGTAAGGGAGCAGCACTGGATGGAGCAGCCGAACAATTCCTTAGGCTTGCATTATGTAATGGCGTTGCGGCGCTTGCGCAGCTCAATCGAGCCGCTTACGATTGCGAGGCAGCAAGCTGGCTACCACGACATGACCGCGCCAGCTGCCGGTACCATAGCAAGCGCGACCGCTATACGCCGCCTCATGCTTGATGAGGGCGGCTTTAACGACATCGCGCGTTATGTGCCGCCAACGACACTCGCGCTTCTGGAGCGGGAGCTTGCGCACGGCAGAGCGCCGATTAGCTGGGAGCGTTATTCGCGCGAGTTGTTGTACCGCCTTACGTCCGCTTCGCATGAAGAGCTCAAGCAATATTTAGAAGTGACAGAAGGACTAGAACATCGCGTGAAGCAAGCGCTAACACGCATCGAGACTCCAACTGTCGAAGCGTTGCTACAAGCGTTAAAGACGAAGCGGTACACACGAACGAAGCTACAGCGCATGCTTGCGCACGTGCTGCTGAACCATCATGCGTCCGCATTTGGGCGGACTGCATTGGAACGCGGCCCAGCCTATATTCGGGTCCTAGGCTTCTCAGAACGGGGAAGAGAGTTGTTGAAGCAGATGAAGCGCAGCGCAGCGCTTCCTATTGTGAGTCAAGTGACACGCGATAACTGTTCCTTAGGTGGTGCTAACGGCTTAACAGCCGATGTACGCGCTACAGCTGTGTACGCAGGCGCTTTCTCTCCTTGGGACGCAAAGGCGGCTCTGCGGGATTATTACGAGCCTCCACGTCGCTCGTTCTCGAAGGAGTAGTCATTCACAGTCAATCTCAGCGGCTCGTAACGTTGGGATAACTTCGGTTCCTTTCGGGTTCTTTCGGGTTCTTTCGGGTTCTTTCGGGTTCTTTCGGGTTCTTTCGGGTTCTTTCGGGTTCTTTTGGGTTTTTTTGGGTTCTTTTCGATTAATTTGGATTCGCTTAAGTTCATTTGAACGCACACGAGCTGTTTCAAGTGCGAATCCCCCTACACATACGAGCACACATACGAAAGAGCCACTGTCCACGAATGGACGGCGGCTCTTTCTTCATGCGCCTATTAGCATTTCATTACTTGCCAAGTGAAGCAATTGCAGCCAATGCATCGTCTAGCGTACGCACAGAAACTAACTTCATGTTCGTATCTAACGTATCCCACTTCGCCTTAGCTTCTGCATAATTTTGCTCGGGCACTAAAAACAAAGCGGCCTGCTCTCGATCTGCTGCCACCACTTTATATTTGACGCCACCAATTGCCCCGACCTTACCATCGGGTGTAATCGTACCCGTTCCCGCAATCCGGAAACCTTTCGTCAAATCATTAGGTGTTAATTGGTTAATGATCTCTAACGTAAACATAAGTCCTGCCGACGGTCCACCGATGTCGCTTTCTTTAAACCCAACTTTTTTTCCACTATCTATGGGAGCAACTTCTTTCTTTTCCCCGTACTTCAAACCAAAGCCAACCCATTTTTTTTGCGGTTTCTCTGTGCTTGATAATTCAATTAGCGTTGCTTTAACGTGCTCGGATTTTCCATCCCGTTCCACTTTAGCCTGAACCGTTTCGCCCGCTTTTTTATGCATAAGTGCTCGTTTCAAATCTTCATATTGCTGAATCGGTTGCCCATCGATATGTGTAATCCGATCCCCTGTTTTAAAATCATTTTTAGCAACATCTGGGTAGTTATAAATGACATATACGCCTTTTGATATCACTTTATAAGGTACTTTTGCTTTGTTATACGCCGCACTAATCGCATCAAATTGAGAATCTGTCATATTAAAAAGCTGATCCGTCACATATTCCTCTTCCGATCGCCCTTGCAACGAGTCTGCCTTTTTCCCATAGTCAGCATGAGGATCAAATGCTTTCCACACGATGAGCGCGATATTTGCATATGCCCGTCGTACCGTTGTGAGCATAAAGGTACCGTTTTCAACCTGATCTCCCTTGTCTACCTTCACCATTGGCTTTACATCTTCAGCACTTCCAGGCGTGTAAATGACATACGGGGTTGGCATATAAACGGTCACATAAATCGTGAACAGGCCAGCAAAAAACCATTTCCAAAAATAAGACATCCCTCGATGAGTATGCGAATGCTGTCTATTACCAGTTTCCAACGTCCTGTTACCTCCTATCATGAACCTATTCACAGACTCTTCATCCGAAAGAGCCTAAGTAGCCTAACTTCCATTTGGTCTAAAGCTAGTCCTTTTTACGTACATATATGTGGTGTAGAACATGAATGGTTGACGTATATTCCAGTGAGGTGACTTCTATGTTCTCTTTTCGCACTCCGTTCAGCCAACATCCTTTTTTTACGCTTATTTTCGGTTGTATGGCTGCATTGCTCGTTGTTTGCATCGTTTCTTATCCCGATCAAGCCTTTAATGCCTCATTACAGGGGTTGAAAATATGGTGGAATATTATTTTTCCTGCCCTGCTGCCGTTTCTTGTGCTATCTGAGATGCTGATCGCTTACGGCTGGGTTCATGGTCTCGGCGTGTTGCTCGACCCGTTAATGCGCTTGCTGTTTCGTCTACCAGGCGTTGGAGGCTGGGCTTGGTCCATCGGTTGGACCGCTGGTTACCCCGCAGGAGCAGAAGCTGTCGTTAAGCTTCGCCACCAAGAGGCACTGTCGCGACGGGAAGCAGAGCGCCTGTTGAGCTTGTCGCACGCTAACAATCCCATTTTTATGATTGCCGTTATTGGCGTCGGGTTTATGCAGCAAGCCGAACTCGGTTTAGTTATCGCTATTGTACACTGGATATCCGCTCTTTTATCCATCTTTGTATTGCGTCTATGCGATAAGAGCGCTCCAGATATAACGACCTATCGCTTGGCAACAGAACATGCGACCAGCATGAAGCCCAAGTCGTCGTCAAGTCTGTTACAGCGTGTACTAGAAGCGATGGAGCATGCTCATCGCCGTGACGGTCGACCGTTTGGCAAGTTGCTGGGTGAATCGGTTACATCAGCCGTCCATACGCTGATGATGATTGGCGGATATATGATGATGTTTTCTGTGATCGCTCAAGTCTTGCGCCTCGCTATCCCACAGCAATTCGGCAATTATATGATGAACGGATTGCTAGAGGTGAATTTAGGTGCTTACACACTCGGTTCAGCAACGTTTACTTCACCTATATTTCAAGCTGCCTTAATTGGTGCTGTCGTAGCATGGAGTGGCATTAGTGCCCATTTACAAATTCACAGCATCATTAAAGGTACAGATATACGCTATCGCACATTTATGTTGTCCCGTCTGCTACACGCCGGCATGGCGTTTGTATTGACCTACGTGCTCTGGAGACCGCTTCGCTCCATTTTTCATCACGAAGATGAAGCTGCTGCTGTCTTCGCTGCAACTGGACCGATAGAAGAAGCGGGAGCCAGCAGCGCCTCTGTTCACGATCAGGCCGCAAATAGCTTAAGCTCCCCTGAGGGAGCTCTTGAATGGATTCATGTTAGCGAATGGTATGTATTAATGCCGCTATGTGTACTTTTCGTCGCAAGCTTATTCATCGTTTCACGAATCATCGCTTTGTTTGCGCGTTCACGCTAGCGGATATTACGATGCGTCATACATTCATGAAAGGTGCATTAATCAATGTTATTGAATTTTTCACGTAATGCTGTTTCGACTTCAGGTGTAACTAATTCGACTACCTCACCTTTAAAACGAGCAATTTCTTTGACCATACTTGAACTAAGATACGAATATTTAGGATTTGTCATCATAAAAATCGTTTCTACTCTTGGATTGAGCTTCTGGTTGGTAGAGGCTAGCTGCAACTCATATTCAAAATCAGTTACGGAACGGATACCGCGCACAATGACATGACCTTGCTTGTCATCCATATAGTTCACGAGTAAGTCCCGAAAACTGTCAATCTCAACATTAGGAATATGGCTTGTTGTTTGACGCAGCAATTCCTTGCGCTCTTCAACGGTAAACAGCGGATTTTTACTCAAATTGTTTAATACTGCTACAATTAGTTTATCAAACTGCTTTGCAGCTCGTTGAATAATGTCTATATGACCCAAAGTTACCGGATCAAAACTACCTGGATATACAGCGATGCGTGGCTCACAAGGCTGTTTGCTATTGTGTGTCATACTCTGTGCTGCTCCTTCCTGTTTGGCGCTCCAGCGTTACCTTACTGAAGTCGCCATCTCCGTATTGCTGCAAATTTTAATTTCTGATATATCGTAAATGGCTACTCATTTTCGACGCGGTAAATGGTTATCGCAATATCGCCGTATTGTGCCTGCTTCCATACGACAAGCGAGTCCACACTTTCTGGATAAGTATGCTGTGCGTCATGCTCGACGACAACGGTGGCATCCGGGGAAATAAGCCCTTTTTCCAACATTTCACGCAACATATCGTCAGCATCTTTCAACCGATAAGGGGGATCCAGAAATAATAAATCAAATGTCATTTCCCTTTTAACGAGTGCCTTAATGGCTCTTCTTGCATCATTGCGATAAATTTCAGCTTGTCCTTCCATACCTGTTGCTTGTACGTTGTGGCGGATCACATCAATCGCCTTCGTATCCATATCAACAAATACCGCTTTGTCAGCACCGCGACTCAATGCTTCGATACCTAATCCACCTGTACCCGCAAATAAGTCAAGCACGTTACCTCCATCAAAATATGGTCCGATCATACTAAATAGCGCTTCCTTGACTTTATCTGTCGTTGGACGCGTGCCCGAACCGGGTACAGCTTTAAGTGAACGACCTCTCGCCGTTCCCGAAATCACTCTCACGATATCTTCACCCATTCTTTGATCTGCGTTGCTTACACAACGATAACATTTCACGTCGTTTATCGTACCATATTTCGCGTCATTTTGAAAAAGAAACCGATTTCTAAACCACAAAAAACGCCCCTCCCTATTTAGTGTGGAAGAGCGTTTTTTGCTTATGTTTACTACATTAAGGCTATTTAACTGCCCATTATATACAATTACTTCACTTGCTCGTCGATGACACGCTCTACATCTTTCAACATCTCTTTACGCGCAGCATCATCCACCAATGGCACAGCCGCATAGAAACGGTGGTCAAGTACATTCATACCGACGAATTCAAAAATACCTACATCAGACGTTAGCTGCATCGCTTTAGTCGTTCCGTTCAGCTCGTATAGCTCTGCTGCATTGCCTTGTGTCGTAAAGAGCGTTGCCGATCTACCAGACAATAGCTTATCAATCCCTGTAGCCGTATAGCGATAAGCAAAACCGTGAGAAAACACACGATCAAAGTAGCCTTTCAAAATAGCCGGCAAACCCGTCCACCATACGGGATAAATAACAATAATATGGTCGGCCCATGTTACCCATTTTTGCTCTGTAGCGATATCTTCCGGCAAATTTCCAGAAGCGTATCCTTCAAAATCATTGCCTGTCAATACAGGATTGTAGTTCATTGCATACAAGTCGCGAACTTCGACTTCATGACCGTTTGCTTTTAATTTATTCGTTACCGTCTCCAAAATAGCGTGGTTAAAGCTTTGCGGGTTAGGGTGTGCGTATAGGACTAAGTTCTTCATTGTGTTCTTCCTCCTCGTAATTAAGCCTAGCTACATCTTCTTATGGTGAAAGATGATTCCATGCATATACTATAACTGATTTAGTTACAGTAAGTCAATTTTTTTACCGATTTCTCAGACGAGTACCCAAGAACACAACTGATTTTTCCTTAATTTTGTCTTAAAAATGGAAAGAGCCCAGGTTTATCCCTAGGGCTCTTTCTTGACTATAATCATCTCAGCGATCACCGTGCGGTAGATCTTTAAAGACACATATTCTCCATGTGTGTCCCCAATCCGTCCCCAACGTAATCTTTGTTTGTCATCGATTCAATTGAAAAACCTAAGCAAGATACAGTTGTCCATAAAAAATAATCGGGCGCCCCTTACGGGACGCCCTCATGGGAGAGGAGAAACCGGACGAAGAGCTTATGGGGAAACGTAAGTCTTCTCCGCGGTTGTCTACGACATTCAAAATGTCGATAATTAAAGGATTGCCCATCAGGGCCAAATTATACATCAAATGATCATTTTTGTTACGACGCACTGCCATTTGCACGTTCTAAACGGGCAATAATTTTGCCTGAACGTAAGGCTGCATATACGACAAACACAAGAGAAACGCTGCCGAATACGAGCACCATATATTTCAATCCGATCGCATCAAGTAAAAAGCCTGCGCTTAGCAGCACGACTTGGAACAGCACCCGATCTAGCATGCTGCGGAACGAAAAGAATCGCCCATGAAAGTCCTTCGGAATCGCGGTTTGCATATACGTTGAGAACAATGGGAAAAAGCAGCCCATCGCAAAGCCAAATAGCCCGAACGCTAGCAAGGACATCACTTTAATATCTGCAAAGAACAACAGCATTTGGGCAATCGCCATAAAAAAGGCGAACACAAACAGCATGTTCAGCAATTTATGTTTGCCTGAAACGCGTTTTACTAAAAAGGCGGCAACAATAAACGCAATTCCCTCAACCGCATACAAAAGACCTTTAATTTGCGGATCATTTTGCAGTTCGCTAATGTTGATAACCATCAAATTAAAGCTACCGATAAACAAAGTGGGCACAATGCCAATACAAAGCATCATAATAACAACTGGCATTCCTTTTAAAATCGGCCATATTTCTTTAAAGCTACCGCTACCTTTTCCTTTTCGCTGCGCCCCTTCTGCCGCTGGTGTCTCTTCGATGTCTAAAAAGAATGTTGATATCAACAATATCACATACATCCCAAACGAAATGACATACAGCTCAGACAAACTGATCGTGACGAGCAGGATGCCCGCTAAAGTTGTACCTAGTATCCGAGCCAAAGTTCCTACATTTACATGGACACCATTCAGTGTTAACAAATCTTTTTCGTTAACGATACGAGGAATGACGGCTTGTAACGCCGGAAAATAAAAGCTAGAGGCGATTTGCAAACTAATCGCAAACATGACCATCCACCATACGGAATCCATCCCGATGGCCAAGAACATAAAGCAAACGCTGATGAGACGACCGAATCCTGCATAAATGAGCACTTTCTTTTTTGAATAGGAATCAATTATTTTTCCCGCAAAAGGCCCAGCTAACACCCCCGCTAACAATCCCACAAATAATACTAACGATTTCATAAAATCAGATGGAATATGCCGCTGCATAAATTCAAGATTGGCGATGATCGATGACCACAAGCCTAAACCAGCGAAAAATTCGCCCCCTAACAAGATCCAAACGTTGCGATTACTCCACATGATCAATTGTCCCCGATTCTTTTATACATGTCGTGTTTATGTATTTTTCAATATCATAGCAGTTCTGAAAATGGGCAGCAACAAAAAGAATACGTACATTTGTTTGCATCAGTTTTCACAATTGATCGCGAAAAAGCCGCAAACATAACATTGGTTTTGCGGCTCGGATCGGTTTGATTTGGTTTAAATTGATTTGGTTTGATTTGGTTTGAATTGGTTTTATTCGGTTCAGTTTAGTTCGATTCTGTTCAATTCGGCTCAAATCGCCCTATACAACGACATACAGTGATATGCAACGTTAAACCCTTCTATCCGCGCTAATGAGATCCGGCTCTTGCACGCCATTCGCTTGCGACCAGCGGACAAAAGCCGCCACATGCTCAGCTATAACACCAGTCGCCACAGCCGCATACATTTCGCCAATCGTACGGCATGATTCGCTAAATGGCTGCAAACCATCCATCGTCAGCACCCCATATTCGCCAAGTGGAATCGAAATAAGCGAGCGATACGGACTTTTTGACTCGACATTCCGCTCCCAGTCTTCATCTTTTGTCACATCCACACATTGAATGACCACTTGCTTGCGGAATGAGCGACCTGCGATCGAACGATCGACGTGCAACTGACGCTCACCTACGTAGTGCTTGGGAAAGCCAGCGGACGCAAATCGCAGCGTCAACATTTGCTCAGTAGCTAGCCAGACACCGCAGCGATGATGCCCACCCGGTGACGCTTTCATGTCAACGGCTAGCATATCAAGCATCCGCTGCATCAAGAATGTCGACTCGTTCAACACGGCATACGGATCTGCCAGCGCTCTTAGATCGTTCAGCGCATCTACAAATGGCTTCATGTTTCGCAACGCGGATAATGACTGCTGCGCCGTTTGCTCTGTTGCCGCATGCGCTTCCCGCAGTTCATCAACACGCGTCTGCATCGTCAAGGTTCGGTCTTCGCGGTTCATAATGTCGCTAATCATTTCGCTAAATTTCTTGTTAATGTACAACGTTTTAATGAAATAGAACGCAATCCCTACCGCAATGACGATGGCAAATAAGTGAAACGCCCATGGTGGTAGCTTGTCGAGCGCCACTCTTATCATAGCTTCCATATGCCTTCCCTCGCTTTCCCGCATCCCTATCATGAATCTTAGTACATGCTTATGTGCAGTCGAAGGCGAACATTCATTCTTTTACACTTTTTTCTCATCATTTTACAAAAAAATCACAAAAAAACCGTCCGCTCTTCATGTTCGAAGAATGGACGGTCCTTATGTTAACCATGTTGCTGCACCGTAGCTGTCGTTGCAGGACGTACCTTTACAGGCTTCGTTTCCACCTGTTGCGGTATACCTGCTTGCACAGTCCATGTAATGACTTTACCCGCAATGCTGACCGCCAAAATTGTATAAAGCGTGTCTGCCAGCGGCAAATAAAACATCGAAATCAGCAATACCGCTATATCAAATATAATAAACACTGTACCTACACTCAAACGTGTGACACGGCTCAAAAATAGCGCCATAATATCGTCGCCACCTGTTGCTCCGCCGGATCGCAGCACGATTCCTGCTGCCAAACCTGTCAATAAACCGGACGTTACCGCAGCCAGTACCATGTTCTCACCAAAATTCATAACTAGCGGCGAAAATCGCTCAAACAGGTCGTATGATAATGAAAATACCCCTGCCGCAATCGCCGTGTTCATAATGAACGTCCGCCCTTTCAAAAACCAGGCAGCAATAAATATCGGAATGTCTAGCAACAAGACTGTTAACGCAGGCGACCAATCGAATACATACTTTCCGAGTAAAGCCAGCCCTACAAAACCACCTTCAGCCAAGTTGTTCTGAAAATTAATATGATAGTAACTAAAAGCAAGCAATACTGCTCCAAAAATCATCCAAATAACATTACGTAACTGTTCTTTTTTCCTCATCCTTATAACCCCTCGTCGCTCTTAAATTTGTCCTTCGACCGACGGCAAGGTATAGAAATGAGGACTTGGTCCTTCGAATCATCAAGTTCACTCTTCCTTCGCAGTCAGTCTTTACGTATGGCAGCATTCAGCCATCTGCGAGAGGAAGCTAGATGTAAGAGAGATCATAACGTTTCCAGATTGTCCTTTGGGGATTCATCCTTCGGGGACGCATTGGTATCCTGATCCTTTCCTTAAGTTATTTGTGCACCCTAGTATATGACTGGTACACCCTTGTTTGTATTATATCACAATGTATATGTCCGCAGAACTCGGCTCATTCATCAAAAATCGGCGCGGAACGCGTTCCTCCACGTTTATATGGTATAAAGCCTGACTCACACCACGTTTGCTCACTACCCTCCCTGTTTTGCTCTAAAATGCTACCTCATCGGTGATCTTTACAAATTCGATAAATGCTGGTAACTCCTGATTGTCACGAATATCTCACATTTGATGTGCGCTGAATCACTTTGTGACTTAGCTCACAACAGTACACTATGACTTGTAAACGCTCGTCATTCTCGTTGGTTTCGGCGTTTCAGAGTTTCGGAGTTCCGGCACGGCACTCCAATTTTGTTATACACTTTATTTACACAAACATGCTTACTACCTTAGATGTGAACAACTAACCATTCATAGCTTAATCCAACCTACACCTACTCGATGTAAAATGGAAAGGATGAAATGAACATGTTATCTCAACAGACGATCGAAATTGTAAAATCTACTGCACCTGTATTAGCTGAACACGGACAACACATTACGAAACGGTTCTACGAAATGTTGTTTACGAACCACCCCGAGCTGCTGAACATATTCAACCATATGAATCAGCGCGAGGGGCGCCAGTCTGCGGCACTTGCCAATGCGGTATATGCAGCAGCAGTGAACATTGATCGCTTGGAGACGATTATTCCAGTTGTCAAACAAATCGGACACAAGCACCGCGCCTTAAACGTAAAGCCGGAGCATTATCCGATCGTCGGCAACTATTTGTTGCTAGCGATTAAAGATGTACTTGGCGAGGCTGCAACGGACGATATTATTGCCGCTTGGGGTGAGGCATACGGCGTTATCGCAAATGCGTTTATTTCTGTGGAGGAAGACATGTATACGGAGGCCAAGCAGCAAGCAGGTGGCTGGGAAGGCTTCCGCCGCTTCATTGTAGATCGCAAAGTGAAGGAAAGCGACGTGATTACATCCTTCTACTTGCAAGCCGAAGATGGCGGTGCTATTGCAGCGTTTGAGCCAGGGCAATATTTGACGGTACGCGTGCAGCCTGCGGGCCATCCTAACACGCATTTGCGTCATTATAGCTTGTCTGATGCATCTGGCAAAGACATGTACCGCATTAGCGTCAAACGTGAAGCGGGCATAATCACTAACGATAGCAGTGCAGCTCAAGGAACTGGCACAGAAGTAGGAGATAGTGGAATGCCGACTCATGGTGTCGTCTCGTGCTATTTGCACGACGCTGTGCAAGTAGGCGACGTGCTAGAAGCAAGCGCTCCTGCGGGTGAATTTACGTTGCAGCAAGGGATAGATACACCTGTCGTGCTATTAAGCGGCGGCGTAGGTGCCACCCCGCTAGTCAGCATGCTGCACACGCTCGTATCCCAAGAGCCTGCGCGGCAAGTACACTATGTCCACGCTGCACGAAACGGCAGCGCGCATGCTTTCCGCGAGGAAGTAGGCAACGTTGCAGCGCTACAGCGCCAAGTGCAAAGCTTCGTCTGCTATGATCATCCAGAATCAGACGACAACTGCGACCATCAGGGCTTTATCGATGCTACGTGGCTACAAGCAGTAATTCCGTCCGACGTTTGGTCGTCAGCCGATGTTTATTTTTGCGGTCCCGTTCCGTTTATGCGGGCGATGTATCGCGTGTTAAAACAACTTGGCGTCAGCACTGACCGTATTCACTATGAATTTTTCGGTCCAGCCAGCGCGATAGAGGAAGTATAAAACACTTCTAGTTAAACTATTATATAGGCTCCTGCATACGGAAATTGAAATGATTACATGCGGAAGTCGTTATGACGGCAGTTCAATCCGTCCAAGCAGCTCAATCAACTCAACCCGCTCCACCTGTTCCACAGCACCAACAAGTGCTGTATCAAGCGATTGCACTTCTTATGTAAGTTAATTTCTCATACGAAAACCCGCAAATTGTGCACATGTAAAAAAAGTGCCTGTTTTGCGGGTTTCATGCTGAAGTTCTGAAATTTTGAGATTTTGAAATTCTAAAGTTCGAAGTCTCTACTCTAACGTGCAAAAAATCGATCAAAATACCTTTTTTGCTCCCATATCCTCCTTCACAATTTCAACGGCCTCACGGAATCGTAGCGCATGCACAATTTCTCGCTCCCGTAAAAATTTCAAACTATCCTGCAAATCAACATCGTCTGTCATATCAATCAGCCACTGATAGGTCGCGCGTGCTTTTTCTTCAGCTGCAATATCTTCGTATAAATCTGCCAAAGGATCTCCTTTGGCTTGTATGTATGCCGCAGTCCACGGCACTCCTGCGGCGTTACTATAGAACAACGCTCGGTCATGGGACACAAAATGGGCGTCCAAGCCTGCCGCCTTCAACTGCTCCACCGTTGCATCCTTCGTGAGTTTATACACCATCGTCGCAATCATCTCTAAGTGCGCAAATTCCTCCGTCCCGATATCCGTCAGCAAACCGATAACTTTTTCAGGTATCGTATACCGCTGATTCAAATAACGCAGAGCCGCAGCCAACTCACCGTCTGCACCGCCGTACTGCTCCAACAGCAGCTTCGCCATATGCGGGTCACATTTGCTGACGCGTACGGGATACTGGAGCTTTTTTTCATACACCCACAATTACAGTTCCCCCATTTCTCATTAGAACGATCATTCATTGCTCGACTCACCTGCTTACACTTGCCACGGCCAGGGCACTTCCGCCCACGTCCATGGACACCCCGAGTAATCACGACCGAAATTTTGCAGTGGACCATAACGCTCTACATACACCTTCGCAAGCTTCGTTCTCTCTTGTACGTAATGGTTAAATTGCTGAATCGCTTGAACGTCCTGTGGATGCGTATCCAAATACAGATTCAGCTCCAACAGGGTAAAATCAACCTCTTGCAGCTGTAGGAGCAACTGATAGTATTCTGGTGTTTGAAAAGGACTCGCGCTACTCATGCGCCACCTCCATTCTCACTCCGCTGCGGTCCATATGGACTATAAAAAGCAGGCCATAGTGTTCCGTAACGTAGTGCTTGTGCAGGTGTAAATTGAGGTAAGTTAGACGGCTGAAAAGTGATGTATTGATTCGGTGGCACCACGTATGTTCTAGGACCGATCGAAGGACACGGATCATATGGACTCCTATAAGGCACATACGACCTTTCCTGAGATAATGGTGGTTTCTTTCCTGTTCCTTGCAGTTGCTGCCTAGACAGCGGCTCGATATTGTCTGTTTGATTCCCGTAACCGTAATGGCGTTGATCCACAGGATCCCTCCTCCTGCAAGCGACTAGCTATTTGATCATTATTACATTATTACAAAAGGAGGCTGTCCTATGTCTATCTACAGTAAACGTGCCCAGTAGAGGCTCACATTCCTTCATGACTCAATATGCCTTCATCGCCCACGGCAGCAATTTCAAAAATAAAAAAAGGCTATCCCTCTGTCATCTTTAATGACATCTGATAAGCCTCTTGTCTATACATCACCTATATTCCCTGCTTCGCTAAACGGTTGACCGTTTCGCGGCGCACACCGATAAACTGACCGATTTCTTCTTGAGTTAGCAAATCCGTCAACACCTCTTCCTCGGCATAGCTACCAAGCCATTGCTTGAACAATTGCAGCCGTTCAGCCGGTGAACCGATCGTCAGATGATCAACGCGCTGCTGCATAAAGCGCAATTTCTCCTGCAACAACCTCGCCACATCCAAAGCCTTTTCAGGATGCTGTTCCAAATCAGCATACCATTCTTCCGCCAAAATGCGCTCAACTTCGCTCGTCATCATCGCCGTAGCCGTTCCGTGGCAATCTTTCGCTGATATAAGTGAATGATGCGGTACCATTTCTCCTGGATATAAAATGTTAAACAATACGACATTTCCGTTCTCATGCAACCGCGTCACCTTGAACAAACCACTCACTACACGATACAGATACGTGCCAGAGTCCCCTTGTCTAAACAATATTTCCCCACGATGCAGCTTCATTAGCATCCGTGTACCCCCTCGTTTACGCTATACTTCACGATGCAGTGCTTACTGTCCAGCATTTTCTGGCGAGCAACATTTATCCCTGCTCTCTTTAAGTCAATCACTTCATTTTAATAAAGTAATTATACAACACTAGCGACTTAAACGCCTTTTTCGATGAATGCTGAACGGTACGCTAACCGCCTATTTACTTATTAAGTGATCTACTCATTTGCTCATTTACTTATTGACTTACTGACTTACTGACTTACTGACTTACTGATTTTACAGGCATACTGCCTCGTTCAAAACACGATTATTTGATTTTTTTTGTAATACCCCGTAGGCATTTCTGAGTGAGATGGTGCATTACTTCGGAGTATCGAACAGAAGGATCATGCTGAGGAAAAAACAAACGGGCACATCCTAATAAAGGATTGCCCATGAACTACGTAATAGCACACACACCAAGCCAACATACATCAATCGCCTTGGCGTTCATCCCTGATACAAACAAAGTAGGAACCCGAGAGAGCATTTCTGCTCCTCGGGTTCCTACTATCGTATTTACTACTTTTCAGCCCCGCCGCCGAAATTGATATGAAGCGTTTTAGCAATCAAGTGCGGCAGATCCGTATTATCGTGCAACCCCCGGAACAGCTCCGAACCAGGCCCGAATGCATAAATAGGTACATCCACACCGGTGTGTAAGTACGTAATCCATCCAACAAGAGCATGTTCGCTAATGACGGCGTTAATCGCTGGCATCGCTTCTTTGGCGCTCTTGATTTTAGCTTCTTCTGCGGCAGTCAACTCGATGCTCGCATACGTTCTGAGTACCTCTTTGACATTGCTTCTATCCGCATTCAGCTTACTTGCCATGAAACCTCCAGATGCATTGACACGTTGCAAGATTTCCGGCTTGGCACCGATTTGGCCATACCCGCCAACAGACATTCCACCCGTATCATGGTCACTTACGACGATGACCAATGTATTACCGTCCTGTTTGGCATATTCCAGCGCCAATCCTACCGCTTCATCAAACGCCTGTAAGTCCTTCATTGCCCAAGCAGCATCATTGTAGTGACCTGCCGAATCAACTTGGCTGCCCTCTACGAGCAGAAAGAAACCATCCTTGTCCGTTTGAAGAGCCTCGATCGCTTTGCCGGTCATTTCCCTTAAACTCGGCTCATTCGTTACCTCCCGATCGAGCTCCGAAGCCATTTCGCTATTCGCGAACAAGCCGAGTAGCTTGCCACCTTTTGCAGCCATCAGTTGGTCGCGATTATCCACAATATTGAATCCGCTTTGCTTCGCTTCTTCTATGAGATTGCGTGTCTTTTGCTTACCGCCCAACGACTCAGGAAGAAAATAAGATTTGCCTCCCCCCAAGATAACGTCTGCTCTTTCCAATTGTTGCGGAGCGATTTCGATTTCTTGAGCGCGAGAAAGAATATGTGAAGAGAACGCCGCTGGAGTTCCGTCAGTAATAGTCGATGTTGCCACCAGACCAGTTGCCTTACCTTGCTCCCGCGCCGCTTCCAGAATCGTTTTGCGCGCCTTCCCATCCGGAGTCGTGCCAATCATCCCGTTGTTAGTCTTGAATCCTGTCGCCATAGCGGTAGCCGCAGCAGCAGAATCCGTTAATGGAGAATCGGCCGCGTACGTCTTCACCATGCCGACAAGATGGGGATCCATCGACGAGTGTTTACCCGCATACAAGCGGTAATTGGTCGCATAATCGGTAGAATAGCCGTCCGGAATCATCAAGATGACGTTTTTCGCCTTTGGAGCGGCCGCACTAGCCGCTTGTCCAGCTTGAAAGTTAAACATCGTAAATACTAGAGACATCCCTAGTACAGTAGCAACTAGCTTTCTTTTCATCATTCTTTCCTCCAAATATGCTTATTCAAGACACCAATCATTCGATCAAACGCCCTCGGCGGAAGCCGTAACAGGACTGTTCCGCTCGGCAAGAAGATGTTTCAGCACGTTGTCGCTGACGCGGACTACATTGTTGTCATATCCGTTCCAGGCCAAACTGCCAGCCCAGTTCATCGAGCCGACGGAAAATACCGCTCCCCCACCGTCAATATCGAAATAGGTCATATCCGCACGTACGAGTGGATTTTGAGTGCCCCCCTGATTAGGTGCAGTATTCAACAATTCCTCATGCACGAACTGGTAATTGTCGTCAAATCCCGTAGCCGAAGCGAGCCAAAGGGTGTGTCGTGGCGTACCCAGTTTTAAATCGTAACGATCCAACTCGTCACCGGCCGCTCCACCCGCGGCAAAGCCGAAGTCCCCGATCGCCTCATCTTCGCCGATGCCCTCAAAAACAAAGCTTGCCTCTGGCTTGAAGCTGTCCGGCATGCGTTTGTAGCTGCACGCCATTCCGCCGCCTATAGCCGTAGTTCCAACGCCGAGTAACTGTTGCGGCACGTAGCCGTGATGCCTCCACAGTCCACCTGGTTCGCCAGTCGTACTGAGATGCAACTCACCTGGTGGCGAATCCGAAGAACGCGTACCGGCGTTGCCGCGCCGTACTTCCAGCAAATGAGGACGCTCCGGATCGACGCTCGTCACCCAATAGAAGCCGTTACCTCCCAAATACATGACACGACCGCCGGTAGCCAAATACTGCTCAAGCGCTTTCATCATTGGACGCGTCCAATATTCAGGATGGCTGCCCGTTATGATTACCTTATAAGGTCGCAGAAAATCGATTCCTTCATGATGCAAATCCTCATCCGTGGCCACATCGTGGCTATGTCCCCGCTGCTCCAGCCAGCCCGTTATGTACAGATCGGCGGAAAAATGCCGTATCGTCCGCCAGTTACGGTAATGTGGCCGCATATTCATAACCGGACGCAGACGAGAGGAATATTGAACGCCACTGCCGTCGCTGTTCAAGTCATAAATCGACTTACCAAGCTCAGGGTGCTCCTCCAAATATACGTCCTGTTCCGGGAGAACATAGTCTTCGCCCATGTAATCCTTCGCATACTTGAACAGCCATTCGTTCGCATACGCCATATAATTAAGCGTTGGCGCAAGAAACAAGACAGGTGCCGTCGCTCCGTCTTTCGCAGGGCGGACAAAGAACGCGATGTAGTCAATCTTGTCGCCCGCTTCCAACTTGAGCGCGTAAACTCCGCTCGCTAAATCGGCAGGTAGCCGCCACGTGATATCGGTCTCCCAACCAGCATCTACGAGATCATTATCATTAAAATGCACGGCAGCATATTGTTCTGGTGCATATCGGTGATCGGTCACTTCCCCGGTCCAATTATGACTCGTAACGCCACGCGTGCCACCTTGATGCAACGTGCCGTGATGACCATTTTCCGAGCGATCCTTCAGTCGGGTCGATGAGATACCGTCACTAAAATCATAATCGGCTACAAGGGCTGAATCGTCACACACGTCGTCCGTACCATTTGCCAACTCCTGAAGTTGCACATGGTCATAAACAGCGTGAGAAAATCTTGGGTTCCCAATCTTTCCGTTATAATGGCTGAAAGGACGCACAGTGCCATCCGCTTGTGAATCCGCCGCAAGCAACACGCGCGACAAGACGACGTCCGCCAAGTTCAACTGCGCTGCCTCCGTGTGTACTTGCGTGTCATTCTTAGGCAACCAGCCATTATGGCGGCTAGCAAAAAGCGTCGCCTTCCCGCTCCGTGCGGAATATTGCAGCGCTATGAAATACCACGACTTCGCCTCTAACGGCGTAGCGGTACGCACTTGAACCGACTGTCCGCATCCATCTGTGATCGATAACGTTAAATAGGCATTCTCATCCTGTACCAACTCCACTCCCGCTGCGCCAGCGGCGGAACGAGCAGATAGGACCGTCTGCGGACGATTATACGTCTGGATCGTCGGCATGATCCACAGCTGTGCCGAAAATTCACCACCCTGCAGCCACGTGGACGGCAGTGGTAACTCGGCATAGGACCCTGTCACAATTGTTGGCTGACGACGTCCGCGGTACTCGCCCGCACAGTCAGCATCTACGGGTGCGGTTGGCAGATCCAACGAGTGATCCGGGTCGGTTAACCCGCCGCAGATCCGCACGACACTGGCCGTGTACATGGAACTCGTCGTGTCGATTTTAAAATTCAGCTCTTGTCCTGGCTGTACGCTCCAATGATCGGCATACCCGACAATGGTTAAGCGCTCTTGCCCTGTCGTATTAGCTGAGTTCGCTGTATCATGTTGATTTTGTTTCATAGAAAAACCCCCATTAGCTAAAATATTTTTCGGGCGTCATGGTGTTTTCTCATGGTGCAGCGTTTCGTATGTTGTTGTACAAAGTTGAAAGTTGTCGCAAGTGAATGTCGTCAAAGGTGTGGGATATTACAAAAAGAATAAAGGGGTAGCTTAAGAGTTAAATCTGGGGTTGTTTTCTTATTATAGCATAATATCCCGACTGATCAAAACTACTTTTTACGACATCGTTTGATATTATTGAGCATACCTATCACTTATTGGATAGCATACGCACCTCAATACATAGATATGGAAACGAATACGGATACGAACATACGTAAAAAAACGGGCCCCACTGAACGCTATCCGCGTTTGCCGTGTGCCCGTTTCATAGAACAATAGATTTATATCTAGTTATTTCAAAGCTCACTATTGAGCCTGTCTGTTCTGTAGAACAAGATCAGTCAGACGCTTGACGGTGCTTATAGACTCTAATGTCAAATCGTCCTCATCGAATGTAAATTGAAATCGCTGTTCCAATTCCGTAAGCAGTCTAACAATCGTCATCGAATCCAGTACCCCAGCATTGCCAACTAATTCGGTGTCAGCATCAACAGCCGGAACATTGAGCATGTCCTTGATCAGTTGCGTAATCTCTTGTTCAATCGCATCACGATTCATTTCCTATTTCCCCTATCTCGAGCCAATCGAAAGCCATGTGTGGGAGCGGTAGCTCCAACATGTAACTAGATTGTTCGTCTTCCGTATGCATTTTCTTGAATCCAATCATTTCTAACAATAATCTTGCGGGCAAATTGCGTTGTTTGCGTACCAATTGACACCAAACCGTGTTCGCCTGCTGAGCCTGTCGCCCTAATCGTTCCATTACCGTATATAAAAAGGCAGAAGCGATGCCGCGGCCTTCGATGCGGCAAGAAATGCAGAACAGCTTAATATCGATCCGATCCCCGACGACAGTGGCAAAACAAGTTCCGATCAAACCGTGCTTCCCAAACCGATCCTCCAGCTTGACCACAAATAAAACATTGTCGGCTTGGCTACAAAACGATTCGACAAACGGATAATCGATTCGCTCCAATAGACTGTTCATCTGATTCGTTCTATGGGACAATTCGACAACCCGCGCGTAATCTTCGGGCCGAGCTGTTCGAATATGTAGTTTCATTTGGCATTCCTTCAAAAATTGCTCGCGACTGCCCTTGTACGCCCGCTGCGCCTCTTCACGCTGTTGTCGCGCCTGCATATATTGCCGCCGGCTGGACGCTTCTTCACTCGCTTGAACAAGCTGAAACTCCGGAAATTCAAGCATTTCCCGATATTGTTCTGCGGCGTACGTACGCACCTCTGGTACATAATAGTTCACTTCAAACCGCTCGAATGGATCGTTGTCGACAAACGCCAACGCATCCAAGCCGATATTCAGTTCCTTGGCGATCCGCTCCATACTTGCCGCTTTCGATTCGAAATGGCATTGCGGATATAAAAAATAATGGTCGATTTCCAGTTGTTCCAGTTTGCGTTTCACTTGTTCCCAACTGTTGCGACTGGCAATGCTATGTAAAATTCCGCGCTGGTCCAGCGTAGCGATTACGTTCACGATATCCGGTAGTAGCTTGACGCCCGCTTCGTCGTCCCGAAGCGTTCCTTCCCACAACGTATCGTCCAAATCCCAAACGACGCATTTAATCATTTGCATCGCTGGTCGATAACTCCATCGTGATGTGCGTCGGTTTAAAACCATATTTTTTGTAAAGTAGCCGCATCGGCAAATTGCTTACGTGCACTTTTCCTAAAATTTGAGTGGCGCCTTCGCGCTCGCAATATGTCATTCCCGCTTCGAATAGCTCATCCACATAGGCCGAGCCACGGTAAGGCTCCTCTATGTAGAAACTCTTAAAATTCGCATAGGTTTGTTTCGTCACGAAATTTTCCCGTGGCGTAATCCACATCCAGCCCGCAATATTCCCGTCTACTTCCAAGACAATCATTCCTTGTTGTTCATAGCGAAGCGCCTTTTCCAGTTTCTTAGCATGAAATCCTAGATCGGTTACGGCTTCTTCGCCAAACGAAATCACTGAAATATCGGTTTCAAAGCGAGCGATAGTTGCTATGTCGTGCTGCTGCATTTCTCTAATCGGCATCTTACTGCGGCTCCATTCTGCGTTCTTATGCGTTCTTTTTATGAATGAGCTCAAAGGTGTCGTGACGGCAGTTCGGACAGCAGTCTTGCTTAAGCTGCTCGATGGTCTGCCATTGCAATTGAAACCCAACTTCCGTCACATGATTGCACTGCTTGCATTCGTACAAGCGCACCGTGCGTCTCACTTCCCCCGTATACAGGGCATCCCGATATTCGCGGGAAATGTTTTCCTTTGTCTCCTCCGTAGATTGTAACACAATCATCTGACTTGTGTTACCAATAATTTCAGCACCAATATACGTATTGAAACGCGGCAAAATGCTCGTCACCATCAAGCCCATTTGCGAAAATTCCCGCTGCATCTCCAATGTGAAATCAGGCGATTTGTGAGCGAACGACAGAAAAATCGGAAGCCCTACTTCCTTTTTCAACAATTGGACGCCCCGCGATACGAATAACGACATGCCTTGCAGCGTATACGGCGGATCCGTGAATACACAATCAAAGCGGTGTAAAAATTCGGACGGGAGCTCATCGCGGAAGTTCATCTCGTAACATACGATCGGCAAATCTTCAACTTCAGCAAGGTAGTTAATATAACTGATAATCCGCTTGTCTATCTCGAATAGATGTATGCGCGTGTTGGACTTATGAGCATCTTGTTGGAACAAATATTTCAGTAGAAACGCCAATGACACAGTGACCAGATCATCGTCCCCTAAGCAGACGATATCTCTCCCGATAAGAGCTTCGTTTTGAAGCGCGAGAACGGCCCGTTTGACACTCGTCTCTAACGTACAGCGTGATTGATCGATCGTAACATCGACTTGTGGTCGCCCCTCGAAAACGCTTTCGAGTTTCGTAAACATGTCCCGCAGATCGTCGTGCTGCCAATCCCCGCTCTTCAAACGCTGGTACAATGGCTGATTCAAATCACCATATCCCATTGTCTGCTCGACCAACCGCTTCCCCTTCACCGTGCAGTGGACGCCCTTGGCTTGCTCGATAATTCCCGCCTTGATAAATTCCTTCTTAATGGCGGCTACGAGCGGCAGCGGTAACAGTGTCTTGCGTGCAATTTCCTTCGTAGAGATACCTGGCTTGAAATAAATATCCAGCAAAATATTTTCGATGATTTTATTACCCTCTTTAATAGAAACTTGGGAATAAACAGAGTTCAAAATTTCATTATTCATCGGCTTATTGTGTCTCCTTTGTCATGGCTGAGCCACACCCAGCAATATCTTCGATTGTATGATTATGGAACGCAGACACAATCATTATCTGATAATTGGAAAACAAATGCAAGATTCCCGTCAATAAATAGAAATTAATGACGGGAATCTTGCTATTTATGGTGCCTTATTCCATGACGGTCACACGAATAAACGGTGACAATTGAGAGATGGTACGATAATTAAATAATTGCTGTCGATCTGCAACGAGTCCCTGCTTCTCCATCTCGATTTCGACACGAACGGCGTGAAGAGAGCTTCCTCCCAAACGGAAGAAGTCATCGTCGATTCCGACGCGGCTGATTCCTAGCACGCTTTGCCATATGCTCACAAGCGTAGCTTCGACTTCATTTGTAGGCTCGCGGTATGCGGCTCTCTGCGTTTCACCGCCCTCTGTTTGCTGCACCGGCAGTAGGAGCAGCTGGGATGCGGAATGATAGAGCAGCGGCAGCAACTGCTGTCGATGAGGCGAGTTTTCCAGATTGTCGACAACGAGCTCTCCCGTTTGCTGTTCAAAGTTTCCTGCTGCTGCGAACACGTTAATCACGCTATCATTCGCTTCAGTTGCGGCGCGTTGTAGTTCTTCACCGCCAGGCAGTGGAGCATGGTGTAAACATTCGATATGACCACAGCTGTCAGGAATTTCGTCTACCGCATGGCGGTAACGTACAGCCTGCTCCGACTCCTCCATAACGACCCACTTGCCCTGTTTCAAAAATGCCAACATTGGTTCGTTTTTCCCTGTTATTGTGCAAACAACTTCAATATATGCTGCCTTACGATCAAGACAGTAGGGCTTTAACGCACTCAGTACGGCGGCCTCGATGCCTCTTCCGAGAATCCGGCAGCTCAGCAGGAACGTATCCAAATGCACAATCTGATCATCGCATTTGGTTATAACGGCTCCGATCAGCCCGTAACGTCCGAATCGATCAGCCGCTTCAAGTGCCCAACAAGTAGTCCCCGACTCGGCCAACACGGTGGACAATTCGCCCTCCGTTCTGCGGTTAACGTTTAGCGTGAACTGGTTCGTGCGCTGCGTAAGCTGTGCGATACGCGGCAACTGCGCCGTGCTGGCCTCGTTAATGCTCATCACGATTTCCAGCTCGTCCAAAAACGCTTGCAGTGAAGTGGACGCTGCCCGAACTTCGCCGCGCTTGCGCTCTGTCGCGTACAATTCCGTTCTTTGCTTGTCCTCTTCCGACACGCTCAAGCGATCCAAAGCCCATATGTGCTGGAGGAAGGCTGGAATTTGCTGCTCACTAGGCAGCTGCAATACGAGCACCTCCGGACAATTCGACCGCACCTCCGAACACTCCAATGAACTGTCGTCGATGAGGATGAAGCTGTCTGTCCCCAAATGGAGCTCCTCCGCCAGCGAACGCACATTTTCCGACTTCGGATTCCAGTCGATGCGCCAGCCAACGAAATGCTCGCGTTTGAGCAACATGTCGGGATGACGATCAAATACGTCCCAGACATCCGCTTCGTTATTTTTACTGACGAGTACAAGCAGTGTTCCCTCCTGTTGTTTGGACAGCAAATACTGCTGCATCGCACGATAAGGTTCTCCTACGACTACCCCATCAGCTCCGTCTTCGCCACAAATGCCCTGCCACAGCGTGTTATCGCAATCGACCGCGATCACTTTGAATGGATGACCTTGCCAAGCAAGCAACTTGCGTGCTGTAAAAGTCCCAATCGCTGCATAATATTCCGGCGTGAACGGCATATGTCCCGCTTGGTCGGCAGCCGGATCGAACGTCTCGCCTACGCTGAACAACGAGTCGATTTCTCTAAAGTCGAGGACGTGAACATACTCCAACCGCTCCAACTCACGCTTCCACCGATTCGTCAGCTCCTCCAAATAACTTACCATTACCGGACTTATCGCTGATAAAGTGGAAACCGGAAACACGCCAGCGAACAGTGGTCTTGTTCTTTGCTGCACAGAAACGGCCTCCACGAGCTCTGATAGCGCTCGCTCCAACTTCTTGATGTGCTGCGCCTCTGACGTGCTATCATCCCGTAACCAATCTTCGAAACGGACAAGTAGCATACCTGCATCGCCAGCAGTCGACAGCAAGCTGTCAGGGTTCAAGAGCTCCTGAAACACTTGGTCGTACGGCGCAAAATGGACATCAATGCTCGTCCCGAATTGCTCACCCCACCATTTGACATAAGGGCGGATCGGATCGGCAGTAAAAGTAGCAGCAGCCGTAATCGATAACGTTCGCTCCGGCACGGTGCCACGTCTCTTCGCAGCCAACTCTGACTGTGCTGCTTCCGATAACAGCGGTAAATCCCCCAGTTTACGCTGCGGATTGGCCAGTACAAGGTCAATCAGCTCGCAAAAATGTTGCATCAAGCCTACAATCGTCTCCTCGACGAACAGCGCGGTGTTATATTGCAACACGCAGAGCAGCCCACCGTTGTCCAAATTGCCCATATCAAGCTTAAAGTCGAGCTTGGAGACCCCTTTTGTAATGTCGTAATTTTCAAAAGTAAGGCCTTCGGCGGTCAACACCATATCTCCGTCAAACTCATTATGGAAAATCATCATCGTGTCGAAGAACGGATTTCGGCCGCGTGGCAACTTCGCTGACAACTTTTCGACCATCCGATCAAAAGGGAAATCCTGATTTTCGTAGGCGTTTATCATCGTCTTGTTCACCATTTGCAACTGCTCCTGCAAGGTATGCCGCTCATCGAAGCGCACACGGACAGGTAAGAAGTTAGTGAACATGCCAATTAGGTTTTCCACGTCTGCATGACGTCTGCCCGCAACCAACGAACCGACTACCAAATCGTTTTGGTCAGCATACTTGTGCAGCACGAGCGTATACAAGTGGAACATCAGCACGTTAATCGTGACGTTATTCGCCTTGGCCAAGGCATTCAGGCGATCGGTAGTTTCTTTTGGCAAAATGACCTTGTGCGCCCGTCCAATAAACGATTGGAATTCTGGCCGTTCTAAGTCGGTCGGCATATTCAACACCGGAATGTCCCGATTGAACTGGTTTATCCAATATTGCTCCTGTTGCTGGATAACATCTCCTTCCAGCAGTTGGTGCTGCCACTCCGCAAAATCTTTATACTGAATCCGCAACGGAGACAACTCTTTCCCCGCGTACAAGTCGCTGAACTCTCTGATGAACACGTTCATCGACGCGCCGTCTGACACGATATTGTGCATATCGACGAGTAGCACATGCTTTTCCGGAGCCAGCTTAACAAAAGCAGCCCGTATAAGTGGGGCTTGTCCCAGATCGAACGGGCGGATAAACCGCCTAATCAACGCTTTCATCTCGTGATCGTCCGCTTCAAGCCGCTCGATGGTAAATGTAAATTCTTCGTGAATTCGCTGTACCGGCTCTCCGTCCACCATATGGAAGGAAGTACGCATGTTTTCGTGGCGGCGGATCAGCTTGACAAACGCTTCTTCGAACTGATCTGCGTTCGCCGGTCCGTGTACCATCAAAGCCATCGGCATATTATATGAAGTTAACTGCCCGATTTGCTGATGGATAAGGAACGTCCGCTTCTGCGCAGATGACAGTCGGTAGTACGGTTTTTGTTCCGCAGCCGCAATAGCCAAGTATGCTTTTCTCTCCGTCTGCCCGATATATTCAGCCAGTGCGCTGATCGTCGGCATGTTGAAAATATCCGACAACAACAGCTCCACATCAAGTTCCTTGTGCATTTTGGCGATGAGGCTGGTCGCCTTCAGGGAGTGCCCACCCAATTCAAAGAAATCGTCATGTATTCCGATCTCTTCAATGCCGAGCAGACCGCGCCAAATTGTCGCGATTGTCTCTTCCAGCGTATTGCGCGGCGCAACGTAGCCGCTCGGCAGCTCGTATCCTGCAGACCGATCCACGCCATCCGTTTGTCTGCTACCCTTCGTCGGCGTTGAATCCGTGTGAACGATACGGATGCCTTCCTCATCGAGCCAGAATCGTCTACGGTCGAACTGATATGTCGGCAACAGAACGCGGTTGCGTGTTTCATCCCCGTACAATCGAGTCCAATCGAATGCGACGCCGGCATTCCACAACCGTCCGACTTGCTGCAGCAAGTGTTCCGAATCCGCTATATTTTGCTGCGGGTGACGCATCAAATTCACAATGACATGCTCTCGCTTCGCATCCGCATGTCGTCTCGCGAACGAAGTCAACGCGTTGCCGCCGCCAATCTCGGCAAACGCAGCGTCGGAATCAGCGAACAATGTTCGCAATCCATCCGCAAATCGCACCGTGCCGCGTAAATGGCGGGCCCAGTAAGCTGGGCTTACCGCTTCTTCGTCACGAATCCACGTTCCCGTCACATTCGAAATGAACGGCAGCTGCGGCGACTGAAGCGTCAACTTGCTCAATTCCCGCTCGTACTCCTCCAAAATCGGGTCCATCATCCCAGAATGGAACGCGTGGGACGTATGAAGTTTCCGACAGCTCAGCCCTTTCTCCTCCAGCAATTGTGCCAAGTCATCAACCGCTTCGTGAGAGCCCGATACGACACACATCGCAGGGGCATTTACCGCCGCCAGTGCAAGGCCGTTGGTAAGTAGCGGCTGCAATTCCTCCTCTGGCAATGGCACGCTCAGCATAGCCCCGCCAGGTAAACTCTGCATCAATTGACCGCGGATACTAACGATCCGAACCGCATCTTCCAGCGTAAAGACACCCGCGAGACAGGCCGCTACGTACTCGCCAATGCTATGTCCGATCATCGCCTGCGGCTCTACTCCCCAATTCATTAGAAGCTTGGCAAGCGCATACTCGACCGTAAATATAGTCGGCTGCGCGATGTCCGTCCTATTGATGAGCGAGGAATCAACTTCTGTCTCATCCGTAGACGGATAAACAATCCGCTTTACCTTCTCGCCAATTCCATCCGGCATAAGTTCGAAGCAACGATCCGCCGCCTCGCGGAAGATCGGCTCTTGCTCATAAAGCTCCCGACCTAATCCAACATATTGGGAACCTTGGCCAGAGAACATGAAGACGACTGGATGATCGATACTTGCAGCCAGCCCCGTCTGGACGTTACCCGAATCGAGTTGGGCCAACTGTTCGACGACTTTGCCCACACTGTCAGCGACGAGCGTGCGACGATACGGGAACGCTGCGCGTCCCACTTGCAGCGTATACGCCACATCGGCCAAAGATACGTTCGGTTGCTCCTGCAAATGGCGGCTCAATTGCTCGCTCATCCGATTGAGCGCGGTTTCCGTCTTCGCCGATAAGGCGATAAGCTGGGCCGACTTGCCTGGGGAAGAAGCAGCCGCAGGGGGCGCTTCCTCCAAGACGACGTGCGCATTCGTTCCGCCGATACCGAAGGAGCTTACTCCGGCCCGCAGCGGGTACTCGTCGTTGTTCCAGTCAGTCAATTTATCGTTGACATAGAACGGGCTATTTTCGAAATCGATCTTCGGATTCGGGCGTTCAAAATGCAAGGTAGGCGGCAATTGTTTGTGAGCAAGCGCCAGCACCGTCTTTATGAATCCAGCTACACCAGCAGCGTTGTTCAAATGTCCAATGTTGGATTTAGCCGTGCCGATACCGCAATACCGTTTCTTCTCCGTTTGAAATGCCGTCTTCAGCGCTTCGATCTCGATCGGATCGCCCAGTGTCGTGGCCGTGCCGTGCGCTTCAATGTAACTGATACTCTCCGGCTCCACCTCCGCCACATGATGCGCGGCGCGGATGACCGATACTTGCCCGGCTGTGCTCGGAGCGGTGTAGCCCACTTTACGATTGCCGTCATTGTTGATCGCCGAGCCTTTAATAACGGCATATACGTGGTCACCGTCCGCAAGCGCATCTTCCAGCGGCTTCAGAACGACGATTCCCGCCCCGTCTCCGAACACCGTACCAGCCGCCCGTTCGTCGAACGTACGGCAGTGTCCATCGGGAGAGTTAATCATTCCCTCTTGATAAAAATAGCCCGCCTTCTGCGGCAACTGAATCGAGACACCTCCAGCAAGCGCAATGCTACACTCCCCACTCAACAAACTTTGGCAGGCAAGATGGATGGCTACAAGAGACGTGGAGCAAGCCGTCTGCACCGTAAAGCTCGGCCCTTTCAGATTCAGCTTGTACGACACGAGTGTCGCCATATAATCGCGCAAGTTCAACATCGCCGTCTCCAGCGTGACTGATTCCTCCGCGGTTCCTAATCCTTTGAATGCACGCATAAACCAATGGGAATTGAAGGCTGCGCCCGTATACAGACCGATAGCTCCCTTGTACGTCTTGGGATCATACCCCGCTTCTTCAAGCGCTTCCCAAGAACATTCATGTAGCAGGCGGAATTGCGGGTCCATCAGCTCTGCTTCACGCGGCGTATAGTCGAAAAATTCGGGATCAAAGTTCTCGATACCCTCCAATATTCCTTTAGCTCTCACATAGTTCGGATGCCGCACTGTTTCCGCATCGATGCCCTCTGCCAGCAGTTCCTCTTCCGTGAAAAATGAGATCGACTCTTTGCCTTTTTGCAAGTTGTCCCAATATTCCTGTAAGTTTCGAGCCCCCGGAAACCTGCCCGACATACCAATGACGGCAATTTCTGCCCCGTTATATTCCCTCTCGTTCGATCCGCTCATTAAAAGACTTCCCCTTTGCGTCTTTTTTCTTTTTGCTGCTGCTGCCGCTTCTTACCTTTCGCCACAGCGCCGATCAACTGATGCTCTATTTCCGCTTCCTCTGCCTCGTCCTGTTCGCTGCGCGTAAGCCGCTGGGCCAACGCATGTATCGTCGGATAAGTAAACATATCAACGACAGCGATAGTTTCATTCAGCGCTTCATTCAATTTTCCGGTCACTTGAATCATGTCGAGCGAACTCGCACCCAAGTCGAAGAAATTGTCATGTATGCCGACCTGATCGATGCGGAAAAATTGTTTCCACACATCAGCAATGGTCTTCTCCGCTTGGTTACGCGGCGCGACATAAGGATTCGTGAGATCTGGTCTGACGAATGAACCCCCGTCGCCCGTTGGTTGTGGCTGCTCCTTCTTGCCCTTAAGCCTGATCCAGCGGTCGAGCCGCGCTTGAAAATCTCCCGTCGATACGATGATTTGGTTACTGTCGCACGGGGCGTACACATACTGAAACAGCTCCGGCGCTTCAGCTGGCAAAATCGCCAGTTCAACGAGCGATTCCCCGATCTTCGAGCTGTGTTCTTCCCAGAACTCCCACGCGTCCCAATTGACGCATAGCCACTTCGTCCCGCCTGCTTGGTTCTGTTTGCGGGCAAAGGCATCCATATACAGGTTCGCCGCCGAATAGGCGCTGAATCCGAGTCCCCCCAGTGCGCTAGCGATGGACGAGAACAGGATACACACGTCTGTCCCTTTACCAGCAAGCAGTCTTTCCATCGTTTTCAGTCCTTGGACTTTGGCCCGGAACTGCTCGTCGGCTTTTTGCCCGTCGATATTTTCAATCGCGCGGAACGATTCGCCGCCAGGAAGTCCCGCTGCTTGCACAACCCCGTTCAAGCAGCCGTACGTCGCGTCGATGAACTGGAAGACGTTGCCCATCTGTACTTCGTTCGCTAAATCGGCTTGCACGTATGTTACCTCAGCGCCCCATTGTTCCAGTCGCTGTACGCGTCTAATTTTGCGGGTGACCGAATTGTCCTCGCCATGTTCAGCAATCCAGCTTTCATACCTGTCTTGAGCTGGGAAGTCGGATCGACCCGTCAGCACGAGCCGCGCTTTGAAGTGCTGTGCCAAATACTCTGCCGTCAGCATCCCTATGCCGCCGAGCCCACCAGTAATCAGGTACACACCCTGCTCGCGGAATGGCAAAGCCGGCGTTGCTGGTTTGTGTAGCTCGGCTGGTTTGTAATTCTGCACCCAACGGTAATTGCCGCGATAAGCGATGAGCCGCTCCGAAGCCGGAACCGACAATTCCGCCACAATTTGTGCGGCAAGCCGCTGTTGACGGCCCACGCCGTGTGGCGCATCGATATCGATGCTCACGCACGTGATGCCGATGTACTCCTGCTGGATAACCATGCACGGACCAAGCAGCGTCATTTTTCCTGGGGACAACTGCTCCAGCCCCGTTACTTCTTGCATATCCGTTGACACGACCGCAATACGAACTTCCGTCGTCTCCTTCTGCTTGCGCAGCGCTTGTGCTAAAAAGACCAAACTATAGTACCCTAACGCTTGCTCCCGCTGCTCGGCCGCTTCCGTCGAAGATGGTGTCCCTTGTAGGACTGCCTCCTTTTTCGGGGAAGAAACATTCCACAGATGAGCAATGCGGTCAGGTACGAAATCCCGCTGCCGCAGTTCGTCCAACAGTAGCGAATAATGTTCCGCCGAGTTGGGGGAGAGCGTAAACGTGCCATCGTCGTGTGCGATGAACTCCGTGCCTGCCTTTGCGATCGCGACCCGATCCCCGTCTTGTTGCAAGCGTGCGCTCATCTCATCGGCCAATCCACATTCGTCCTTAAAGAGGAGCCAGCTGTATCCATTTGGCTGCCTTTCATCTGGGCTTGCCTGCAACAGTGCACGTTCCCACGAAGGATAGTAGAACCAGTCCGCCATGTTCGGATTTTTGCCCGAAGGCGTCGTAGACGGACGTACGGCCATCGTTGGTTGTTCGTCCAGCCAATATCGTTGCCGCTCCATTGGATAAGTAGGCAGCTCGACACGCTTACGCCGCTCATGCGCGTAGAAGCCTTGCCAGTCCATGCTGACACCCGCCAGCCAGAGTCGTCCAATCTTGTGCAAGAGATGAGTCGAGTCCTGCCCCGATTCCTGCGGATGTCGGAGCATATTGACGACAACGCGCTCTCTGGAAGCCGCGAGATGCTTGCGCACGAATGTACCTAACGCATTGCCCGGCCCTACCTCAACAAACACAGTGCGCGGATTGCTCAGCAACTCGTCAAGCCCGTCCGCAAACCGCACCGCGGAACGCAAATGTCTGACCCAGTATCCTGCATCCATTGCCTCTTCCGCCGTAATCCATGTCCCCGTTACATTAGAAATGAATGGCGTCGTTGGTTCCTGCAACTTGATCGACCGTACTTGGTCCGCAAATGCCTCTAATATCGGGTCCATCATATGGGAATGGAACGCATGGGACGTATGTAGCCGTCTACATGTATGACCACTTTCCTCTAACTGTTGAGCAAACGCGTCAATCTGCTCGCTTTCACCCGCGACGACACATAAGGTCGTACTATTGACAGCGGCCAGCGCAAGTTGATCAGGCAACAGCGCACGAAGCTCTAACTCCGGCATGGCGACACTTAGCATGGAGCCAGCAGGTAGCGATTGCATGAGCCGCCCGCGCAGCGCGACAAGCGTCAAAGCGTCTTCGAGCGGGAACACATTCGCCAAGCAAGCAGCGACATATTCACCGATGCTATGCCCGATCATCGCTTCCGGATGGACTCCCCAGCTCATAAGCAGCTTGGCCAGCGCATATTCGACCATGAACAGTACAGGCTGCGCGATGTCCGTGCGTGCAAGAAGTTCATTTTCCGCTGCGGTGTTGTCTGAATTGTGAGACAGCTCGTGCGACGTACCTTGCGGAAACAACAGCGCCTTCAGGTCAACCGCCACATGCGGCTGCACGAGTTCAAGACAGCGGTCGATCTCGCTCCGGAATACCGGCTCGTCTTGGTACAACCCGCGTCCCATGTTGACGTATTGGGAACCTTGTCCTGGGAACATCATCACGACAGAGCGAGAGCGTGTGCCCGTCTCAGCTACAGCCAACTTATCCGTTTCAACATCTGTCAAAATGGAAACGGCCTCTTGTGCATCCTGACATACGAATGCTGCTCTCCATTCGAAAGCCTTTCTACCGACTTGCAGCGTATAGGCAACGTCCGCCAGATTGACGTCCGGATGCTGCGTTAAATATGTAGCCAAGCGCTCTTTTGCCTGCGCCAAAGCCGTCTCTGTTCTCGCAGACAGCAGTATCACTTTGTCCGCTCTGCCATCGTCCGAGGCTGCCGTAGCAGGCGCCTCTTCCAAAATAATGTGGGCATTCGTGCCCCCGATGCCGAACGAGCTAACCCCAGCGCGCAACGGATCGTTTCCACGCTCCCAAGGCGTCAGTTCCGTGTTGACGACAAACGGACTGTCAGCGAAGTCAATGTTCGGATTTTCCTGTTCAAAATGTAAACTTGGCGGTATTTGCTTCGTTTTGAGCGCCAGCACCGTCTTAATGAAGCCAGCTGCTCCGGCCGCGCTGTTAAGATGGCCCACGTTCGTCTTCACGGACCCGATGCGGCAAAATCCTTTTTCCTCCGTCCGAAACGCCTCTTTCAACGCTTCGATCTCAATCGGATCGCCCATATTGGTAGCCGTGCCGTGCGCTTCCACGTAAGTAATGCTCTCCGGCTCCACTCCCGCCATGAGATGAGCTGCACGAATGACTTCTGCCTGTCCCTTCGTACTCGGGGCGGTGAAGCCAACCTTGCGCGTACCGTCATTGTTCACGCCGAATCCCTTAATGACGGCGTGAATGACGTCCCCATCGGCAACAGCGTCACGCAGTCGCTTCAAAATAACGACGCCGACTCCATCGCCGAATACCGTTCCTGCCGCCTGCGCGTCGAAGGCGCGACAATGCCCGTCTGGCGATTGAATCATGCCGTCTTCGTACAAGTAGCCTGCCTTATGAGGCACAGTTACAGTAGAACCTCCGGCGAGAGCAATATCGCATGCCCCAGCCAGCAACCCCTGCGAAGCCAACGCGATGTTGACTAAAGAGGTGGAGCAAGCCGTCTGCATGGAAATACTCGGGCCACGCAAATTGAGCTTATACGACAACTGCGTACTGAAAAACTCGCGGTCATTGAGCAGCATCGCGCTGAATCGCTCCGTCCCGCCAATAGTTGTAGCAAAGCGTGACACCCACTCCAAGTTAGGAGTAGCGCCCGCATATACGCCGATCAAACCTGGATAGGCGTCTGGATTATATCCGGCAGATTCGAGCGCCTCCCATGCGCATTCATGGAACAACCGTAGCTGCGGGTCCATAAGCTCCGCTTCGCGCGGCGAATAGCCGAAGAAAGCTGCATCGAACTGATCAAAGTTATTTAAAGCGCCTCTTGCCTTGACATACGAAGGGTGAGCAATGAGCTGCGGGTCTATGCCTTCCTGCCGCAGTTCTTCGTCGGTAAAGAACGAAATCGATTCCACCCCATCGCGCAGATTGTGCCAGAACTGCTCAACACTGTCCGCGCCAGGAAAGCGAGCGGACATACCTACGATAGCAATTTCCAAGCCACTCTCTTCAGCCGCTACCTGTTCCCCACCTTCTGGTGACTCTTGTGACTCTGCTGAGCGACCCGCCAGCGATCTCATCTGTTCAGTCCGTGCTAAACCCGATAGAATCGAGCGCTGACGTGCCTCATCTGCTTCCACCGTCGTTTCCGCCTCTGCTTGCCGCAAAAACGCCGCCAACGAGCGTACGGTTGGGTAGGAATATAAGGTAACGACCGGAATCTCCTTGCCCAGCGTCCCTGAGAACTTGTCAGCCAACTGGGAAATATCAAGTGAGCTAGCGCCGATTTCAAAGAAGTTGTCGTTCATCTCCAACTGTTCAAACCCGAAATGGAGCTGCACAATGTCGGCAATCGTCTGTTCGATGGAGGAGATCGACGCACGGCTTGCAGCGCCTCGTTCCGGCCGAACAGCGTCGTTCTCCGCCAACGCTTGCGGGCGTGAATCTTCCTGAAGCGGAAGGCCCACTTGCTGACGCATATTGCCACCAATGAGCGATGGCATGCCGTCAAGGGAGAAGTGCCTCCGTTCGAACGGATACGTTGGCAGTGCGATCCGGTAGCGTCGTTCATCCGCATAATAGCCCGCCCAATCGATGCGTGCACCCGCGATCCACATTTTCCCTAGCTTCTCCAACAAATAAGCGTCATCTGCGGCTTGCTCCTGCGGGTGACGAACAAGGTGGAGCACTGCGTGTTCACCTGTCTTGGCCTGTTGCTTGTGCATAAAAGTGCTCAAGACGTTGCCAGGTCCGACTTCAATGAAGAGCGCCTGCTTCTCCTGAAGCAGTTCCGCCGCTCCTGCAGCAAACTGCACGGTACAGCGCAAATGTCGTGCCCAATAAGCAGGGTCAGTCGCATCCTGCTCCGTTATCCACGTTCCCGTCACATTGGATACGTACGGGATCGTAGGTGCGGACAGCGTCATTTGCTTCACTTTGTCCGCAAAGAGGCCCACAATCGGTTCCATCATTGCGGAATGAAACGCATGCGACGTATGGAGCTTGCGGTGCGTGACGTTCTGCCTAGTCAGCTCCGCTGCAAAAGCAGCCATTTCCGCAGACGGGCCCGAGACGACGCACAACTCTGGCCCGTTGACAGCAGCCAGCGACAACTGTTCCGGTAAGAGTACATTTAAGCTTTCCTCGGATAGCGAAACGCTCAACATTTCACCAGTTGGAATTCCTTGCATCAGTTTGGCACGCAACGTGACCAATTCGAGTGCATCCGTCAACGAGAGCACGCCGGACAAGCACGCAGCCGTATACTCCCCGATGCTGTGGCCGATCATGGCGCGTGGCTCGATACCCCACGACATGAGCAGCTTAGCCAACGCGTACTCGAACGCGAACAATGCAGGCTGAGCCGCTTCCGTCTGATTCAGCCGCTCCGCTAGTTGCGGCTCGCTCATCCCGTGTCCGTCCGCTGGATAGAGCAGTGCTCGCGGGTCGGTACCGCCCAACGAGGCAATGATATCGCAGCAGCGATCCATTTCTTGACGGAACAGCGGCTGCTTCCGGTACAAATCTTTCCCCATGTTCACATATTGCGATCCTTGTCCAGGAAAAAGGAAGACGACCTTCGCGAGATCGAGTCCCGACTCGCCCGTATGAACATTGCCGTCCGTTACCACTTCCAGCTTGGCAAGCGCTTCGGTTCTATCGGCGCAGACGAGTGTTCGGCGGAAGCGGAACCGCTTCCGGCCTGTCTGCAACGTATATGCCGCGTCGGCTAAATCTACTTCAGGGTTATTGCGCAGAAACTGACCGAGATTGTCAGTCGCACGCTCTAACCCTGCCTCCGTTGCTGCCGACAGCACAAGCAGATGCGTGTCCCGTCCAGCCGAACCCGCCGTCGCAGGTGGAGCTTCTTCCAAGACGACATGGGCGTTCGTGCCCCCTATGCCGAACGAACTAACACCAGCTCGTAGCGGAGCATCCCCACTTTCCCAGCGGGTCAGCTCCGTGTTGACAGCGAAAGGAGTGCTGGCAAAACCGATCTTCGAATTCGGTTGATTAAAATTCAGGCTTGGCGGAATTTGCTTATGTTTCAGCGCCAGCACCGTTTTGATAAAAGCGGCTACACCTGCGGCGGTATCTAGATGGCCAATGTTGGACTTGAGCGACCCGATTTTGCAAAAACCGACTTTATCGGTGGCAAAAGCAAGCTGCAACGCCTCCACTTCAATCGGATCGCCGAGCGCCGTGCCCGTACCATGTGCCTCGATATAGCTAATACTCTCTGGCTCTACTTCCGCCATTTGATGAGCAGCGCGGATAACTTCGACCTGACCGCCCGTGCTCGGGGCTGTATATCCGACTTTGCGGCTACCATCGTTGTTGATGGCCGAACCTTTGACGACTGCATGTATCGTGTCGCCATCTGCGATCGCGTCGCTCAGCCGCTTCAGGACAACGATTCCGATCCCGTCACCGAACAAAGTTCCGTTGGCCTCTTCATCAAAAGGACGGCAATGGCCATCAGGTGATTGAATCATGCCCTCTTGATAGAGATAACCCGTTTTGCGTGGCAAATTAACGGAAACACCGCCCGCCAGTGCGATATCGCACTCGCCACCCAGCAACCCTTGACAGGCGAGATGGATCGACACAAGCGAGGTCGAGCAGGCCGTTTGCACACTCACACTAGGACCCTTTAAGTTCAATTTATATGAAATCCGCGTCGTGAACGACGGGTTGTTTAATTGCAAAATTTGAAAATGATCGCTCGCATGCGAAGCAGCCATAATTCGACTGGCGATCCAGTACGTATTCGGGGACGCCCCTGCGTAAACCCCGATTAACTTATCTTGCTCTTCGGGAGTGTATCCCGCGTCCTCCAACGCCTCCCACGCACATTCGTGGAACAGGCGAAATTGTGGATCAACAAGCTCCGCTTCACGCGGCGTGTAATCGAAGAACGGTGCATCGAACGATTCAGCGTCCTCCAGTATTGGCTTTGCTTTCACATATTGGGGATTTCGAAGCGTTTCCGCATCGATTCCCGCCTCTTTCAATTCTTCATCCGTAAAAAAAGTGACCGACTCTACGCCAGTGCGCAAGTTTTCCCAGAACTCTCCCACGTTTTTAGCTCCGGGGAATCGTCCCGCCATGCCGACTACCGCAATCTCCAAACCGGTTGTTGCATACTGCCCGTTTGATTCCTTCATCTTTGCTGTCCCTCCTCACGTTCTATCGCGCTTCTGCAATCGCTGCTTCAGCCTGTGCTTCCCGTCGTGAATCTGCTCTGAGCGATCCGCCGTCTCTGCAACGGCTGCTTCTCCCGCACTTGACCGTCTAAGCGATTCGGCCAGCGCATGGACCGTCGGATGACTGAACATATCTACGACCGACATTTCCCGCTGTAGCGCCTGCTGCAGCTTCGCGTTCATTTGAATAATATCGAGCGAAGTTGCGCCAAGCTCGAAGAAATTATCGTGCGCGCCAACTTGATCGATGCCGAGAAACTCCCGCCACAATTCAGCTATCGTCTGCTCCAATTCATCTTCCGGCGCCGCATAGGTGGTGCTAATGGCAGGACGGGATGAACGTGTGCCTTCATTACTCCGTTCCACCTGAATGAGCGATTTCAACGATGACGTACGGGCGGCTTGCAGCCGTAGCGGCAAATCGGTTGTCGAAATCGTCAGCTGGGTCAGACGGCAGCCCAACGCATGATGGAATACCGCAATCCCCTCTTCCGGCAACAGCCTTGTCCCATGATCCGGAGCGGGAACGTTCACACCTACTTGGGCAGACGCGGCCGCGATTTCGCGTTCCGCCGCAGCGGCCATACCGACCGTTTGCCAACCATCCCAATCGATGGCCATGACGCGTGTACCGTCTTTAGCCCGCTTGTAGTGGGCAAAGGCATCGAGATACGTATTCGCCGCACAGTACCCTGCCTGCCCCAAAGCACCCAAGGCGCTGACCAAGGAAGAACAGAGCAGTAGGAAATCCAGCTTCATTCCATCCAGTACCCGCTCTAGTACGCGCGTGCCACTCACTTTTGCCGCCAGAGCGCGTTCTTCTATCTCCCGCGTACGTCGCTGAATTAACGCGCCATCCGCCGTTCCAGCCGCGTGAATAACGCCATGGATTACTCCGAAACGAGCAACGGCATCGGCCACGACCTGTTCCATTTGCGACAAATCGCTAACGTCCGCACTGCAAACCATCACTTCCGCTCCATGCTCTTCGAGCTCTCTCAGCTTCATGAGCTTGACGGCCACAGCTACGTCTACCTCAGATCCCTCTGCAACTTGCCGCCAGTCCGTTTCATCTGTCAAGCCAGTACGACCGATCAACACCAGCTTGGCCTGAACCGTCTTAGCCAAATATTCGGCTATCGCTAAGCCAATGCCGCCCAATCCTCCCGTGATCAGATAAACGCCCTGATTCCTGAGGCCTGTGTCTACATCGCTAGCAGTCGTTGCCGGAGCAGGGATGGAGACGTATTTTTGTATCCATCTATATGTACCGCGATACGCCACGATCATATCGTCGGACGAGGCAATAACCTCCGCGTACAGCCGCTCGGCAAGTGCTTGCCGTTCCACTTCGTCTTCTTCATAGAAGGATGCCACGTCAATGCTGCGACAGCGCACGTTGGCATACTCCTGCGGAATGACGAGACATGCGCCAAGCACTGCGGCTTGTTCTGGGTGCAGCCGCTCAGCCCCAGTCACTTCTTGCATGTTGCACGTCACAATGGAAAGCTGTATATCTGCGTCTATTCCGCACGTACCGATGGCTTGTGCCAGCGCAATCAGGCTGTAATAGCCTCTTTCCAGCGTCTTATCGGCAGCGGATACATCCCACTCACCCACTGCGGCGGACTCTTCCGCCAGCCATGCGTGTACAATACGGTCTGGCTGTGTTCCCGCATCTGCCAACTCGCGCAGCAGACGAACGTACTGATCCGGCTGATTAGGCTCCATCTGGTACGCTCCTTCGTCCAGCCTAGCGAACGAAGTGGACGGGTATACGGCGCTAACATCGTGTCCGGCCTGCTTCAAGCGGGCAACCAAGCATGCACCTACTCCTCGTTCTTCAGTGAAGACGAGCCAACGTTGCGGGCTCTGAGAAGGTTGCAATTGTTCAACCGTTACAGAACGCTCCCAGACAGGGGTATATAGCCACTCCCCCACGTTTTGCTTTTTAAGTAGCGGAGCATTGACTAGTCCGGCACTGCTACCCGACCTTACAGCAGATGTCGGTGTCCCCAGTAGTCCCTGCTTCAGCACATCAAGTTCGAACGGCGGGTCTACCCAGTAGCGCCGACGTTCAAACGGGTATGTAGGCATAGCCATCCGCTTACGCTGCTCGTTGGCATGGAACGCTTTCCAATCCGGTTGTGCCCCTTCCAGCCACAAGCGCCCTACCTGCTGCAACAGAAACTCATCATCGCTTGCCTGCTCTTTCACATGGCGGACAAGGTTGAAAGCCGCATGCCGCGCTGTTTTGTCAGGATGGCGGCGCAAGAACGCGCTTAGCGCATTGCCTGGTCCCACTTCTACGAACACGGCATTGTCGTCGCGCAGCAGTTCGCGGAGGCCGTCGGCAAAACGAACAGTGCCACGCAGATGATTAACCCAATAGTCGGCAGCAGTCGCTTCCTCGACCGTAATCCAGTTTCCACTCACGTTCGAAATATAAGGCATTTCTGGTTTGCGCAGCGTTATCGAACTCACTTTCGCGCGGAACGACTCCAAAATCGGATCCATCATTGCCGAATGAAAAGCATGAGACGTGTGCAATTTCGTGCAAGTCTTTCCTTGCTCAGCCAACTGCTGTTCCAGCCTGTCAATCGCCTCGTGACGGCCCGACACCACGCAGAGCGCCGAACCGTTGACCGCAGCCAGCGATAAGTCGTCGCCTAACAACGGTGCCAACTCTTCCTCGGATAGCGGCACACTGAGCATCGCCCCCGACGGCATGCTATGCATCAATTTCCCACGCAGCACGACCAATTCCAATGCTTCTTCCAGCGTCATCACACCTGCTAGGCACGCAGCAACGTACTCACCCGCGCTATGACCAATCATGGCGCTTGGTTTAAGCCCCCATTTCAACATCAATTGCGCCAGTGCATAGGAGAAAATAAACATGACAGGTTGCGTCACATCGGTCTGTTTGAGGCGCTCGCCACCATTCGCGATTACCTCGTTAACATCCACATTTGCGTCGTTGACATTCACATTTGCGTCGTTGTCGTTCAGATTTGCATCGTTGATGTCCGGATACAACAGCTCCCGCAAATTAACGTCGAGCAACGGCTTTACGATAGCAAAGCACCGATCTGCTGCCTCGCGGAACTCCGGCTCGCGGTCGTATAAATCACGCCCCATATTGACATACTGCGCACCCTGCCCTGGAAACATAAACACCAGACGGGCCTGTTCACGCTCACATTCTCGACTGTACACCCGCTCCGGCGGCAACGATTCCAACAGTTCCCGTGCTTCTCCAGCAGACGAACAGACAAGCATGCGGCGATACCGGAACGCCCTGCGCCCGATTTGCATCGTGTAAGCCTCATCGGATAGCGGCACATCAGGAATCGCAGCCAAATAATCGCGCATGCGGACAGTCGCTTTCTCCAGACCGGCCTCTGTCTTGGCAGACAACAGGAGAAGCTTCGACGCTCTTCCTTCGCCACCTGCCGCCTGAGGTGGAGCTTCCTCCAAGACGACATGCACATTCGTTCCGCCGATGCCGAACGAACTGACACCAGCTCGCAACGGACCTTCTTCATTCGTCCACGGCGTTAGCTCTGTGTTAACGATAAACGGGCTGTTCGCGAAATCTATTTTTGGATTCGGTGATTCAAAATGTAAATTTGGCGGAATCTGCTTATGCTGCAGCGTCAACACCGTCTTGATGAAAGCTGCAACACCAGCAGCACTATTTAAATGACCGATATTCGTCTTGACGGAACCGATACGGCAAAAACCTTTCTTATCGGTCTGAAAAGCGAGCTTCAGCGCCTCGATCTCAACAGGGTCCCCTAGCGTGGTGCCCGTGCCGTGCGCTTCCACATAGCCAATGCTCTCCGGTGCCACTCGTCCCATCCGCTGTGCCGCACGGATAACCTCCGCCTGACCTTCGATACTCGGGGCGGAGTATCCCATTTTACGCGTACCGTCATTGTTCGCGGCCGAGCCTTTAATTACCGCATAAATGCGGTCGCCATCGGCCACGGCATGCTTCAGCATTTTTAACACAACTGCGCCTGCACCTTCCCCGCCAACCGTTCCCTTCGCTTTGGCATCAAAAGCGCGGCAATGTCCATCCGGCGAACTGACCATCCCCTCTTCATACATATAGCCTTCGGTATGAGGGACTGTCACCGTAACTCCACCGGCCAGAGCCATCCGACATTCGCCCGTCAACAGCGCTCTGCAAGCTAAATGGATCGCCAGCAGCGAGGTTGAGCAAGCCGAATCGACATTGATCGCTGGGCCCTTCAAGTTCAATTTGTGAGCAATCCGTGTGCTTAGAAAATCTTTGTCCGCCAAAGCCAGCGCAGCGAATTGCTCGGCCGTACTCCCGCTGCGCGAGAGCATGGCCACCAATTGCCAATAAATGCTGGCGGAAGCGCCAGCGAACAGTCCGATAGCAGCATTCGTCTGCTCACTATCGTAACCAGCGTGTTCTAGCGCCTCCCAGACACACTCGTGAAACAACCGCAACTGCGGGTCGATAACTTCTGCCTCGCGCGGTGAATAATCAAAGAAATCGGAATCGAAACATTCCGCATCCGGAACAACCGCTTTGGCTTTAACATAACGAGGGTTGTTCAGTAAGGCAGGATCGACTCCTGCCGCTTCTAGCTCTTCATCTGTGAAGAACCGTACCGACTCCACTCCGTTTTTAAGATTTTCCCAATATTCGTCCACGGAACGGGCACCTGGAAACTTACCCGCCATTCCGATGACGGCGATTTCCAGCCCAGTAGCCGCTTGCGTTTGTTGACTTTTAGTCATCTCCTCGCCCTCCCAGAATGAGCAGCGTCTGCTCCATCGTGTCGAATCCCTCGTCCATTTTTTCGTTGTCCGCGATATCTAGAGATGTATCCTCTTCACCGCTCTCCAACCGCTTTACATAGCCGCTGAGCGCCGACACCGTCGTATACTGGAACATGACAGCTACAGCGATTTCGCGGTCGAAAGCTTCATTCAGCTTGTTGACGACTTGCACAAGTTGAAACGAGTTACCTCCAAGATCAAAGAACGTATCATTCACACCAACCCGTTCTTCACTAACACCTAATACTTCGGCCCATATGCGGACCAACATTTTCTCAATATCTCCTTGAGGCGCAACATATTGCTTGCCGGTTAGGACATGCTCCTTCGGATTAGGCAAAGCCTTCGTATCCAACTTGCCATTGGCCGTAACAGGCAGCTGCTCCAAGCGGACAAAATAGGCCGGAATCATATAGGCCGGCAACTGTGCAGTCAAATCATCCCGCAGCACAGTGGCGGTCAATTCCGTAGGGCCCGTGTAGTAAGCACACAACATGTTCTGCCCATTCTCATCCTCACGCACAAGCACAACCGCTTCCCGAACATCCTCACGCTGACGCAACAATAACTCAATTTCCCCAGGCTCGATACGGTACCCGCGCACCTTCACTTGGTCGTCTTGACGACCTAAGTATTCCAATGTTCCGTCCTCGCGCCAACGGCCTAGATCTCCCGTCCGGTATAGCCGTTCCCCGTCAATAAACGGATGCGGTACGAACTTTTCCGTCGTCAGATCGGGTCTGCCGAGATAGCCGCGGGCCAATCCTACGCCGGAAACGCATATTTCCCCTGACACGCCGAGCGGCTGCAACTGAAGATGTCGATCCAACACATACACCAAGGTGTTGTCGATCGGTCGGCCAATCGGTATCACGCCTGCTCCCGTCTGAATCTCGACATACGTCGTGACGACCGTATTTTCGGTCGGCCCATAATTGTTGAACAACCGATAGCTACCTGGCTTGTATCTCTTCAGGCGATCCCCGCCCGTCAGCAATATTCGCAAGGATGCTAATTTCGGATCATGCAGTTCCATAAACTGCTCACACATCATCGTTGGCAAAAAGGCGATCGTAATGCCCTGCTCCACAAAAAAGTCGTTCAGCTTCTTCGCATCCAACCGAACATTAGCAGGCACAACGTGGATCGACGCACCTGCTAGAAGATAAGGAAACACTTCCCATACCGACGCATCAAAGCCAAAGCCAGCGTACTTGATGCTACGATCCGATGCCACGACGTCGTAGGCACGATTATGCCATAATGCCAGATTGACAAGTGATCGATGCTCGATCATCACGCCTTTCGGGCGCCCAGTAGAACCGGACGTGTAAATGACATAGGCGAGATCGTGCGGACCATAAGCAATTGGCACGTTATCTGCTGGGATATCAGCTGCATACAAGTCGGCGTCATCCAGACAGATTACAACGCTGTTCCCCGATATCCTTGCTGCATAATCCCGCTGCGTTAGCACCGCTGTCGCACGGCTGTCCTCCACCATAAACGAGAGCCGTTCGTCCGGATATTCCGGATCTATCGGCAGAAACGCTCCGCCTGCCTTGATCGTGGCAAGCATACTAATCATCATGTCGGGAGAGGGGCCAAATAGCAGCCCCACGACATCCCCCGTTCTCACTCCACTTGCCTGCAGCTTCCGTGCCAATTGATTGGCCTTCGCGTTAAGCTGACCGTACGTCAGTGTAACGTCCCCACAGACGACAGCCGGAGCATGCGGCGTACTCGCCGCATGCTGTTCAAGCCATTGCTGCACAGATTGCTGCTGTGGATAATCCACGGAGCAGCCAGCCAATGTACCGAGCAGCCGCTCTTTCTCCCCGGGAAGCAGCAAGTTGATACTGTGCAGCGGCTGATCCGGATTCGCCAATGCTTCCCGTAGGAAGATGGTGAAGCGGGCGAACACGCCCGCGATCGTCTCCTTCCGGTAAAGCCGCGCATTATATTTGACGACGACGCAAATTTCCTCTTGCGTGCGTCGGAAAGCGAACAAGCTCGTCCATTTTGCGTTGGCAAAGTAATGCTCGTCATGAATGTTTTCCAACAGCAGCGCCGTTTCGAACAGCGGGTGAGCGAGCGGGTCATCTGTCGGCAGCCCTAACTGTTCAGCCGCGATTTCCATCGGATAGCTCTGATGCTCTACAGCCGTCACGATCGTCTCCTGCATCTGAAACAAGCACTCCCTGAAAGAGAGCGGCCCCTCTGTTTGAACACGCAGCGGAAGCACAGCATTGATGAATTCCGCTTCCTCCTGCTGCTTGTAAATCGGGGTACCCAGCACAACTTCACCGCAATTCGCCATTCTACCGAGCAACGAAGCGAGCGCGGCGGCCAGTACAACGTGAAGCTTCGAATCCGCCCCGGCGCTTACTTGTAACAGACGCGAAACCAAATCTTCAGGGAAGCAAAATGAAGCTTCTTCCTGTGCCCGCTCTGTTCCTCGCGCATAATCGTATGGAAAGCTGCTCTTTTCATATTTGCCGGACAATTTGGACAGCCAATATTCCCGTTCCTTGCTTTTTTGTGAAGCTGCTACCGCCAGCCGATCCAACCGTTTTTCCGACATCGGTGCTATTCCTCCCTCTTCTCCGTCATACCGACTCATAAACCAAAATCTCCTCTTGCTTCGGCGAGGTACACCGGCTGCGGCTCCGCCAAATCATGTCCAATTGCAACATCTTTCAATTGCTTGTGCGGATTAGCCAACACGTCGGACACGATATCCTGCAAGTAAGCCGCATAACGCTCGATCGTTTCCCGCTGGAACAGGCGGGTACTATATTCGAGCTTGAACAACAATCGATCTCCGTCCTCTTCCCCGATAAGTGACAAATCAAAGTGAGAAGCATCATGAATGTACGTATAAGGCTTCAACGTCAGTCCAGGAATGCTCATCTCCGGATTTTGCATATTTTGCAGTGCAAACACGACATCGAAGATTGGATTGCGTGCCAAGTCGCGCTCTATACCAAGTTGCTTCACCATCTCTTCAAACTGGTAATCCTGATGTTCAAATGCGTCCAGCGTCGTCGCCCGCACGGATTGAAGCAATTCGCTAAAGCTCATTTCTTCACTCGTCCGGCTTCGGAGTGGAAGCATGTTGACGAACTTACCGATAATAAGCTGCAAGGATTGCTGTTTTCTGCCCACAATCGGCGTTCCGACCGTAATGTCATCCTGCGCGCTGACTTTAGCCAACATCACGTTGAAGACAGCGAGAAGAGCCATGAACAGGGTCACGTCTTCTTGTAAGCAAAGTGCTTTCAACGCCTTCGTCTGCTCCGCATCCAACGTGAATGGAACGAGACTGCCCGTGAAACTTCTTTGTGCCGGTCGAGGATAGTCGGTGCGCAAGGACAATGGCTCCGCATCCTTCAGTTGTTCCAACCAGTACGCCCCTAGGTGCTGCATTTCCCCTGTTTCCATGAGTCGGTTCTGCCACTCGGAAAAATCTTTATATTGCAGCGTCAGTTCAGCCAACTCGCGGCCAGCGTACAGCGTCATAAAGTCGTTGATCAAAATATCCTGCGACAAGCCGTCTGACACAATATGATGCAAATCCACCATCAGCACGTGTCGTTCTTCTCCGAGCTTGATCAAGCCGGCCCGCATCAACGGTGCTTGGCTTAAATCAAACGGCCGTACGAATCGGGTTACCGCGGTACGAATCTGTGCATCCATCACAGCCGCTCCACCATGTGGCAGGTCATCGCTAGTAAAGTCCTCATATTCGCTCACAAAATCAATCGTTTCATGAATATGCTGCATCGGTTTACCATCGATCAACTCGAACGACGTGCGCAAGCTTTCATGGCGCTCCACCAGCTTCTGCAAGGTCAACTCCAACCGCTCGCGATCAAGCGGTCCTTCCAAAATACCTGCGACAATTTCGTTATATCCTGTATGTCCCTGCTCCATTTGCTGAATTAAATAGAGACGCTTCTGGGCGGAGGACAACTCGTAATATGGCCGTACCTCGGCTCGCTCGATTTCGTGATAGACACTCCGCTCTGCCTCATCCATAAAAGCGGACAATTGCCGTACGTTCGATCTATTAAAGAAAGTCGGTAAGTCAATTTCGACTTGAAATTGTTTATGGATCGCGGACACGACTGTAATCGCTTTAAGCGAGTCGCCCCCCAGCTCGAAAAAGTCATCCTGTACGCCGATTTGCTCGATACGGAAAAATTGCTCCCACATCTGGCACAACTTGCGTTCTGTTTCCGTTTGCGGCGCTTCGTAATCCGCGCTTATTGCAGGACGAGCATAGTAGGTCCCATCCCCTGCACGCTCGGCATCTCCACCGATCTGTTCCGCTTTACGCTCCACCCATTTTTCAATCCGCGCTTGTAAATCGGCGGTGGAAACGACAATTTGATTGACCTCACCCAAGGTCAAAATGCGCTGCAACAGCTCGACTCCTTCTGCCGGAGCGATGAGTAAGTCAGAAATCGAAGCGCCAGCTTGGCCGCGAATCTTCTGATCTTCTTCTAACTGCCACCCGTCCCAGTTAACGCTTGTCCACGGCACGCGATGGCGACGATTGTGCTCATGTACGAATGAATCCAAGAAATGGTTCGCCGCAGAGTAGATGAAAAATCCTAAACCTCCCAAAATCGGCGACAACGAAGACGTTAGCAAGCAAAAATCGAGTTCTTTTCCGTCCAGCACTTGCTCCAAGACATACAAACCGTGCATTTTCGAACGGAAATGCTGCTCACACAGTTGCTGATCCGTCTCCTCCAACATGCGGAAAGCTAGATCTCCTGTCACTCCCGCCGCGTAAATAACGCCGTTTAACGGGCCGAACGTGCTCTCGGCCTCCGCAATAACGGCTTCCATTTGCGCCGCATCGGCCACATCTGCGGATAGCGTCAGCACTTGTGCCCCATACGATTCCAGCTCGCGTATTTTGTTAATTTTTTTGCTAATCGCATCGTCGTCCGCATGGTCTGATAGCCAACCGTCCCATTGATCGCGCGATGGAAAATGAGAACGGCTAGTCAGAACAAGCTTGGCCTGCACGGTGCGGGCCATAAATTCACTCAACACGAGTCCGATATGCCCCATGCCGCCTGTTAACAAATAGACACCGCCTTGACGTAAACCCGTCGCGGCATTAGCCGCTTGCTTCACCTTGACTGGTTCGTAGGCCTGCACCCAGCGTTGCTGGTCACGGTAAGCGATCGCCAACGCAAAGCTGTCATCTTCAAATTCAGCCAGCAGTTGCCCCTGCAAGCGATCCCGCTGCCAAGTACCCACTTCCGGCAGGACGATGTCGATACTGCGACAGCGCACGTTCGGCAGCTCCTGAGAAATGACCCGACACGGACCAAGCACGGTTGCTTTGTCTGAGTAGACAACGGATTCGCCAGCGACGGCTTGCATTTGATTCGTCAGCACCCATATCCGCACTTGTTCGCCGATCATTTGCTTTTTCAATACTTGTGCAAGATACAACATGCTGTAAAAACCGAGCTCCTGCACGCGCTGTTTCCACGCTGCGCCGTTCTCCTGTTGCGACGGAATATTCGGTATGCTCGATATGCCCCAAGCGTGCAAGATGCGGTCAGGAACGATGTTCTGCGTGCGCAAGTCTGCAAATAGCGCGGTATAGTCCGCGGCTTGACTTGGATTGATGGTGTAACGTAAGTCTCCTGCGGCCGCAAACTCACTACCTGCGCCGACGGTGATGATTTGTATGTCCTGCCGCGCAAGCAACGCGGACAATTCCGCGGACAATCCGCACTCGTCTGCAAAAATGAGCCACACTTTCTTTTCCGCTGCTACTCCCGTTTCCTGAACATCGACATCGACATCGACATCAGTCACAGTCACAGGCACTGGCAGCATTTCTTTCTTCCAAGTCGGTAAATAGAACCAGTCATCCAAGTTAGCCTTTTTGCCCAACCCGACTGCCGCCTGCTCTCCATGTTGCTTGCCTGTGTGCTGTGACTTGGACCCACTGCCTTCGATCCAATAGTGCTGCCGTTCGAATGGATAGTGTGGTAATGACACCATCGTGCGCGTGTCTGAATGGAACGACTTCCAATCAATGCGCTGACCATAGAGCCATAGCCTACCGACCCGATTGAGTAAAAAGGCGCTATCGCAAACACGTATTTGTGGGTTTCGCACCAAATTGAGCACTTGCTGCCCATTCCCGCTGTCGATGTACCGCCGGACGAGCAGTGTCAAGTCTTGACCAGGTCCGATTTCCACAAATAAGCGATTTGGTTCTTGCGCAAGCTTGCTGACGCCATCTGCAAAGCGGACGGTGTCTGTCATGTGCCGAACCCAGTAGTTAGGATCGCAGGACTCTTCCGCTGTCATCCAAGTTCCTGTCGTCGTAGAAACGTACGGAATAACCGGCGGATGAAGACGTACATGCTGCATCACTTCGGCAAACTCGCTAGCAACAGCGTTCATCATCGCAGAGTGTGCCGCCGTCGCAACTGGCAGGCGCATGCACAAATATTTTTGGGCCTTCATACTAGTCTCGAAGGCATCGATTTGTTCATTTGTCCCTGATACGATACAAGATGGCCCGTTAACGACGGCCAATGACACGCCTGGGGACAGAAGCGGTTGCAGTTCTTGCTCGGTTAACGGCACGCTGAGCATGGCGCCAGCTGGCACGCGCTGCATGAGCGATCCACGCAGCACGATAAGTCGCAGCGCGTCTTCCAGCGAAAATACGCCAGCTAGACAAGCGGCCACAAATTCGCCGAAGCTATAGCCGATCATCGCATCTGGCTTCACGCCCCATTTCAGCAATAGACGCGCAAGGGCGTATTCAAAGCTGAAGATGACAGGCTGAATATACTCCGTTCGGTTCAGCTTCTCGACGGCTTCGCCATCTGCGTGCACCGCAGTAGACGCATCCGTCGTATCGTCCCGCTCCGTCGTTTCCGCGGGGTACAATATAGCTTTCATATCCGCACCAGTTATATCGCGGTATATTTCGAAACATCGATCTAGCTCTGCACGGAACAGCGGTTCGTTCTCGTACAAATCGCGCCCCATGTTGACGTACTGCCCGCCTTGCCCAGAGAACATGAACACGAGCGATGGACGTGCATCTATCGCAGCAAAAGACTGCATTTTGCGTTCGTCGAACTTAGCAGGCTCACCATCCGTCGCGGTAATCGGCGTCAATGCTTCCACTGCTTCCTGAGCCGTCTCACATACGAGTATGCGCCGGTAGCGGAAATCCGCACGTCCCGTTTGCAGCGTGTAAGCCACATCGGCCAGATTAGCCTCCGGATTCGCCTTCATAAACGCACCAAGGTTAAGCGTCATCGTATCAAGCGCAGACGTCGTGCGAGCGGACAGCGTAATCAGCTTGGCTGGCCGACCTGCATCGGAAATGGCCCGATCTGGTGCCTTTTCCAGCACCACATGCGCATTCGTGCCACCAATTCCGAAAGAACTGACCCCAGCTCGTAGCGGATAATTGTCGTTCTTCCATTCCGTCAGTGCAGTATTGACCACAAACGGGCTGTTCGCGAAATCGATGTTCGGATTCGCGCTTTCAAAGTGCAGGCTTGGCGGAATTTGCTTATGGGAAAGCGCAAGCACCGTCTTAATCAAGCCGGTAACACCAGCTGCGGCGTCCAAATGGCCGACATTGGTCTTGACAGATCCGATGCGGCAGTAGCCCGTTTCGCTGGTGGCATACGCCTTAGTCAACGCCTCGATTTCGATCGGATCACCGAGCGTCGTCCCCGTTCCGTGCGCTTCCACGTAACTAATGCTCGCCGCCGGAATACGCGCCGATGCCAACGCTTTCCGGATGACTTCCGCCTGTCCTTGAACGCTTGGCGCCGTATAGCCGACCTTGCGGCTACCGTCATTGTTAATCGCCGAGCCTTTAATAACGGCATACACGCGATCCCCGTCCGCCAGTGCCTTGTCCAACGGTTTCAGCACGACGCAGCCTGCCCCGTCGCCACCTATCGTTCCTCGTGCCTTGGCGTCGAAGGCGCGACAATGACCGTCTGGGGACTTAACCATTCCTTCTTGGTACAAGTAACCCGATTTCAGTGGCAGCAACACCGACGCTCCGCCTGCGATAGCCATATCGCAATCGCCATTGCGAATAGACTGACACGCCAAATGAACGGCAACGAGCGAGGTCGAGCATGCTGTCTGTACGCTCAAGGCCGGGCCTTTTAAGTTCAGCTTATGGGCAATACGTGTGCTGACCGTGTACAAGTCGTTGAGTGTATCCAGCTCGAACATGTCAGATAAATCACCATGTAAACGATCGGACAACTGCGTGAGCCAATGAAAGTTATTCGTAACACCAGCGTATAGACCGATCTGCCCACCGTATTGTCCAGGATCACAACCCGCGTCCTCCAACGCGTTCCACACGCTTTCGTGCAACAGACGGATCTGCGGGTCCATGACGGTTGCTTGGTCGGGACTATAGCCGAAGAAAGCCGGGTCGAATTTTTCGACGTTTGTCAACACACCTTTTGCCTTAACAAAATTAGGACGCTGCAACATTTCATGATCGTAGCCAAACTCGGCCAATTCTTCATCTGTGAAAAACGAAATACTTTCCTTACCTTGTTGCAAGTTGGACCAGAAGTCAGCAATCGTCTCCGCCCCAGGAAAACGACCAGCCATACCGATAATCGCTATATCGCGATTGTTGGCTTGCCCCGTCTCAGCGCCTGTAGGTGCGTCGCCCGATTCATACGACGCCTGTGATTCGAACGTAGACTCCTCTTCCTGTACGGAGCTTGCCTTCTTCTCATCCGCCAAGTATTCGGCCAACAGCGCGATCGTCGGATACTGAAACAAAGTGACGATTGGCACTTCTTTGCCGAGTTGCTTTTTCAATCTACTCTGAAGTTGAATCATATTAAGCGAGTTGCCACCCGCTTCAAAATAGCTTTCGTGGATACCCACATGCTCCCGGCCAAGCACCTCTTTCCAAGCATTTGCGATAATTTGCTCCAGCTTCGTTTCTGGCAGCGCATGGCTATCACCGTTAGACGTGCTCGCAGCTTCCGGTTTCGGTAGCGCGGCGCGATCCACTTTGCCGTTTGGTGTAAGCGGCATGCTATCCAGTGGGATAAGATGGGTCGGGATCATATATAACGGCAGCTTTGCGCCAAGATATGCACGCAATTCGGAGACCGATAATGATTCGTCCGCTACATAATAGGCGATTAACTCGGCTTCGCTGGCGTTCATTGCTCGCACCAATACTGCCGCTTCTTTGATCTGCTCATGCTGCAGCAGCCCCGTTTCAACCTCGCCGGGTTCAATGCGTTGGCCACGTATTTTTACTTGGTGGTCGATTCGCCCTAAGTACTCAAGGTTGCCGTCCGGCGACCAACGAGCCAAGTCCCCTGTGCGGTACATCATGCCACCTTCCTGAAATGGATCAGGTACAAATTGTGCCGCCGTCAGCTCTGGCTTGTTCAAGTACCCGCGTGCTACTCCGTCGCCACCCACGCACAATTCACCAGGAATGCCCATCGGCAGCAGTTCGCCGTTTCTGCCGAGTACATAGACCGTTGAGTTACTAATCGGACGTCCAATCGGAACGGAATCCGCATAGTCTCGATCAATCCGGAAACAAACGGAGACGGTTCCATTTTCCGTAGGACCGTATGCGTTCCATACCGTTATGCCAGGACAAGCAGCTCGGACCGCATTAATATGCTTCGGTGACAACACGTCTCCTCCGACATATAAATCGCGTACACCAGCAAACATCTTCGGATTTTCCTGAGACAATTGGTTAAACAATGGTGAGGTCAGCAACATGATCGTAATGTTGGTTTCACGTAAAAATGTTTCCAATTTCCCGCTGTCAAGCACGGTATGTTTAGCGATCACATGCAAGCTCGCACCATTCAACAGCGCACCGAACAGTTCGAACGTCAGCGCGTCAAAACCGATGGCACCCGTCTGAAGCATCCGATCGTCCGGCTGCACTTGCATTAAATTTGTATTGATGACGAGCCTGACGACATTACGATGACTGACCATGACTCCTTTCGGCTTGCCGGTCGATCCCGAAGTGTACATCACGTAAGCCAAATCTTCTGGATCGTTAACGGAAGGCAGGTTGTCCACTGCGTCAACATTCCCTGCATCTTCTTCCCACACATTTTCGATAATGACTACTTCCTTATCTCCGGTTACACGTCCGCTTAGCTCAGATAAAGTCATAACGAGACGCACCTGACCATCCGCAAGCATATAGTCGAGCCTTTCCTGCGGATGATCCGGATCAAGCGGCATATAGGCGCCGCCTGCTTTCAAAATACCGAGAATAGCTGCGACCATTTCCGCATTGCGATGTGTCAGCAACCCGACCGCTTGGTCGCGCTCGATTGCGCTGGCTCGCAGCACACGGGCAATCCGGTTCGCGCGTTCATTGAGTTCGCGGTACGTATAGGAACGGTTACCATCTACGACAGCCGTTCGGTCTGGCATTTTCGCAACTTGCTCTTCAAATAGCTCTTGAATGTTGTTCTCTCTAGGGTAGGTTGTGAAGGTCTGGTTGATATGCTGTAATTGCTGGAGCTCTTGCTTAGTAAGGAATCCGATATCTTTCAGCTTCATATCACGGTAAGCTGTTACCTTAATCCAAGCTTGAACGATTTGATGTACGATGTTGAGGTAATGGGAAGCCAGCTTCTCCATCATATCGTCGCTATATACACATTTATTGTAAGTAAAGGCCAGTTCCAGTTGATCGGTCATCATGATGCGAATCGTCAGATCGAACTCCGTCTCTTCCTCCATACTGTGGGAAGTAATCGCAAGCGGGCCATTCGTGCCCGTGAGAACCTGATCGAGCGGGTAATTTTCCATCACGACGATCGAATCGAACAATTTACCGCTCGACCGCAACTGGCCGTATGTTTTAATGTCCGTCAGCGAAGTACTGGCAACCTCATCGTTAGCTTGAACGGAACGGTTTACTTCACGCAGCAGTTCCGACAAACTATGATCGGAAGCCGCCTTCACGCGGAGCGGCAACGTATTAATGAACAATCCCGCCATCTGCTCAATTCCGGGAATACTCGCGTCGCGTCCTGACACCGTTGCGCCGAACATCACGTCGTCACTGTTTGTATAATGCTGTAAGAGTAAACCCCAAGCCGTATAGAACACCGACGCCTGCGTGACTTCCTCAGCCTGGACAAACCGATTCAGTTCCGACACAAACGCCTCATCCCGTTTTTCCGTTCGGACAGCGATGATCGCCTTTTCCACCTTAGAACCGCTTTTTGCTGCTGGAATCGGCTTGTTACGCAACTCTTGTAAATACTCGCTCCAGTACGCTTCCTGCCGCTTCTTGTCTTGCTGCTGTTGCAGTTGCACGAATTGCTTGAAGCGAGGCTTTTGCGGCAACTCAGGCGTTATTCCCTCGGCCAGCATGCGATAAGCAGTAAGCCATTCCTTCAATATAATACCGGTGCTCCAACCATCAAATAGGATGTGGTGGAAAGTGATGAGCAGCGAATACTCCTTCTCCGTCCGTCGGCATAGCGTCAGTCGGAAAGGCACCTGATCCAAGCTAAACTTCTCCTGTTTGTCGGCCGCGAGCAGCGCATCCAGCTTATTCGTACGGGTTGCTTCATCCAGATCGGCATAATCCGCATGACGAATCTCCGGCAGATGCCGTTTCAGCACGATTTGAAGCGGCCGATTCACTTCCTCCCAACGGAACAATACCCGCAGCATCTCGTTCGCCTGTACCACATGGGCCCATGACTGTTCAAACAACTGCTTATCAATCGTTCCGGTTATTCCTAGGACAAGTTGCTCCACATATTGCGTCGTGTCGCGGTCTTTTAAGTATTGAAGCAGCATCGCTTCCTGCATCGGAGTCAAGGCCAAAATGTCTTCTATCTCGTTCTTGTCCAGTTTTTGCGGCGCTTTCACGTGTTCACGTCTCCTTTCTACTACAAACAGACTACTTCTACTTTTTCACTGAATATTTACGCAATCCGTATTGGGATATTACTTGCTGCTGAATTTGGCTCGTTCCCTCGATAATTTCAAGCACCTTCGCTTCGCGGCACAGCCGTTCCGCAGGATATTCATTGCGAACACCGTTGCCACCATGAACTTGCACCGTATCGTTAGTAATTTCGACAGCCACTTTCGATGTAAAATATTTAGCAATTGTCGTCTCGTGAATCGCATCAGCATGTCCCTTTTTGCGCATCTCTCCCGCAGAAAGACAGAGCGCACGAGCAGCATGAACCTTAGTGACAGCATCGCCGATAATACCTTTGATCAATTGGAAATGATACAGCTTTTCACCAAACTGTGAACGTGATCGTGAATACTCCACCATCGCTTCAAGTGCCTCTGCGGCAATCGCCGTTCCCGCCCACGCAATGCTGTAGCGGCCGTGATCTAACGCAGTAGATACGATATAGGTAAACCCTGCGCCCACGCTGCCAAGCACGTTCTCTTCTGGAATCTCTACTTCGTCAAGGCTGATTTCAGCAATATGAGCAGCACGGTTGCCAATCATGCCAGACATTGGCGTCGTACGTACGCCCTCTCGTTCCCGCTCGACGATGAATGCCGTTATTTGCCCCCCTGAATCAACTGCGATAACAACAAAGAAATCGGCAATAGCGGCGAACGATATCCACTTTTTACACCCGTTCAAGATATACCGTGCGCCTTCTTTCCGGTACGTCGTCTGTACATTTTTGGCATCAGATCCCACATTCGGCTCGGATAAAGCAAATGCCCCGAGCTTTTCTCCGCTTGCCATTTTCGGAAGCCACGTCCGTTTCTGTTCATCCGTGCCAAAACGTAGCATCGTCTCTCCCAGCAACGAAGTTTGCACCGTAAGCAGCGCTCTCGTATTGCTGCATGCTTTGCCGATTTGCTCCGTCAACAACCCGTAAGCGACAGGGTCAAGCCCCAAGCCGCCGTATTCTTTAGGCCAACTGGCCCCCAAATAGCCACGCTGTGCCATTTGGTCAATCAAGCTGCGGGGAAGTTCACCGTTGATGTCAATTTCTTTTGCCAAAGGACGTACGACTTGAGCCGCAAACTGCTTCGCATCATAAAAAATTTGAGCAGAGGTATCCCAAATATGAAAACTCATTTTTTACACCACCTGCGAATTTTTATCGATCAGTTTTACGATGTTGTTGACCGTACTGAAATTGGAAATATCCAAATCTTCATTGCCAATCGTAATTTCGAACTCCTGCTCAATATAGGTAAGTAGCTTCATCGCGAACAAAGAGTTGACAAAGCCCATTTGAAAAATATGATCGTCATCCGTAAATACCGCCTCATCTTCAAATACGACCAGATTGCTTTCAATAAAGCTGCGAATTTTTTGTTTCATTTCCATGTTATTTACCCCTTTCTATTAGTAACTGGAACCTTCACCTCAATATAAGGTGGGAACGGTTGAATATGGTTTAAGTCGTTTTCAAACAAGATTTGTCCTTGTCCGTCATTCGCAATTTCCTTGAAATTAGCGAAGCGGTACGTGACATACATCATTTTGTTACGATCGGTCTGTTTAAAATCAGCTTGCAGCACTTTGCCGTCACTCTTCGCCTGTTGCATGATATACGTCAACATAACCGTGCCCACTCCGCGCGACATCACCCGACATGACATTAACAACAACTTCAAATGCCAATTGGTCTCCTTCAACTCGAGCAGCGCAAGTCCGATCTTGCCGTAAGAACCGTATTTGTCCGTCAATTCGCATACGAGCAATAGATGGTCGGAAGACTGTCTGAACTGATCCAGTTCCTCGTAGCTATACGTATTGCCTGTCGCATTCAATTGATTCGTGCGGACAGTCAACTCCTCTGCTCGTTTCAAATCTTCCTCGCGCGCTTCGCTGATGACGAACTGCATGCCGAGAGAGCTAAGAAAGGATTCCTGTGGACCAGTAAACGTGTCCTCTTCCTGTTTACGTTGGATATCTTCCAAATACATAGCGCGGCGGCGCACCGAATCTTCCGTAATGAAACGGGGATTCAGGCGGGGATGCGCGAGTAAGTTCACGTACTCTGTCGCATCCAAACATGTCACATCAGGATGCTCACTCTGGACCTCATCACGTTCGAATATTTGGTCATCGATGAACAAAATCGTATCCATCCCGATGTTCAAGTTAGTGCAAATGTTAGCAACCGACACCGATTTGGCGTTCCAGTTAATTTCCGGATACAAAAAATACTGATCGATGCCGAATTCACGCAATTTGTCCATCGCTGCATGGACCTCGTTCTTGCTTGCAACCGAATGAAGGATGCCACGCGAATCCAGTTCCACAATGATGTCGCGGATGCCCGCTTTTAGTTCAACATTGTCCGCTTCCAGTAGAACGCCTTCCCACATCGTATGGTCCAAGTCCCACACGATACATTTGATTTCCTTGGCCTTATTTACGGCCTTCTCCATAGTTACTTCCCCCTTGCATGCTGTTATTTAGTACGACTTCGTCGGCATGCGTACTGCTTCGTTTACGATTGAAACGACTTCAGGAGTATGCACATTAATAAAAAAGTGGCCGCCCGTAAACTTGTAGATGCGGCAATCCTGACTGCCATATCTCGACCATTCGTCAATCACGCACCATTCCGTGGCAACGTCATCCTCTGCGTACAACACCGAAATATCGCACTGCAGTGGAGCTACGTCCTTAGGGCGATACGTTTCTACCACCTGCATGTCCCTGCGTAGCACAGGCATAAACATCCGCTTCAGCTCTTCACGTTGAAACAACTCGTCCGCTGTTCCTCCCAGCCGCTTAATTTCTTGCCACAGCTGCTCGTCGGACAGCGTATGAATTTGGTAGCTCTTTACCGCATGGGGAGGGTACACGCCCGACACGAACAAATGCGCCGGTTCTCGGCCCGTCTCCCGCTTGATGGCTTGCGCCAGCTCGTGAGCGACGAACGCTCCCATGCTGTGGCCGAATAGCATAAACTCCGAGTCGTCCAGTTCTTGCTTCATACGCCCCAGCAAATCTTCAACCATCTCATCCATGCTGCTGGACAGCGGATCTGCCATCCTACGCCCTCGTCCGGCTGGTTCGAGCGGATGCAATTCGATAGACTCATTCAAGTAGCGCTTCCAGCGTGTGTAGCACGTTGCAGAGCCTCCCGCATACGGGACGCAGAACAGTTTGTATTTCATCTACTTCACCTCCTTGAAGGGAGCAGACACAACCCGCCGCTGCGTTGTCGGGAACAAATAAGCCGCGAGCCAATAACAGAAGGCGCCTCCCCCAACGATATACAGGGCATATGCAGACCATACAACAGGGATAGGTGCCCAGACAGCCACCACATCAAGCGGCAGTCCCGCGAACACGCCTTTAAAAAGTTTGCCGATTCCCCAATAGCAAGCTACCGCAAGGATAAGGATGGCGGCGAACACGATACTGCGCCTTCCCTTGAGCGGCATGAATACGCGGCGGCGTTGACGGAGCTGCATCCCGATGCGGATCGCAGCGCTTGCCAGCACGATCACAAGTACACCAAGAACGATGAATACAACGAACGCAATCCGGTCGAGCATCGGATATAAATCATCTACTGCTGGCGGCGGCTCATGGCCACGCAGCAAATTCATAACACCGTTCCCCATTTGAAACGTGTAAGCCGAATTAATATTGGCCATGATGCCGACACCAAACCGCTCTTTCGGGCGCAAAACAAAGAACGATGAGTAATTCGGATTGGAACCTTGGTGCCATATTTGTTCACCATTTGCCGCAACTGACCAGCCCGCGGCATAATAAGATTGATCCGTATTCGGCTTCACCGACGTATCGGATATATGAGAACGCTTAATCAGCTCCCGATGGGGTGCGGACAAATCGTTCTTCGCTCCAAGTTGCAGCAGCAGCCACTGTCCGATATCCTCGACATTCGATATCAAGTAGCCAGCAGGCGTATTCCCTTGGTAGCGCGGCGCGTTATACGGATGATTTGACCCAAATGCGACCTTGTATCCCGTCGCCAGCTTCCCGCTATCCTTCAACTGCGCCATCGGAACGGTATTCTTCAACCCCAATTGTTGCAACAGCTGACTCATATAGTGTTCATAGGACATACCGGACACCTGCTGAATAACGAGTCCCAATACGTCGTAATTAATGGTGGCATACAAAAATTTGCTGCCCGGGCGATGATCCAGCTCTGTTCCAGACAGCGCTCTAACGGTCTCTTCCAGCACCCCCTCCCCCATGCCGATAGGAATGGAGGCGAGTGTACGAAAGGGTACCCCGCTCGTTTGATACAAAAACTGGGCGATCGTCACGTTTGCCGGCTGGCCTTGATCATACAGCTCCAACCATGGAATGTAGCGCTTCACAGGATCGTCCAGCCGAATCTTGCCTTGCTGCTCTAATTGCAAGATAGCTAAGGCTGTAAACGCCTTCGACGTGGATCCCAGTTCAAATAAGGTTGAACTTGTAACTGGTATCCCCGCTTCCCGATCGGCTTGTCCAAATTCGTTGGCATACACCACACGGTCACCGCTTACGACAACGACTGCGGCGCCAGGAATGTCGGCCTCCTTGATCTGTGCCTCGACATACCGCTCGATGGCTGCAACGTCAACGTTCGGAAGCTCTCCCGCGGCATAGGCTTGCCCCGGGGAGATAGCCGGCAGCGAGCCGCAAAGCAACGCTGCCACGAGCATATACAATGCTAGTTTCTTTCCCACCTTACTTCTCCCCTTTATCAGTTGAAGAGAACGTCCAACTCGTCCTGACTCAGCTTTACCGTCTCGAAGTCGGACGGTGTAAAATCAGCCTGTTCCTGGTCCGTACAGAACCGGATCAGTTCGCCCAGCCGCTGCATAAAGGTCTTCATCAAGCCCTCCATCGTACCCTCGCTGAACTTGGCCGTGCTGTATGTCATGCGGACGCGGAGCGTCTTTCCAATCACCATCGCTACGATATCGACAAGGCAAGTCAGCTTGTTGCTCGGACATATGTCGCTGCCTGCATCTTCCGCGGCGAGATCGATAACCGAGCTGTGCAGATGGTTATCGATCTCACCCATGTAATTGAAGCGGATCAACCCGCGTTCGGGCTCCGCGACACGGCGGGACAAGTATGACAAAATGCCGTAGTCGATCCCTTTGTGCGGTATCGAGCGCAGCTGTTCCTTCACGCTCTTGATGGCACCAGCTGGCTCACTTCCGGACAAACGAAGGTTAACTGGATACATCGAGGTAAACCAACCAACCGTTCTGGACACGTCGATATCTCCGATAATTTCCTCGCGCCCATGCCCCTCCAGCTCAATGGTAAGCTTGTCCTTGCCCGTTAAATCGTTCACTGCCAAAGACAGCGCTGCCACAAGTAAGTCACTCGTCTGCGTGTGGAATGCCGTATTGGCATTACCCAACAGCTTGTGCGTTGCTTCCGCAGACAGTTCCTCGGCAAGCGTTTCACAAATGGCATGCCGATCGTCATCTGTCTCCCTATCAACGGGCAGAGAATGTTCCACCTCGTTCACGACAGACTGCCAATATTCGCTCTGCTCAGAGGCCCGCTCACGGCTGTATGTCTCAACGGCTTCCGCCCACGCTTGCAGCGAATCCGTCTTGGCTGGCAACGTGGTGACTTGCCCGTCCAACGCCGATTGCAGCAGCCGATCGAAGTCCTCCAGCAAAATCCGCCAAGACACGCCATCCACGACCAAATGATGTGCCGTCAACAGAAGGCGCTGGCCCTCTTCTCCCATATCGAATGACAGCGCTTTAATTAACAATCCTTCGTCAAGGCGAACACTCCCTTTGAACGCTTCGGCACTGCTCTTCAGCGCCGCCGCTCGCTCTGAAGCCGGATAGCTGGCAAGGTCGCAGCTGCTAACTTCCACGTCTGCTTGTTCGACAGCTCGATAAGCGAGACAACCTTCGGCCTCGACGTAATGCAGCCTTAAGGCGTCATGATGTTGAATCAGCGCATACAGCACATCGCGCAGCTGCTCAGTCGTCGCTGTGCGTGTTAAACGAATCAAGACAGATTGGGCAAAGTAATGCGGATTGTTCCACGGTCTGCTGAAAAACCACGATGTAATTGGCAGCGGCCGCACTGTTCCTTCGCACAGCCCTTGTTCCACTTTACGAGGCGCGTTTCTTTCGACCAAAGCTGCCAGTTCGTGAATGACCGGGTAACTTAAAATATCTTGTACCTTTAGGCGATAGCCGGCCGCGTTTATTTTGGACGCGATTTGGAGTGCCTTGATGGAGTCCCCACCCATGCGGTAGAAATGATGATGGGCACCTACCCCCTCCACTTGCAGCACGTCTGCGAATACGCCTGCCAAAAACGCTTCAACGGCAGTTGCTTCCCCAGTATCTGATGTCTCACATACCGGCTCGGGAATCGGCAGCAGCTTGCGATCCACTTTGCCGTTTGGTGTTAACGGCAGTTGGTCAAGCCCGATGAAATAAGCCGGAATCATATACGACGGTAGCACCTCTGTCAGCTTCATTCTCAGTTCCAGAGAAGTTAGCTCTCTCTTAGCCACATAATAAGCGGCGAGATGCTGTTGGCCGTCATCTCCGGTCTGATCGATGACAATTACTTCTTCCACTGCCTCTATGGCAAGCAGTTGATTTTCGATTTCTCCCAATTCAATGCGGTAGCCTTTGATCTTCACCTGATGATCAACCCTACCGAGATAACTGATATTGCCGTCGCTGTAACGAATGGCCAAGTCGCCTGTTCTGTACATGCTCCTGCCTCGTATAAACGGGTTATCCACAAAGCGCTCTTGCGTCAGCTCCGGTCGATGCAAATAGCCACGGGCCACACCGTCCCCGGATATGTATATCTCCCCAACCGCCCCATGCGGAACCGGCTCCAAGTGTCGATCCAGTATATAAATTTGCGTATTGTCGATCGGCTTGCCTATCGATACGGAAGTTCTCTTATCGCTTTCCGGATCGTATCGGTAAATCATGCAGCCGACCACCGTTTCCGTCGGGCCGTATTCGTTATAAATATCGATGCGTTCATGAAACTGCTTATAGATATCGGCAGCTAACGCCGCCTTCAAATCTTCCCCGCCGACGATAAACCGCCGGACTACAGATTCACGGGTGTCTATGTCTTTCATCAACGCTAGATGCGCTGGCGTCAGTTTGATGACCGTCGCTTTGTTATCACGAATAATGCGCTGCAAAATAAATTCGCTGCCGTCATCCTCGTATATTTCGATTCGATTGCCACTAATTAAAGGTGTAAAGATCGATGTAACCGTCAAATCGAATGCGATGGAGGAATAGAGCGCAAACACATCGTCGCTTGCACGAATATACGTCTTATTCGCCCACCAGATATAGTTCACCAGTCCGCGGTGCTCGATCATCGCTCCCTTCGGATTTCCTGTCGAACCCGACGTGTAAATGAGGTATACCAAGTCGTCCGGTTTACTCGTTACTGGCAGGTTGTGCTTGTCATCCGCATACTGTCGTTCGTCATCAAGTGCGATAACGGTACCCTCGTAGGATAAATGCGTCCATTCTTCGCCTTGTGTTAACAGAAGCGAAGCTCCGCTGTCCCGCAAAATATACTCGATCCGTTCCTTCGGATAGTCGGGATCTATCGGTAAATAGGCCCCTCCTGCCTTGATGACTGCCCATATTCCAACCACAATCTCCAAGGAATGTCGGGCCATGATCGCGACCGGCTTGTGCGAGTCCATTTCACTCTTCTGCAACGTTCGAGCCAATTGATTCGCGCGCTCGTTCAACTGGCGGTATGTAAGTGAACGCCCCTTGCATGATACGCTAATACGATCCGGCGACCGTTCGACTTGCTCTTCGAACAATTGCTGAATCGTTTGTTGTGAAGGATAAGCCTGTTCCGTCACATTGCAACCATATAGAAGTTCCTCTCGCTCCTCTGGGGACAACAGTCGTAACTCACCAATCTGCCCCTCCGGCTGCCCGATGATCTGATTCGTTATATAGAGAAGTCGCTGGTACATTTCATCAATCTGTGCTTCCGTATAATCGCCTGTCTTGTAATCAAAGTACAGCTCCAGTCCTTCATCCGCAGACCATTCGGTAACGATAAGCTGTAGCGGATACAGCTGATGGCCGTTATGTACTTCAATCTGTCTCATGTCCCATCCAGGACCGAATTTGCTATCGTACTTGGTATTGTAATAGTTAACGCAAACTTGAAATAACTGATCCAAGCCCCGTTTCTGAAGTTCAAGATCTTGTACGAGCATGTTGTAAGGGTATTTCTGATGAAAATAACATTGGAGAAGTTCTTGGTTGATGGATTTCATAAATGTGGAGTAAGTCATGTCGTGTTCGATATCGGCGAGAAACGGCATCGTGCTCGTGAACATCCCGAAGGTGTTTTTCTCTTTGACCCCAGTTCGGTTAAGTACGGGGGTGCCGATTATAATACGGTCTTGCTGATTCGCTTTGTGGAGATACAAGAGCATCACCGCTACGAATAACGTATTTAAAGAAATCGATTGCGCGTGTGCAAATTGGCGTATAGCCTCTGAGGTGTCCGGTTGTAATAGAAACGGCTTGCGCCGGCCGGTCGTGTGGCTTGCTGAGGTGTGTAGATCAACGTTGTCAACGTGCTCGAATTTTTTTTGCCAAAACTGTTTATTTTTCAAAAACCGTGAGGATTCCAAATACTTCTGCTCTTGCTCGATGTAGCCTAAATAGGTGTGGCGCGTCTGCTGTCCAACTTCCTCACCCTGCATCAACTGCGTATAAATTTGGTTGATTTGTGAGGTCATTAATTGAAAACACCAGCCATCGGAGATGATATGGTGAACTTTCGTCAAGTAGGCGCTCTCCGTGTCGCTTACTTTGACTAGGGCGAAATCATAAAGAAATTCACCATCTAAAGGCAACGGCTTGGCAAACTCCCCGCTGACCCAATCCTCGAGACCGACATTCGATTCGCTTGCCGCAAGATCGATATACGGTAACGTTTTGCGACTATACTCGGTCACAGCCTGCTGTACCGTACCATCCTGATTCATAATCCTAATGCGGATGGCATCATTTTGTCGAATAAACTCATTAATCGCTTCTTCCAATAAAGAAAAATCTACGGGACCGTTAATTTTAACAAATCCCCCGATATTATAAATACTCGTATCGGGATACATATTCTCCACATACCAAATACGTTTCTGTGGATGTGTTAACGGATACAGGTTACTCACGTTCAGAGATAAAACCTCCAGTCCGATTAAATTACGGATATTGTGGAACATGGCAGTGTTCCTAGCGCTTCAATTACCGCTTCCAAGACCCGTTTCTCGCTCTCCATAAGCTCGTTGATCTGCTTAATTCCTTTGCCTAATATGAAATCGTCTCCAGTGAGCGCATATTTCATCATTTGATGACGTAAGTCACTCGCTTGCTCCTCGATCGGTTGAAAGCAATTGCCAAGCGAATCTGGAAGCAGACCTTGCTCACATAAATAAGCAATGCGAAGTCCCATGACCTTCTTGTGCTCCCACAAAATATGGATCGGCCTAATATCGCGTCTCTGCGCAAGCACGGGCAAATTGTGAATGAGCGTGGGATACACATCAATCCCAAATGCCGCTTCCACCGTATTGCACGTCGCTCGATCACGCAAGGATACATTTCTAGCAGAAACATAGTCTTGTAACGAATGTTGGATAAACGCCGGATCCAAGTCGTAACTGCCCTTTTTATTGAACCTAAACAGGTACACCTGCTCTTTATAGTTGTCCGTCCATTCTAGATCCCGGAACCCCTGCTCCAATTCGTGGAACGGTACGCTCGTCTTGCGGAACTGCATCTCTTCGTCATACCCGAGTACGAAGAATGTCCGCTTCGCTTGATCATAGCCGTAAATTAAAATGTCATGTGCGTAGTGTGTTTGCTGGTAAACGCGACGGCGTGGGATATAGAACTCATCTACATATAAAGAAACCGTATACCCCGAATCTATGCAATCGACTAAAAAATTCACAACGCCACGCGGCGAATCTAGTATGCTCTCTCGTTCTATTTTTTGCGTAGTTAGCCACGGACAACGGAGGAAATCTTCTCCATAAAATGTGAGCGGTAACGATCGTGCGGCTCGACTTCCATCAAGATCGAAATGACAATAAAGATGTATAAAATTACTGTAAAACCATGGAATCCCCTCTTGTCGGGTGAGTACCGTACAAAGAGGATAGGCCACATATTGGTATCCAATAATAGGAGGAATAGCCAATTCTAACTCCTTGACGGTCAAAATAAAACCACCTCTCTTTGCCAAAAGTAATAATATGCAAAACTAATGAGATATAATGGTATCTTATTTCATAAACCGACCAATCATCTCATTTTATTACATATTAGCCTTAAATAATATTCGCACATGTGTATTTTATTGTCAATATATATTTAAATATTTAACAATTATTTTATAAAACCAACTGCAAACCCAATTTATGGACAACAACCATCTTGACGATTTTGAAACACGGAGTTACCATGGTGAAGAATCGAGTCCTGTTTTTTCAAACCGTTCTCTATTACGCATCCTTCTCCACATTTTAGGATGTTTCCTTTTTGCATGTTTAAAAACGAGCGATATACAACATGTGCTTGTAGACAACCTGTGATTAGATTTCGCTTGTCTGAATGATGTCGATAACTTCATTCTGCAGAAATCTTCCATGGGTCTTTTTTATGTCCGGTTGTCTCACTTCAATAAGCCTTTTCACCTCGTGTTACCTCTTTGAGCAGGCTACCGATCAGATTCCCTGAAGTTCCGCCATTTTTAATCGAATAATCGAAACGGAGGATTCAAACAATGACGAATAACGTGCAAAAAATAGGTGTTATCGGAGCAGGTACGATGGGGACATGCATCACGGCCGATCTGCTGTTTCATGATGTGCCTTGTGTGCTGGTCGATATTTCGGAGCACGCGCTTGTGAAAGCGAAAGCTGAGATTGAGAAAGTACTGCGGTTCGCGGTAACGATCAACAAAGATTTGCCGAAAGTGAACGCGGCGGACGCCATGAAAAAAGTTCTCTTTACGACGGACATTCGTGAGGTTGCCGATTGTTCATATATCATTGAAAATGTTCCTGAAAATTGGGAGTATAAAGAGAGTGTCTACAAACAATTAGACGACATTTGCGGAGAAGAGGTTTGCTATGCCGCTAATACGTCTTGCCTGTCCATTACTAAGCTTGGCGCGGCGACGAAGAAGCAAGAACAGGTCATCGGCGTGCACTTCATGAATCCCTCTTATTTGAAAAACACGGTCGAGGTCATCAAAGGCTACCATACATCAGATGCTTGTGTGGCGGAAACCGTAAATGTTCTGAAACTGATGAACAAAGAAGCGATCATCGTGAACGATTATCCCGGCTTTGTCAGCAATCGGATTTCCCATCTGTTCATGAACGAGGCTGCGTTTGTTGTGCAGGATGGAGTTGCCGACGCGGCGCAGGTCGACGCCATATTTAAAAAATGTTACGGACACAAAATGGGCCCGTTAGAAACAGCCGACCTGATCGGACTGGATACTGTGGTCCACTCGTTAGACGTCTTGTACCAAAGCTACCAAGACTCCAAGTTCAGATGCTGCCCTTTGCTACGTAAAATGGTAGACGCCAACCTGCTCGGCCGCAAGACGGGCAGAGGCTTTTATAAATATGGATAACGATTAGCCGCGATTAGTCGCATACATACAAGCCTATACCGCAATCATCATACAATCATCACGCAACAGCTTGCGCTTGACGATCATTCCCCGTTCGACCGAACTGGCTCTCAGCTTTGCGAGAGAACAGACGGTTAAACGGGGAGTCCTTCATGCGCTATTTGGCGTGCCCCTCTCGACAACACCATGGATGATAGCTCTGTCCTCGCCTTCCGCAATCTATATCCCATGGCTCCCTTCATCTCTAGTTCACCTCTTATTCACATCGTCAGATCCATCCATGATTTTAAGTTCCCAAAAATTCACACACATAAAGAACGTTTGTTCGGTGTATAATACGAAATATAGGAATATACGTTCGCATTTTGGAGATGAGATCATGGATGTTACTGCTAATCCAAGTATGGAAACGAAAGAGGATATTCAAATGATTAAGGAATATACCTTGCTTCCCATTTTGCTGGATATGCTAACAAGAGATATGGAAGAACTAAATATGTATAAAAATAAAATTGTGTACAATCATGTTCTCTTTTACCTCAAACAAGTGGAACACTCGATTTATCCCGAGCTGCGCAACATTAAAGGAGAGATGAGAGCCCGCGATATTAAAGTTCTTCATACCGAATTCCATGCACGGGGGATCGATGTGGAATACAAAGTTCGGGGCTATATCCACTGTTTCACGATGTTGCGAGGCTTAATCAAAGCAGAGTTAATGACCATGCTGATGAATATGCAGGGGCGATTAAGATGAGCGTACGCCGCGAAAAGGTTATTTTTCTAGCAGATTGCCAAAGCTTTTACGCCAGTGTTGAAAAGGCAGAGCACCCAGGATATGAGAACAAACCCGTTGTTGTGGCTGGGTCCGTTGAACGTCGTTCGGGCATTATTTTAGCTGCATGTCCGATTGCTAAAAGCTTTGGCATTGGTACAGCCGATCGCCTTGGAGAAGCGTTGAACAAGTGTCCTGAGCTCGTCGTGATGCGCCCTCGCATGCAGCATTATATTGATGTGTCTCTGATGATTACGAAGATTTATGAGGAATTTACGGATCTAGTCGAGGTTTTTAGTATTGATGAGCAATTTTTAGACGTATCTGCAAGTCTGCATATGTTCGGGGGGCCTCTAACGATCGCTAAAGCGATTCAGCAAAAGGTGCTGAGCCAAACAGGCGTAAGAGTTAGAATCGGGATCAGCTCGAATAAAATATTGGCGAAAATTGCAACAGATATATGGGCGAAAAAAAATAAAGAAGGCATTTTCACGCTACCGCCAATCGAAGTCGAAACGCTGCTGTGGCCGCAGCCTGTAGACAAAATGTTTGGTGTCGGCTCGCGTATGACCTCGCACTTTGCGCGTCTTGGCATGCATACGATCGGAGATATTGCCAGAACACCGTTGCCACGTCTCAAACAAAAATTCCGTGCGCGCTTTGGCAAACAAGCGGATATTCAGGCAGAAGTGATGTGGCGAACCGCAAATGGTTTGGATGATAGCCCTGTCAGCCCCCGAACATTCGATACGCCTCCAAAATCAGTCGGCCATATGATGACTTTGCCTAAAGATTATATCGAATCGTGGGAAGTGGACACTATTTTATTAGAGCTCGTAGAGGAGGTGTGCCGTGATTGCCGGCGTAAAGGATACATGGGTTCCGTAGTCACGGTTAGTTGCGTGTGCAGCCCTTATGAATCGCCTACTGGATTCTCGCGCCAAATGAAAATGCCAGACCCTACGAATCACACCAATACGGTATTCGAAGCAGTAAAAGTGCTCTTTTATACATTTTGGAATCGAATGCCCGTACGCCGTGTCGGTGTAACGTTAAGTCAGCTGAAGGATGATCAACAATATCAGCTCACTCTGTTTGAGGATCAGGTGAAAGCTAGAGCCTTGGATAAGGTTACGGATCACATCAAAGACCGATATGGAAGTGCAGCGCTCATAAGAGCTTCTTCGCTTACTACTGCTGGGCAAGCAGCAGATCGATCATTAAAAATCGGAGGGCATTACAAGTGAGTAAAAAATTGGAGAAAAACGGACTCTGGGAATCGAGCAGGATGATGTTGCCGCAACATAAAGAAGCATTTCAGAATAGATTCCACCCGCACACGGTTCAACCTTGTCGCCCAACAACAGAAGAAATCAAGTTGATGAAAGATTCTGTTTTATTATCCATTATGCATACTATTATTATAAAAAAAGCTTATGAAATCGAACAGTCTTCCGACACCCTAAGAGGGCTGTACACGAAAGTAGCCCGACTGCTTGCTAAAAACATCTATGCCGATTTATGTGAAGTTAAAAAATACTTGTTAGAAAAAAATATTTGCCTTCATGAAGAAGAGAAAGATGAGCAGGCGATTCATTATCGCTACGTCTGTCGTCATTATGAGGACCGTTTTATAGTGACTAGAGACTATATTCGTTCCGAAGTAAGCACGAGAATTGGACGATATGCGGATACCCTTGTAGCAAGCTTACACCCTAAGCAAACGCCTTGCAAAAAGGAAACTGCGAAATCAAAATAAAGTGTCCGCGGCCGAGGGCATCTATCGCTTTATAAAGTCGATAGATGCCTTTCGTATCGTGCTGCTAATGCAAGGTATTAGTTTATGATTCCTTTGGCACGAGCTTGCGGGACCCATTTGGCGAACTCATTGATCATTTTTTCGAATAGAACTTTGTTGTCCATGCTCACAACGTCTTTGGCTGGGAAGAAATCAACATTATCCAATACACGCCCACTCATGTCATCCAATTTTTGCAGGTAATTGAAACTAGCGTTGCCTACACCTATGAATTGAAAGAAAATTCCGTATTTAGAAAGCTCTTTAATTAATTTCGTTGTTTCGTCTTTATCTTGGTTGTCACCGTCGGTGAAGAATAGGACATAAACGGGTTTGTCCAATGTCTTGGTTTCCTTTTTCACTCCAAAAAATCCAGCGATACCGCCTTGCTTTGCCATAATCGTTTTGTCGCGAATCGTTTTAATGGCTTCAGCGTATTGTGTTCCACCTTCAAGATTACGCTTACGATAAATGTCATTAGCGAAGCCGCTGTAATTGCGCTCTGTTACAGTACCTTCGTAATGGGAATTAACGCCGAATGAGACAACGTCGATTTGCTTGTTCGCATCAAAGCCCATACCTACAGCCATAGCACGGTCGATAATCGCTTGCATGGTACCGTTTTCGAAATACGATCGAATAGAAGCGCTAATGTCGATTACAGCCCATACCTCTGCTGTCTGGTTACCTAATCCTTTAGCTTCTTTAACTAAGACAACTTCCCTCGTCATTTTCTCTAGTGTGATGCTCATCTTAGAATCGTCTCCCTTTTAGTTGAATTGTTACGGCATCTTCTCCGGTGTACGCCGAGCCTGAACCGACTACTTCTACGTTCTCCCCGTGTTCATTTAACCATCTAATCTCCCTATTCCATATTATCCCGTAATCACGGATTTCTCAAATTATTCATTGATTACGAAATGGGAGAAGTTCATCACCCTCTTCATCGTATGCTTTATGGACAGAGAATTGAGGCCCGAATCTATTAATAGCCTTCGAGATATGAATCATATCTTTAAAAGTGTTCAGGCTACTTTTTTACAACCATCTACTTGCCTCGTTCTATTTCTCCCATAAATTTTCTAACGTTTTCAACGATTTCTTTTGATCGAGTATGGTGTAAATAATGCCCACCTTCCAATGTTATCACTTTTCCATGTACAGAATCTTTGACTTGTTCTTCATGCAACGGTATCCAATCTTTAATGTCTGCACTATTCGCTTGTATAAAGAAAATAAGGGGAAGATTTTTTGGGAATGTTACATGTTCAGCTGTTTTAAAATTAGAATTAATATGTTCCATTTCATTCAAGGTACTCGGATTATACATGTTTTTGAGAGCAAGCATTCTCATTTGTTCTTTGGTTTCATCATCAAATGGTAATGTAGCATAGGGGTCAGCACCTAGTTTCATTAGCAATCTGGACAACCCTGATTTTTTGAGTATTTGAACAGTTTTGATTGGAAATTCAACATCCTTATTGTCGAATTGCGTTGGAACACTACTATCGATCCCGACAAATGCACGCACTTCATTTGCATATTTGTTCACATAATCAAGTCCGTAAATGCCTGCAATGGAGTGCCCCATTAAAATATAGCGGTCCATTTTAAGATGCTGTAAAGCTTCATGAATTTCATTTACAATATTCTTTGTACTTCGTTCCTTTTCGGTACCATCACTTAATCCATAACCAAAGGGCTCGATCACGACGACTTTGTAAAAGGGGGATAGCTCTTCTACGAGCGGCTTAAAATCAAGTGCTGGCGCTGCTGTTCCATAGCCTGGTAAGAGCACAACTATCTCTTCGCCTTTTCCTTGAATCGTAACGTTCATATTTTTCCCGTCTACAGGGACTAGCTGCCCATAGGGTTTTATTTTTCCTTGCTCCGATTTGCTGCTTATCCAATTCACTGTAAACACAACGGCTAGAAAAAGTGCTATTGCTAGAATGATTACTCCTATTATTTTAAAAAGAATGATTAGTGCTTTACTTGTTCTCGTACCCATCCTCTTTTTCATTACCTCTCTTTGTTCCACTCGCATCTTCTCCTGTCTTCATCAGTTGACTGGGCACCTTAACGTTCCGCTAAGGAAAGCTTAGACGACGAAAATGTACTCTTTATGACGACACTATGAACGGAATATGAACAAGCAAAAAAAGCTACGGCGTCACATGCAAGGAAGCTTGCACATGAGCCGTAGCTTAGAGGATACGAGAACAGCGTTTAAACAATCTAAATGATACCAATGAATCTAACTAACGGTTGGCGTTGTGATTGGCAAAGTGACAATGAAGGTCGTTCCCCGACCAGGTTCGCTTTCCACTCGAATGTCACCTTGATGAAGTAATACGATCTGTTTAACGATGGCCAGTCCCATACCGCTACCATCATACTTGCGACTGTGAGAACGATCCGCCTTAAAAAACCGCTCGAATATGCGCTTCTGGTCCTCTAGTGAAATACCAATGCCCGTGTCGGATATTCGGACGGTCACGCTGTTCATATCTTGTTTGATACTGACGCTAATCTTGCCACTATCATGAGAAAATTTGATGCTATTGCCGAGTATATTGATCCACACCTGATTGAGCTGGTCGTGATCAGCCGTTAGCATAACTGCCTTCAAATTAAGATCGAAACGGATGTTACGTGCTGACCATTGCGGCTGGATCGCGACGATGACTCGTCTTATCTCTTCATCAAGACTGCGGGTGACCAGCCGCATCTGCTGTGATTGCGATTCAAGTAAGCTCAGCTTTAGCAGGCTATCGCTCATTTTGGACATCCGCTCCGCTTCAGCGATAATAATATCAAGATAACGGCTTCGCTCGTGATCGCCAAGGTCTACTTGCTTCAATGCTATAGCATAACCGGATATCGAGGTGAGCGGAGACTGAACTTCGTGCGACACGTTCGATACGAATTCCCTACGCATCTGCTCAAGTTGCTGCAAGTCATGTATCATTTCCTCGAAGCTGCGAGCCAGAGTACCCAGCTCACCTGTTTGCTGAATATTCAGCTTGACGTTGAAATCTCCAGCTGCTATCTGCCTAGTCGCCTTTGTCAGCTTTTTGATCGGTCTTACTAGAAACATAGCAGCAACCAGAATCATTAAGCTCCCTGCTATCAATGAATAGATCAAAAAAGCAATGATCCACTTGATAGCAAAAGAGGCGGAAGGGGGCGCGATCGGCTCTACAAACATTGCTTTCATTCCCGCTTCCGTTTTCAAAGGCAACCCTAAGAGACTAGGAGCAACCCCATTCATATTCACTTGAACAACTTCTCCATCTCGTACTTTTTTTATTTGTTCCATTGTCACAGTAGTAGGTTTGTGTCCATTAAGCATTCCAAAAGGCTGGAACTGGCCCATTTCATCGTAAATTCGTATATGATAGGAATCAAGCTGCTTCATCCCACTAACGTATGAGTCCGCTTCACGTTGCGGAATGATTTCATAAATCTGAGCGACGTCCTGACCAAAGTGAAGTAAGTTAATTTGTAAATTTTCGTTCAACTTCTCTTCAAATACCCAAACTGCTACAAAAAAAGCAATGAGCGTGCCCGCGATAACAGAAACTAGAAATGTCAGGACAGCACGTGTATATAAAGATCTAATCATTCGTATACCTCAAGCCGGTATCCAAGCCCACGCACCGTTTCGATACGAAAATCAGGTGTAGTCGCGAACCGTTCGCGCAGACGCTTAATATGTACGTCTATCGTACGATCATCTCCCATGTAATCGATCCCCCAAATTTGATCGATCAGTTGTGCGCGCGTGTAGATTTGTCCAGGTGTACCAGCGAGCTTATAAAGTAATTCGAACTCCTTGAGTGGCAACGTGAGTAACTCCGCCCCTCTCATCACCTTATAGGTCTGCCGATCAAGAATGACGTTACCTAATCGGATCGACTGCGTCGAACCAATCCGATATCGTTTCAGTAGTGCCTTAACACGAGCCATCAACTCCAACGGATCGAACGGTTTTGTCAAATAATCGTCCGTCCCAAGTTGGAACCCTTTCACTTTCTCCCATGTTTCGCCTCTCGCAGTCAACATCAGTAACGGAAGATCGGGATTAACCCTTCGAAGCTCCTTGCATAACGTCCAACCATCCATAATCGGCATCATAATATCGAGTACCACAAGATCAACATTCGTCGAGGCATAGACGGTTAGTGCTTCTTCACCCTCTGTGGCTTCAACTGTGGCGAATCCTTCGTTCCGTAGAAATAAACAAACAAGTTCGCGAATGTTCGCATCGTCGTCAGCAACCAATATAGTAGGCATTCGTTCCCTCTTCCCCGCTGTTTTTCCCAATCCATTCCATTCATTTTGTAACTATTATACTATAAATAGATTTGAAACATCGAATAATATAGATAGATAGAACAAAGAAAGACTACATGCTATAAACCAAAATAGCCCGTGAATGACACGGACTTATTTTGAAGGGGGAATATTGATTATGAGTGAGGTTTAGAGAAATTCAGAGAAACTCAGATAGATTTAGAGCGGTTTAGGCGAGCCTAATTCCACTAAGCATAGCTGTCCATAAAGCGTCACACCGCAGCTCCAGCGGCATTTGCACAGCGCATACACGCTCCAGCGGCCAATCATTTTCCACCAACGTTTCAAAAGGATAATCATTAATAAGCAGCACTGTGAACGGGCCCTTCACAAGCTGAGACAACGTCAATTGCAACTGCACCGCCTCCTCATACGTCCCTCCCAAACGAACAAACAAGATACGCTTTCCCGAATCAACACAGTCTAAAAATCGTTGAATACGGCGATTTATTTTCTCTTTAAATTCAGGAAAAAGCTCTACCCGATGTGTTCCCTGATCGTCAATAGCAAGGTCGTGGACAAGCATAATTTGGTACAAATGATCAAATAAATATATATTTTGATTCTCGTAGTTCACAAATCCCATATTTGTAGGCTCCATAAACGCAGCAAATCGATTTGCCAGCAGCACATTCACATGCGTCAACGATTTCGATATCATCCAATCCAGCACACCACTGCAAGGACGCAATTCATTGCTCTCTAGTTGAATAGCAGCCAGACACTTCGAGCCAAGACTGAATATCGCATCATACTCGCCTTTAATATGTGTCAGTCTCATCTATGGCACCGCCTTTTTCATTAGTATATTCACCTCCCTGTCCGATGACTGAACAGATGATGGAGTGATAATGTCATGAAACAGCGCTAGAATGGGAACGTTGCGGTGCAAGAGATTGTCCGGTATGATCAACATCATAAGGATGAAAAAGGAGGAAAGCAGCAGCCATGTGCGGAAGATTTACGTTAACGGTATCGTTGGAAGAATTGATGGCTTATTACGAAATCGAGGAAGTCGGTTCCGCGACTCACACGCCGCGCTATAATATCGCTCCGAGCCAATCGGTAACCGCAGTTATTCATGATGGAACGAAGCTGCGTCTCGGTCCACTGCGGTGGGGGCTCGTGCCATCTTGGGCACAGGACGACAAGCTTGCATGGAGGACGATAAACGCCCGTTCGGAGACGCTGCGGGACAAGCCTGCATTCCGAACGCCGTTTCAGCGCAAACGCTGCCTTATTCCGACGGATGGCTTCTATGAATGGAAACAGGAAGCCGACGGCAGCAAGCAGCCGATGCGTATCGTGCTTCAAGAGCGGAAGCTGTTCAGCATGGCAGGTCTATACGATACGTGGATCAATGATAAAGGCGAAAAGGTAAGCACCTGCACCATTATTACGACGACACCGAACAGCACGATGGAGCCGATTCATGACCGGATGCCTGTCATTTTGTCGCAAGCCGAGGAAAGACAGTGGCTTGACCGCCGTGTAACCGACACGGAGCAGCTACAAGCCCTACTAAAACCTTGCCCATCTACATGGTTGAACGCCTATCCGGTAGATCGCCAAGTAGGCAACGTCCGTGTCGACTCCCCTGCTTGCATAGAGCCCATTCATGGATAGAAAAAAGAGCCGACAACTAGTCGACTCTTTTGCTACCCATTTTCATGCAATTTTACCCACTGCTACAAGCCATTAGCGGAACATCCCCCATAACTTGAGCAGATGGAGCGTGCTATTCGGGTCAATTTTTTGACTAATAATAAATTGTACGATGTGTTCTTCCTGCTGCTCGCTTATTTGCTCATTGAGTACATGCGCCACTTGACGAAGCAGGCGGCGTACCGCAACACGATTTTGCAAATCTGCTTTTGTAACGCCATGCACCGTCGTTTTAACTCGTTCCTTCAGGGCAGGATTGCGCATCTTCGTTTTAATCCGCTCCACAAGCTGCGGGTTGATACCATACTGAACATAGCTCATCGGGTCAAGCACCTCCGAAACTCAGGCTTTCACCGCTTAATCGACTCACATCGTACACATGATCAAGCTATGAAAGCTAGATTATGTTTCAATATATGCCTGCTTGCTTGTCAGCTATCCGCCCGATTTTCTGTGCGAACGGTTAATCGACCACTTCCCCTTGGAACAGCTGCTCCCGTTGCAGCACTTCCCGTAGAGACGCGTACTCAGGAGATGTCCAGAACAGCTCTGCGCCGACTAGCGCTGCCGCATCATCACGCGCCTGCTCCAATACAGAGAAGTCACTCGCCATGTCGGCAACTTTAAAATCAGGCATACCACTCTGCTTCGTGCCGAAGAAATCGCCTGGACCACGCAGCTCCAAATCGCGCTGTGACAGTTCAAAGCCGTCTTCCGTCTCCGTCATAATACGCATCCGCTCTTGACCGACTTCCGACTTCGGATCGGCAATAAGCACGCAATAAGACTGATGCTCGCCCCGGCCGACACGACCACGCAGCTGATGCAGCTGCGAGAGGCCGAACCGCTCAGCGTCCATCACGACCATTAACGTTGAGTTCGGCACATCGACGCCGACCTCGATAACGGTCGTCGAGACGAGTACATGTGTCTCGCCTGCACTAAACAAGCGCATGACCTCATCTTTTTCTGTCGCTGACATCCGACCGTGCAAGAGCCCCACTGCTAGATCTGGCAGTGCTTGCTGCATTTGGATGTGCACATCGATTGCATTTTGCACGTCCAGCTTGTCCGATTCTTCGATGAGCGGACAAATGACGTAAGCTTGCCGGCCTGCGGACACTTCCCGCCGAATAAAGCCTAGGACACGGTCAAGCAGTTCGTGCTTGACCCAATACGTCTTAATCGGCTTACGCCCGGCCGGACGCTCACGAATGGACGACACTTCCATATCGCCGAAAGCCGTAATCGCCAACGTACGTGGAATTGGCGTCGCCGTCATCGTTAGCACGTCCGGATTTAAGCCTTTGCGGCGCAGCACACTGCGTTGATTCACACCGAAGCGGTGCTGCTCATCTGTAACGACAAGGCTTAAGCGCGGAAAATGCACGCCCTCTTGGATGAGAGCTTGCGTGCCGACCACGATGTCGACCACGCCCTCTTGCATAGCAGCAAGCACATCACGACGCTTGCGACCTGTCAAGCTGCCTGTAAGCAGCATGACTTGAATGCCGTGCGGCTCAAACAGCCGCGATAACGAACGCATATGCTGCTCCGCCAAAATTTCGGTCGGCACCATAAGCGCACCTTGAAAGCCTGCCTTTACAGCCGCGTATAGCGCGACAGCGGCCACAACCGTCTTACCCGAGCCAACATCGCCTTGCAACAGACGGTTCATGCCATACGGTGACCGCATATCGCTTAATATAGCGGTCACCGCTTGCTTCTGACCTTCGGTCAGCTCGAATGGCAAGCTGCGCACAAACTGTCGCACCGTCGCATTGTCCACTTCGTGAGCGACCCCGTCAGAACGCTCGCGAGTGATTGCGCGAAACGCGTGCAACTTTAGCTGAAACAAAAATAATTCCTCATACACCATACGCCGACGCGCTTGCTTGCCCTCATCCGTATTCTGCGGCTGATGCATCGTGCGTACAGCCATCTTCCGCGGCATGAGGCGATAGCGCCGCACAAGTTCCCCAGGCAGTATTTCGGGAATGGCTTCCCCAAATTGCTGCAACGTCTGGGTAATCGTCTTACGCATCCACGTCTGCGTAATTTTCCCTCCGACCGAATAGACCGGTTGCAGGGTGTCGACGCGACTGTTTCCTTTGTCCGGGAACTCAGAGGACGAGACCGTCAATTGTAGACGACGCTGATCCCATTTCCCAGTAAGCACGATATCTCGTCCTTGCGTTAATTGTTCACGTAAATACGGGCGGTTGAACCATGTCGCGGTAACGAGCCAAGATTCAATCATGACACGGCACGACAATTTCGATTTACGACCAAATCGCTGTGTGATCGGCTCACTCATAATACGACCTGTGACCGTAATTTTTTCTCCATCTTTAACATCACTTAACTGGCGAAGGCGGTAATCTTCATAACGGAACGGAAAATAATTAAGCATATCTTCGACTGTAAAAATGCCAAAGGCGTGAAGCTCTTGTTGTTTCAAAGCGCTCACGCCTTTAATCATCGTCACTGGACATTGCTGTAAATCAATCATGGGCTAAAGTCTTCCCAATCTAGACGAAAAGGCGGGCAATTGCCCGCCTTACTTCGCCTCCCACATGATGGACAGAGCTACACCGTGCCCCACATGCGTGCCTACAACAGGTCCAATTACATTATAGTCCAGTGAACGAACATCAAAGTTCGCCTGTATGCTTGTTAATAATTCATCCGCTGCCGCTTTATCGTTAGAATAACCGATAACAACATGTACCGGCTTTCCTTCAAAATCACGCTTCAGTAACTCAACAACACGCGCCACTGCCTTCTTATGACCGCGTACCTTGTCCACTGAATTCACTTGGCCTTCATCGTCAATCGACAATATCGGCTTAATGTTAAGTAAAGTACCAAACAAGGCTGCTGCCTTGCCGATACGACCGCCTTTTTGCAGGAACTCCAACGTATCTACGAGGAAATACAGCTTTCGATCGCTCTGCAAGCGTTCGATTTCAGCTAATATTTCTTCGCTTGAACGTCCTTCCTCCGCCATTTTAGCTGCCGTAATGACGAGTAAGCCGAAGCCGTACGTTGCCGACCTAGAGTCGATCACCGTAATATTAGCTTCTTCTTCCATCATATTTTTTGCTAGAACGGCCGATTGGTAAGTCCCGCTCATCGCCGCTGATAAGTGTATGGAAATAATTTGCGTGTCAGGTTCCTTGTTCAAACGTTTATAAACGTCTAGAAACTCGACAGGTGATGGCTGAGACGTTGTCGGCAGCTGCGCTGCTTGAGACAACTTGCCGTAAAACTCCTCGGCTTGAATCGTAACCGCGTCCTTGTACATTTCTTGTCCAAAATGAACTTTAAGTGGCACCATTTCAATCCCGTAACGTTCCCGCAGTTCGAGCGAAATATCCGCCGTACTATCCGTCACTATCCGAATGCTAGCCATCGGCTCTCCCCCATTTCTGTACTACTCTACAGAAATAATGTAACAATAAATTGGCTGGCCACCTTGATGTACGTCCACTTCAACATCAGGATAATTGTCGCTTACCCAAGCTACAAGTTCCTCTGTATCCGTGTCATTTGCGTCTTCGCCCGACAAGATCGTTACCATTTCTCCGCCATCAGCTACCATCTTCGTGATGAGCTGTTGACATGTTTCAAGCAATTGCTCGGTTGTTGCAACAATTTTACCTTCAGCAATTCCGATATAGTTACCTGCTTTAATATCTAAATCGTCAAATGTCGTATCGCGAACCGCATACGTCACTTGACCAGAACGAACGTTAGCAATAGCCTCGTCCATCGACGAAGTATTTACTTCAAGGTTTTCCTCTTCTTTGAACGCGAGCACTGCCGCAATGCCTTGCGGAATCGTCTTGCTTGTAATGACCGTTACGTTGCGATCAACGATATCAGCAGCCTGTTTGGCAGCAAGTACGATGTTCGAGTTGTTAGGCAAAATGTAAATGTGATCAGCCGTAATCGACTCAATCGCTTCGACAAAATCTTGCGTACTCGGATTCATCGTCTGTCCACCGGACAATACAATATCAACACCTAGGCTCGTAAAAATATCACGAATGCCATCGCCCATCGCGACTGCAATAAATCCGTAAGGTGCTAATTCATCTGCTGGCGGCTCTGCAATTACTGCGTGATCCGTTACTTCAGCTGTTGGCATATCCGCAAACATGTCTGGTAACGCGGACACTTCTGCATGTTCAGCATCTAGCAATTCACGATGTTGCTCACGCATATTCAAAATATGAATTTGAATCAGTTCACCATGCTGCATCGCCAAGTCAAGCACTTCACCTGGAAGACGGGAATGCACATGCACTTTAACAATTTCATCGTCAGGAATAACAATGATAGAATCACCATTTTTAGCAAGCGCTTTTCGGAATGCAGCTTCATCAAATGGACGTGCTGAAGCTGCTGTACGGTCAATGAAAAATTCCATATCATATAAAAATTCAATGTCTTCCGTATTCAGCTTCGCTTGTGCAGATGTAGGTGTTTCACGATGTACGACAGGAGTCGCTACTTTAAAGGCTTGTCCAACTTCCGTTGTAGAAGCTGCTTCACCCGTAAATGCGCCTTCTTCCGACTCCAACACCCGCAAAAATCCTTCATAAATGTAAACAAGGCCTTGTCCACCGGAGTCAACAACACCTACCTGCTTCAATACCGGCAACAAGTCCGGTGTCTTCGCGAGCGCTTCATTGGCTTTAGCCAACACTTCACGCATTAATTCAACTACATCTGGAGTCCGGCGTGCAATCGCAACTGCATGCTTACCTGCTTCTTTAGCTACTGTCAAAATGGTACCCTCAACAGGCTTGACTACTGCTTTATAAGCCGTGTCCACACCGCTCTGCAACGCATTGGCGAATTGGACTGCATTTATTTCATCAAGACCAGCAACACCACGGCTAAAGCCACGGAATAGCTGCGACAAAATAACGCCGGAGTTGCCACGTGCGCCCATAAGCAGCCCCTTGGACAATACCTCCGCCGACTTGGAAATAGACGGCGACATCTTCGCTTTAAGCTCCGCTACACCCGCTGTCATCGTTAAGTTCATATTCGTTCCCGTATCTCCATCTGGTACCGGAAACACGTTCAATGCATTAACGTATTCGGCATGCCGATTAAGTGCATCCGCTCCGCCCAGCACCATATTGGAAAACTGTGTCCCATTTAAAGAACGCTTGTTCAAAGGATATTCCCCTTCCTAGCTTGATACACGCACATCCTGCACAAAAATGTTGACCTGCTCTACTTGCAGACCGACAACATCATTAAGTACATATTTAACTTTAACTTGAATGTTGTGCGCTACTTCAGAAATTTTCGTTCCATAGCTAACGACCGTATATAAATCTATATGCAGTGCCTCTTGTTCACGTCGCACTTCGACGCCACGTGACAAATTCTCACGTCCGAGCAGTTCAGCAATTCCATCTTTTAATTGCTTTCGTGATGCCATGCCAACAAGACCGTAGCATTCCATAGCTGCCGAGCCTGCAATAACAGCTACCACTTCATCGGAAATATTTACTTTTCCTAATTCTGTACCGAGTTCAATGCCCATGGGTTCGTTCACCCCTTTTCGAGTATTATGGACTAATCACCATTGTACTATAAGAGAAAACAGAAATAAACAAAGTTTTTGATTTGGTTGACGAGAGATTTTAACATATGGTATCATATTTGAGTATTTGATTGTATGCAGGGTTGTTTTGGGACAAGGAGGTGTAAGGCATGGCTCGCAAATGTTATATTACGGGGAAAAAACCTGGATCGGGAAACAATAACTCCCACGCGAACAACAAAACGCGTCGCACTTGGGGCGTAAACGTTCAGAAAGTTCGCATTTTGGTTGATGGTAAACCTAAACGCGTCTACGTGAGCACGCGCGCATTGAAAGCAGGTAAAGTGACTCGCGTCTAATCCCATGCACTATATACAAAAAGCACCTTTCTAGGTGCTTTTTTGCGTTGCCGACTCCGTATTGTATACATTTGCATGTGGATCACTTCGCTTTAGACGGTTGTGGAACAATTAGGGGATGGATGGTTACGGATTCAGCTCAATGCCGCCGCGAAGCATCAATTTTTTTGGAACGTATTCAGTATCGCCTTTACGAAACCTCCCAAAAATTTAGGCAGCTTAAAAGTATAAAACTTCATTTTCCACCCTCCTCGTCGTTCTCATCCTACCCTGTTGTCCATGCTATTCATCTTGCCCTTCTAATCAACTCGATGAACTAACGAACCGAACGAAAAAAGCTGTAGGAAATCGCGCTTTGCTCATGTAACCATCATATGCCAAATTAGAACACCGTATGCCTAGGCAAATGCCCAAAAAGCCTAAAATGCCTGAAATACCTAAAAAAAACGGGCAGCGAAAATGTCCGCTACCCGTGAATAGAATACGTCCATACACGCATCCGCTGTGAGCTATATCGCTACGCCTGGTAGCTTATTCGTATGAATAACCATCGCCATAAAAAATATGCTAACTAAGCAATATAGCACCGCCAGCGCGATAAACCCAAAGCGCATTTTACGCGTTTCGTAGCGTTTAAAAAAGCGAATGCCAAGTAAAAAAGCACCTAACGAGCACACTAAATTAAGCGGCAGCGGCAGAAATGGATACAATCCAACCAAAGATCCGCAAGCAAAACTGTAAAGTGTCAAAGATAACGCCGTTCTCCCCGTCACGAACGCATGTCCCCTCTCGCTACAAGCTCATCGTTGTCAATTATCGCTTATCGCTTCAAAGCCGCTTGTCCAGCTTGACGAATGCGCTCGATTGCCTCTTGACGATCCTTAGCTCCGTACACAGCACTGCCTGCTACGAGCACGTCTGCACCCGCCTCAGCCACTAGCGCCGCTGTTTCCGCAGTAACACCGCCATCCACCTCAATATGCACATGCTGCAAATTGCGGGCGTCTAGCATGCTGCGCAGGCGACGAATTTTATCAAGTGTATTCTCGATAAAGCTTTGGCCGCCAAAGCCTGGGTTAACCGTCATAATAAGAACCATGTCCAAATCAGGCAGCACTTCCTCGATAGCGGATAGCGAAGTGCCCGGATTGAGCGCAACACCCGCCTTAACGCCGAGTTCTTTAATTTGATGAATAACGCGATGTAAATGCGGGCAAGCCTCCGCATGAACTGTAATCCAGTCTGCACCTGCTTTTGCGAAAGCAGGAATATATTTTTCTGGCTCAACAATCATCAAATGAACGTCAAGTGGCAGTTTCGTATGCGGACGAATCGCTTCTACGATAAGCGGACCGATCGTCAAGTTCGGCACGAAACGGCCATCCATTGCGTCAATATGAATCCAGTCTGCGCCGCCACGCTCAACATCTGCGATGTCAGCGCCAAGTTGTGCAAAGTCGGCGGATAAAATCGATGGTGCTATTTTAATCATGTCAGTACCTCCGCTTTTTTTCTTTCATTTCATTAAAAAAGATTAAATAGTGATCATAGCGCGACGAGGCGATTTCTCCAGCCTCTAGCGCCGTTTTTACGCGGCATCCAGGCTCATGAATATGCGTACAGCCGCGGAATTTGCAATCAGCAGCTAAAGGCTGAAACTCGCGGAAACACTCACTTAGCTGGTCAACACCAAGCTCAAGGAAATCAAGTTGGCTAAAGCCGGGCGTATCCGCGATGTATCCACCTTGCGGAAGCGGAATGAGCTCGACATGTCGTGTCGTATGCTTACCGCGTCCTAGCCTTTGGCTAATCTGATTCGTTTCAAGCGTAATGCCTGGTACCATCGCGTTAAGCAACGACGATTTCCCAACGCCAGATTGGCCAGCAAACACGCTCAGCTCATTAGCAAGCCGTTGTTGAACCCGATCGAAGCCCCAACCTGCACTAGCGCTCGTTGCAATGACTTCATAGCCAATCGCTTCGTAAAGGCGAATGTTATCTTCCATCTCGCTACGTGCTTTCGCTGCCTTTTCTGGTGGCAGCGAATCGATCATGTCACATTTCGTCAAGATGATGACGACGTCGATTCCGGCATGTTCAATATGCACGAGGAACTTGTCCAATAGCTGACGATTAAACGCCGGTTCCATCACCGAAAAAACGAGCGCCGCCAGTTGAATGTTAGACACTGGCGGCCGAATAAGCTCACTCGTACGAGGAACAAGTTCATCTATGATGCCTTCCTCATTTTCTGTGACCAAAAAGACGACTCGATCCCCGACTAAAGGAGATTCGCCTCTTTTTTTGAAAATACCACGTGCTCGGCATTGAACGGTATGTGCAGCTGGCTCACCGTCCGGCTGCACATAATAATAACCGCTTAATGCTTTCACGATTAGACCTTCCGGCATGTTGTACCCTCCGTTAATTTACGTGTCGTCACGTGACGTCATTGTTATGTCTCAATGGGTAACGTACAGGTTTGTCTAAGGCTGTGTTCCTTGCTCTCCTTGCTGCTCTCCTTGACCATTGTTTGGATCACTATGCTCATTACCATTACCCGTTCCTTCGCCAGACTGGCCATCTCCTTGGTTCATCGTGGGATGACCATTTGGTTGTGGAACATTGTTGTTCTTCGCATCGTTATACGTAACCGGATACGACTCCAAATATTGCCCATCACGATAAACGGATACAGCACCATCTTTGTTCGGCGCTAGCACCAGCTCAATGTGTAATATTTGCGAAGTACTGATCTTTTGTTTGCCCCACTCTTTACTTTCACCGCGGGCATCCGAATAGACGATTCGGAACGTACTTTCTTTACCTTCTTCTTGCGGAAAAACAGGTAAAGCAAGGGTATATTTCAACGCTTCCGGCGGATATCCCGAACTTACGTAAATCGTAATTTCTGCCCCTTTTTCCACTTGATCGTTCGGCTCATATGGGGACTGGCGTATAACTTCACCTACCGGAACAAAGCTCGACTCCTCAATAATGCCGCCGTTCTTTTTCAGCTTCAATTCACTCGATTGCAGCTGCGCCAATGCTTCATCCTTTGTCTTACCGATCAAGTTAGGCATTCTAAACATTTCTTTGCCTTTGCTCACATGAACCTGAATCGTTTCCTTCCTCGGGTCCACTTTGGTATTTGCAGCTGGTGAAGTCTTGACTACTTCCCCGGACTGCACCTCATCGCTGAACATAGGTTTCCGCTGAATGCGTGAACTTTCAAAGCCTAGCCTGATCAACTCCTGCACCGCGCTTTCGTAGGAATGGCCCGTTAAATCAGGCAGCTCTACGAACGCGGTTCCTTCGCTAATCGAGAGGCGAATCTTTGAGCCCTCTTTTACTTTTGTACCTGCTGGCTTGCTCTGGTCAAAGACAATACCTTTAGCGACATTCTCGTGGTACTCTAGCAAACTCGGCTCCTCAACGTCTAAATTGAGCTCTGTCAGCATGTTCCTAGCTTCCGTCTCCGTTTTGCTAACTAGATTCGGAACCTCAATTTCCTTCACACTGATTAAACTTTTGACGTAGAAGACGACGCCCACCATAATGGCCAGAAACAATACGGTAATGCCAATCCAAATCGCAGGCTTGACCCAAGCCTTTTTACCCGGCTGAGCCGGTTTATTCGATTTGTTGCCGCCTTCGCTCTGCTTAACCTGGCTGCCGCCTGTGCCTTGCACCGAGCCAGCACCTGTTGATGCAGCCATGATCTGCTCCACATGTTCACTCTCAAAGCGTTCGTTACTCTGCACGTTGACTTCGCGAATCGCAGGCATTACGCGCGTTTCTTGATCGTCATCATACCGTGCAGAAGCAGCTGCAAAAGTAAGCCTCGGCTCTTGCAAGCGACTTGGAGCTAGACACGTCTCCAAGTCCTGCAGCATTTCAGTAGCCGACTGATAGCGTTCGCTCGGGTTCTTACGCATCGACTTTAAAATAATGTTCTCCACGCTTTGCGGAATATGAGAATTAAGCTTGCGCGGCTCCTCGAACGTATCCTGCAAATGCTTCAACGCCACACTAATCGGGCTCTCGCCTAGAAATGGCAAACTGCCCGTCAACATTTGATACAATACGATACCTAAAGAGTACAAATCCGATTTCTCACCTGTCGCCACGCCTTTCGCATGCTCGGGAGAGAAATAATGCACAGAACCGATCACAGAGCCTGTCTGCGTAATCGTAGACGACGTAACCGCTCGTGCGATTCCGAAGTCGGTTACTTTAACCCGTCCATTTTTACCGATCAAAATGTTATGCGGTTTAATGTCACGATGAATAATGTGATTTTGGTGGGCATGGTCGAGCGCGTCGCAAATTTGGATCGCAATACGAACCGCTTCCTCTGATTGCAACGGTGCACGATCCTGAATAACTTCATTCAAGTTGAGCCCTTCAACATATTCCATGACGATAAAATGTATATCTTCCTCTTCCTGACCAACGTCATAAATGCTGACGACGTTCGGATGAGACAACGACGCTGCGGATTGCGCTTCACGACGGAAGCGACGAATGAATTCCTCGTCGAATACAAATTGCTGTCTTAATATTTTCACTGCCACATGGCGGTTGAGCAGCACATCCAGCGCTTTATACACAAGCGCCATGCCGCCACCGCCTATGCGGGCCATAATTTCGTAACGTCCGGCTAAAGTAGTGCCGATCACGAGTTCCACCCCTCTTTCTCGGTGCTAGAGTGTTGGCGCTCTATGAGGACGATAGTAATATTGTCGTCTCCGCCCGCTTCTAATGCTTGTGTAAGCAGACGATCCGCCTTCACTTCTAGCGGAAGCGAAGGATCGATTACGGTTTCCCAGATGGTCTTGGACTTTAGCATGTTCGTCAAACCATCGCTGCATAGGAGAAGCGATTCTCCACTAGCCATGGTCAGCGGTTTTAAATCAACAGCTACTTGATCGTCTGTGCCTAAGGCACGAACAAGTACATTTCTCCGCGGGTGACGCTCGGCTTCCTCGGGGCGGATTTGCCCTGATTTGACGAGTTCGTTCACGAGCGTATGGTCGTCCGTCAACTGCGCGATGCCATCTCGGTCCACGCGATAAGCGCGGCTATCCCCGATATGGCCAATATAACCGTCTTCATCCTTAAAAATAGCTGCCACAATTGTTGTGCCCATATGATGATACTTTTCATCTTGAGAAGCAATCTGAAATATCGTCTGATTGGCACGGAAAATAGCGTGTTCGAGCGCTTTACCAAGCTGCTCTTGTTCTAGCTCTTCTGGCAGCGCCTTAAGCTCTGCTGCTACCGTTTCTACAGCCAATCGGCTGGCAATGTCACCTGCCTGATGCCCACCCATACCATCGGCTACGATGTAAAGATCATATCCATTCGGCAGTTTAGCCGCGTAAGCACGGTCTTCATTAACTGCGCGTACGCGTCCCACATCGGAACGATGCACAGCTTTCATGTTCAATCACCTCGCATTGGACTCCATATGCTTCGCACGCAATTGTCCGCATGCTGCTGCAATGTCATGCCCTTGTTCACGACGAATCGTTGCATTAATGCCGCGATCAAGTAGCGCATTATAAAATTTGAAAATATCGTTGCGCGGTGTGCGCACGTAATTGCGTTCTGGCACGTGGTTGACCGGAATCAAGTTCACGTGAGCTAACATTTCCATACGATTCAGTACGTCTGCCAGTTCGATCGCATGCTCTTCTTTGTCGTTCACGCCACCAATTAGGGCATATTCAAACGTTATGCGACGACCTGTCTTTTCTTGATAATGTTTTAGAGAATCCATTACATCTTGGAACGGGAAACGACGGTTAACCGGCATCAGCTTGGAACGTAACGCATCGTTTGGCGCGTGAATAGAAATGGCCAAATTAATTTGCGTATTCTCGTCTGCAAACTTATAAATGCTTGGCACGATACCACTTGTAGACACCGTAATATGACGTTGTCCAATATGCAGTCCCTTTTCATGAATCATGTTGCGCAAAAAGGCCATCGTAGCATCGTAGTTCTCAAACGGTTCACCCGTTCCCATAATAACGATACTGCTGACTCGCTCGTTCGTTTCATCCAATATTTTTTGTGCTGCCACAACTTGAGCCACAATTTCCCCTGCCGTCAAGTTGCGCTTCAAACCGCCGAGTGTAGATGCACAGAACGTACAGCCTACGCGACAGCCGACTTGTGTCGTCACGCATACGCTGTTACCGTAGTCATGCTTCATCAACACCGTTTCAATAGCATGGTCATCATGCAAACCGAATAGAAACTTGATCGTACCGTCCGATGAGCGCAAAGTTGTAATTTCTTTCAATGTCACGAATTGGAAGTTATCTTCCAGTTTAGTGCGCAAACCTTTGGACAAGTTGGACATGTCTTCAAAATTGGAAATGCGCTTACCGTACAACCATTCAAAAATTTGCCCAGCACGAAATGCTGGCTCGCCTTGCTCCTTTAACCAAGCTTGTAGCTGGTCAATCGTTAAATCGTATATAAATGGTTTCATCAGATGTCTTACCTTCGCTTTCTGCTATGCATATAGTCGATTTATTTTACCACAATTGCAGCCCTTGCTAAAAGTCAACTGCAACGAACGTGTGTGAGATAGCCTTTTAGCTATCCTAACCTACGTTCACTTCCTTTTTCTCAAGTCGATCTCCAAGCAACACACCGCACAACATATACTACTACGCATTATAGCCATTGTGTCATAAAAAAGACCCTTATCATCAGCGCAAGCGGTGTCTGGTGATAAGGGTCCGTTGCCATGCTTATCTAGTCGTTACACTTACTCCTTAACAAGACAAGCAATAAAGAACCCGTCTGAGCCTGCATCATGCGGCAGCACTTGCAACATGCCGTCCGAGCTGCGCTGTAAAGCGGCTGCTAGCTTGTCCTGTGGCAACGCAGACTTCCACGTGTCGTCGAGCTGCCACCCGTCGCGTGCATGCTCCGCTAAGAAGTCGCGCACAACGGCTTCGTTCTCCGCGTGCTCTACCGTGCACGTGGAGTAGACGAGGCGACCGCCTTGGCGCACAAGCTGTGCCGCCTCGCGAATGAGTCGCGCTTGCAGAGCCGCGATCGACGTCACATCCTCGGGCTGCTTCGTCCATTTAATGTCAGGCTTACGACGAATTACGCCAAAGCCCGTGCACGGTGCATCCAGCAGCACCGCGTCAAATGAAGACTGCGGCAGCGCCTTCGTCAACGCCTGCGCATCCACGTTCATCACGTGCACAACTTGCAGGCCAAGTCTTATCGCTTGATCCTCGATGAGCGCGACTTTGTGTGCATGCACATCGTTTGCGATGACTTCGCCTTTATTCCCCATGCGCTCGGCAATATGAGCCGTCTTGCCGCCTGGAGCCGCGCAGCAATCAAGCACGCGCATGCCCGGCTCAGGTCGAACCGCCTCAACGACGAGCATCGAGCTTTCGTCCTGTACAGAAAGGCGGCCATCACGGTACCAGCTACTAAGTGCCAAGTTGCCTGCTGCACGTGCAACGATGCCGTCCACAGACACGGCAGAAGGCTCAACTTGCAGGCCGTTCGCTTCCATGTCAGCGATAAGCTGCTCTCTGCTACCGCGCAGGCGATTCACGCGCACACTGCCATGCGGCGGCTCATTGTTAGCCGCACACATCGCGGCTGTCGCCGCTTCGCCATAAGCAGAGATCCAGCTTGCTACGAGCCATTCTGGATGCGAATGCTCCCATGCAATGCGCACGACTGGATTTTTGGCAGCTGCATGAGGGGCGGACCAAATGTCCGGCTCACGCATGACACCGCGCAGCACGCCGTTAACGAAGCCGCCCATCGCTTGCTGGCCGCGCCGTTTGGCAATCGCAACAGCTTCATTTACCGCAGCATGATCGGGAATGCGATCCAAATAATGCAGCTGGTACAAGCTCATCCGTAGCAAATTGCGCATCCACGGCTTCAACTTCGCCGTTCCCTTTTCCACTTTGCGTGCCAGTACGCTGTCAATCGTATTTAAGCGCTGAATCGTACCATATACGAGTTCGGTCGCAAGTCCAGCATCTACGCGCTCAAGCTTAGCTTCCTGCAAAGCTTGATTCAACTGCAAATTGCTATAAGATTGCTCACGCTCTACCGCTACGAGCACATCTAATGCAACTTCCCGTGCCGTCTTCCGACGCGGAGCTGACCCTTGACCCTGACCTTTTTTCACGCCGTTACTCACACCAGCACCGTCCCGCTTTGCAATTTACCACCGCGAACAAATTCCGCGGCTGCCATTGCCTTTTTGCCAGCAGGTTGTACTTCTATCAGCCACAAAGAACCGTCGCCTGTCTTCACTTCAATCCCACGCTCATCGACCGTCAACACGGTGCCAGGAGCGATTGCACTTGCTCCTGTCTCAGATGCATTTGCCTTTTGTGCAGGAACTGTACACGCCCATACTTTAAACACGTCCTCGCCCCACAACGTAAATGCACCCGAAAAAGGTACAAGACCTCGCACTTGGTTAAACAGCTCGCGTGACGTACGCGTCCAATCAAGCTTCTCATCTTCGCGCTTTAAATTAGGCGCGTACGTTGCCAGCGTGTCGTCTTGCGGCTCCGCTTGCAGCTTACCCGCGATCAATTCTGGCAATGTGCGGCGAAGCAAGTCTGCACCAGCTATACGCAGTTTCTCGAACATCGTCCCTGCGTTGTCCTCGTCCGTAATCGGCACTTCTACTTTCGTAAGCATGTCGCCTGTATCCATGCCTTCGGCCATATACATCACTGTAACGCCCGTCACCGCTTCACCATTCATGATGGAACGCTGAATCGGCGCCCCTCCACGATACTGTGGAAGCAGCGAGCCATGGACATTAATACAACCGAGACGCGGAATATCTAATACAGCCTTCGGCAAGATTTGTCCATACGCAGCTGTAATAATGAGATCAGGTGCCAGCTCACGAATCGCATCAACCGTTTCCGAGCCGCGCAAGCGCTCTGGCTGCCAGACTGGAATGTGATGCTGGAGCGCGATTTCTTTGACAGGTGTTGGTGTTAGCACTCGCTTGCGCCCAACTGGGCGATCGGGCTGGCTGACAACCGCTGCTACTTCGTAGCCTTCCTGTATAAGCATTTCTAATGAGGACACCGCAAACGAAGGTGTACCCATAAACACGATTTTAGTCATGATTACATCTACTCCTTGTCGTGACGCGGTGCATCGTACACGCGATCCGCAATTTCAGTGAACAGCACGCCGTTCAAATGATCAATTTCATGCTGGAAGGCACGAGCTAAAAAGTCCGTTACAACCATGGAGAACTCTTTGCCATTACGATTAAGGCCTGTTACTTTAATTTGTTGGTGGCGACGCACGTCACCATTAATGCCTGGAATGCTCAAGCAGCCTTCAGGTCCGAGCTGTTCGCCTGTCATCTCTGTCATGACCGGATTGATCATTTCGATAAGCCCGTGCTCATCGCCCACATCTACCACAATCACGCGTTTTAAAATACCGATTTGTGGCGCAGCCAAGCCAACGCCTTCAGCGTGATACATCGTATCCGCCATATCGTTAAGCAATTTATGAATGTTTGGTGCTATTTTCGTAACTTCTTTCGCTCTTTCATGCAATACTGGGTCCGGTTCATGTACAATAATTCGCAATGCCATCGGGCAGCACCTTCCTTTTTTAAAATGTAATCTATACGATCTATGTTATGCTCAATTAAAGCACTTGTTTAAAAGCTCATACGTGCAATCATAATAATTATAAAGCTAACAAGCAACCTTTTTTCGACCGCTGTTAAGCGTAGTGTGAAAGTGGAATCCAACCTTATATCACATCATCATTTGCGGATCGATATCAACACTGAACATCACACCCTGCTCACGCGCGACCCCGTCAAATTCGTGCATAGCTTCCGTCATTAAACTCGCTAAATCAACATCCCCACGGCATTTCACCGTACACTGAAAACGGTAGCGATTTTTGATACGTGGTATCGGCGAGGCGACCGGACCGTATACGTCTAGTGCATCACCGCCTGCCACAAGCGGACGCAACCAGCCTCGCGCTTCGGCAAGCTCCTTAATGCGCATCACAGCATTCTCGGCCACTCTTACTAGTAATGGCAGCTGCTCATGCGTCATCGTAAGCAAGGCTAGCCGACAAAATGGCGGCACAATTCGTGCCCGCCGCTGACGCAGCTCGTCAGCAGCAAATGCGGCATAATCATGCTTCGATGCATGCATAATGGAATAATGCTCCGGCGCATACGTCTGGACGAACACTTCACCTGGTAGATGATGTCGTCCCGCTCGTCCTGCCACTTGAGTCAACAGCTGAAACGTCTTTTCGGCTGCGCGGAAATCCGGCATATGCAAAGCTGAATCCGCTGCAATGACGCCAACAAGCGTCACATATGGAAAGTCAAGCCCTTTGGCGACCATTTGCGTCCCAAGCAGTACATCTGCCTTCCGTTCCTTGAACTGCTCTAGCATTCGTTCATGCGACCCTTTTTCCGTCGTCGTATCGACGTCCATCCGAATGACGCGAATGCCTGGAAAACGGCGAGCAAGCTGTTCCTCTACCCGCTGCGTCCCCGTGCCAAAAAAGCGAATATGCTCGCTCTCGCAAGAAGGGCACACCGACGGCGCACGCTCTGTATATCCACAATAATGACAACGCATATGCTCCGTCTTCATATGGTACGTTAGCGATATGTCGCATTCTGGACATTGCGCAACGAAGCCGCAAGTCCGGCACATGACAAACGTCGAATAGCCGCGGCGATTCAGCAACAGTACCGTCTGCTCGCCCCGCTCTAAACGTTCTTCCAGCGCTGCCTCCAACGGCGCGCTGAACATGGAGCGATTGCCCAGCTTCAGCTGCTCTCTCATGTCAATAATATGAACAGGCGGCAGCGCGCGGCCACCTACACGCGTAGGCATCGCAAGCGGTGCCAGATCCCAAGCAGGACGTTCCAAGCTCTGAGACGAGTTCGTATAACCATGCATCCTTGAAGCATAGTATGTCTCCATGGATGGCGTAGCCGAGCCTAGCACAACAACTGCACGATGCTGCCTAGCCCGCTCAACCGCGACATCACGCGCGTGATATCGCGGCGTTTCTTCTTGTTTATAAGAAGTTTCATGCTCTTCATCCATGATGATAAGTCCGATGCGTTGAAAAGGCGCAAACACGGCTGAACGTGCACCAATAGCTACTTGTGCACGCCGTTCCCGAATTTTGCGCCATTCGTCATAACGCTCCCCTTGTGAAAGCCGGCTGTGCAAGACAGCGACTTTAGAGCCAAAGCGGCTCTTAAAGCGTTCTACCATTTGCGGTGTGAGCGATATTTCTGGAACGAGCACAATCGCTTCCTTGCCTTCACTTAAACAGCGCTCAATCGATTGCAAGTACACTTCCGTTTTGCCGCTGCCCGTCACGCCGTGTAGCAAAAATGAGCGGGATTCCGCGGCATCGATAGCAGCCACAATTTGCGACTGCACATGTGCCTGCTCCTCCGTAAGAGGAAGCGCCTGCGAAGGTTTAAATTGTCGATGCGCATACGGATCACGCATCACTTCAACCTCGTCAATGGTTACAATCCCTTTGTCAGCCAGCGCCTTGACAGCCGTTGCATTCAACGACTTCAATGGCAGCTCACCGCCAAATTCGAGCAATTGCATGACGACTTCTTGCTGGCGGCGTGCTTTCGCACCAAGCTCTGCAATACGGCGCTCCGCTGTTTGCTCATCAATCGCCAATTTCACACGCTTCAGCAGCTTGACGCCTAGCCGATCTTTGATTCGCTCTGTTTCAATAAGCCAACCAAGCTGCATCGCTTCTTTCACGAACGTGACCGCATGCGGAAAAGCATGTAGCAATTTGTCTCGTGTAACAGGTTCGTTACGCTGTACATATTGCAGAACTTCCGTGCCAATCTCATCACTTGCCAGATGAGCTGCAATGGGGATCATCAGACCTTGCAACTCGGGTCGCTCGGCCTGATCCGCATCATGTGTATGCAGGATCTCATGGCTACATTCTGCCAATGAACGCAAATAAGCTCTTGCTTCTATGCCAAGCTGAATCGCTTTTTCGTTCTTCCCTTTCAGAGCGCTTGGAATCATAACTTGCAACGCCGCCGTCCGCGTACACACATACGTTGTACTCATCCACAGCGACAGCTCAATTAGATCCTGCGGCAACGGCGGGATCGAATCAAGCAGTTGCTGAACCGGCTTCAACTTGTGCACCGGCACATCCGTTTGTGTCGTTAAGGCAATAACGAACCCTTGTACGGTACGACCACCAAAAGGTACCCCAACACGACTACCGATCTCTACCCATGGACGCATCGCTTCAGGAATGACATAGTCGAACGGACGATTCGTTTGCTTGCTTAACACATCGACGATGACGCGTGCAAAGCGCGAGTCTCTAGCTGTTGTTTCGTCCATTATCGTTCCACTCTCCCCAAGGTGCTTAACGTCACGTTCATTCAACAGCATGCACCTCATCGTGGCGTGCGGATTGTTCTACCGGCTTCTGCTGCGCTGCTTTTGCCTGCATTTGCGCGACAGCAAGCTGCAAAATCCGAGTCGCTACCCCACCTTTGGACATTAACGGGATACGTTCAAGCAAACCATGTTTATTATAAATATGCACTTCATTATTGTCCGAACCGAAGCCTGCATCCGCCCGCGAAACATCGTTGCCCACGATCAGATCGCAATTTTTACGTTGCAATTTCCCTCGTGCATGCTCTTCCAGCTTCTCTGTTTCTGCGGCAAAGCCAATAAGCAACTGATGCGTCTTGTTCCGCCCTAACGTTTCCAAAATGTCGGGATTGCGTTCAAATTCGATCACTAAGCGCTCACCGGTTTTTTTCAGCTTCTGCGCAGCCTGTGTTACGGGGCGGTAGTCAGCAACGGCCGCAGCCTTGACGACAACGTCTACCGCTTCGTAACGTGCCATTACCGCCTCGAGCATTTGTTGCGTCGATTCGACGCGCACAAGCTCAACCCCAACTGGCGGATCGACTTGCGTCTGCCCAGCTACCACGACAACGTGCGCTCCCATGTTGCGTGCCGCTTCCGCGACAGCGAAGCCCATTTTCCCAGAAGAATCGTTCGTAATGTAGCGTACTGGATCTATGCGTTCCAACGTTCCACCAGCCGTTACAAGCACGGTGCGGCCCGCTAGTGGCAGCTCAGCAGCAGAATCATGGACTGGCGCAAGTGTTTCTAGCAGCGCAGCGCCCACCTTTTTGGTAGTCGACTGATTGAAAAACGCCTGCACCTGTTCCACGATCTGTTCTGGCTCTTCCAAACGCCCTTTGCCCGTGTATCCACAAGCAAGCGGCCCTTCGCCAGGCTCAATAAAGAGTACGCCGCGCTGGCGTAGCAGCTCCATATTATGCTGGACGGCCGGATGCGCATACATATGTACGTTCATCGCAGGGGCGACCATAATTGGAGCCATCGTGGCTAATACGGTTGTAGACAGCATATCGTCAGCCAAACCGTACGCCATTTTAGCTAGTACGTTAGCTGTCGCCGGAGCGATTAGAACAAGATCAGCACTATCAGCTATATGAATGTGTGAGACGACTTCTGGGTCCCGCTCGTCGAATGTATCCGTATAAACGAGGTTGCGCGACAACGTCTGCAACGTAAGCTCCGAAATAAATTGCGTCGCCGACTTTGTCATAATGACGTGCACATTTGCCCCTGCTTGGCTCAATTTGCTGCAAAGAGTCGCTGCTTTATAAGCAGCAATCCCCCCTGTAATTCCTAGTACGATCGTTTTCCCGTTTAACATACGCCCCTGCCTTTCCGCGCAATGACAACCGAATCGCATATTGATAGGTGATGATGAAAAAAATAACAACCTTGCGGTTGTCACTTCGATCATTCGACAGTGCTTTGCACCTGTATATGTTCTTTGCTTCGTTTCACTTCATGCTTCTTGCTTCATGTATCTGCTTCGCATTTCATCGTTAACGTACAAGAAAAAAAAGCAGACCGCCAAGCTGTATTCACGAGGAATACATTCATTGTCTGTCTGTCCATCTTATCGAATAGGACGGTCAGCACAACATGATGGCGGCCTTAATTGCTACTAGTCTTGATTGTCGTTTTCAAGTGTAATATAGTCGCCATAAATTTCTTCCAAAGCAACACCAACTTGCTTGTGTGCTTTTGGATTGTACAATTCTGTGCGGCTACCTTCACGAAGTTGACGCGCGCGACGCGATGCAGCTACTACGAGCGAGTATTTGCTGTCGACTTTGTTCATGAGTTCATCAATGGATGGATATAACATATTCAGCACCCCTTTTGTTTACTAGCTCAAACCGTCGCAAGGCACACTTTTTATACAAAAAGTGCGCCCTGCCCTGAGTCTCTTGGTTTAGGACTCAATCTTACAGTGTTCGGCAATAATTATGCTCTCTATACGTTTGCACGCTAGATCGATTTCGTCATTCACAACCGCATAATCGTAATGCTGCATAAGCGCAATCTCCTCAACAGCTACATTCATACGATGGTCAATGACTGTCTCATTCTCAGTGCCACGACCGCGGATGCGGTCCTTAAGCTCATCCAATGACGGCGGAAGCAAGAAGATGAAAATTCCTTCTGGGAATTTCTCTTTTACTTTGAGCGCGCCTTGAACTTCAATTTCGAGAATGATATCGCGACCTTCATTCAGCGTACGCTCCACGAATTCGCGCGGCGTGCCGTAATAGTTACCGACATACTCCGCGTATTCCAGCAGCTGATCTTCGTCGATCATATTCAGAAACTGTTCGCGGGATTTGAAAAAATAGTTAACTCCATCAACCTCACCTAAGCGGGGTTGGCGAGTTGTCGCCGATACCGAGTAAATCAAGTCCGGCGCTTTCTTAATGAGTGCCTTGCATACTGTACCTTTGCCGACACCTGACGGGCCGGAAAGAACAATTAACAAACCTTTGTTCATGTTCGTCTCCATCTTATTCGTCGTTGTCGTCATCCTTAGTAGATAAGCGATGTGCCACCGTTTCAGGCTGCACTGCCGATAAAATAACGTGGTCGCTATCCGTAATAATTACTGCTCGTGTACGTCTTCCATACGTAGCATCAATGAGCATATGACGGTCGCGTGCCTCTTGAATAATACGCTTGATCGGAGCCGATTCCGGACTCACAATCGAAATAATGCGGTTGGCAGATACAATGTTCCCAAATCCGATGTTAATCAGCTTAATCGCCATGACAGGTCCTCCCTCTAATTCAAGCGCTCCATAATTTATTCGATATTAGCTGCTTGCTCGCGAACTTTCTCGAGCTCAGCCTTTATGTCAACGACACGATTCGTCAATTCCAAGTGATTCGCTTTCGAGCCGATCGTGTTCGTTTCCCGATTCATTTCTTGAATGAGAAAATCGAGCTTACGCCCGATCGGTTCGTCGCTACTAAGTAATTGTCTAAATTGCTGGAAATGACTTGTTAACCGTGTCAGTTCTTCATCAATATTGGAGCGCTCTGCAAACAATGCCACTTCCATACCGAATTTATGTTCATCAAATGGGAAGTTACCATCCAGTACTTGTTCAAGACGTTGTTTCAATTTGGTCCGATAATCATTAACGACTAAAGGAGCCCATTGGTTCAGTTCAGCATGCAGCAGTTCTAACTTCGACAATCGTTCAAGCATATCGTTCGCCAAATGATTGCCTTCGGCTGCCCGCATGATACAAAGTCCATCCAGTGCTTCTTGCACACCTTCATTCAAGCATTGTGCAAGTTGCTCTTCCGTCCATGAAGCGCTCTCCCGTATCATCACGATATCGGGCAAATGCAGCACCTCTTTCACATCGAGCTGTCCCGTAATGCCGTATTGGCTACGTAGCACTTGTGCGGCGTGTAAGTAAGCTTCAAGCATCGGTAGATTAATATCGACCTCTCTGTCAGCTTCAGCGTTACGCTCTTTATTAATGAACACATCAACTCGACCGCGTTGTACGCGCTGCTGAACAAGCCGACGCAAACGGTCTTCATGACTCGTCCATTCACGAGGCAAACGCAGCACAGCTTCACAGTATCGATGGTTAACCGACTTGATTTCTATACTAACCTTAAAGCCGCCCAATTCTCGGACGGATTGACCATATCCGGTCATGCTGTAAACCATGGGAACCACATCCATTACCCTATTTTAATTCATTATGTTAGTCGATACAAGGGGGCAGCACGCCGTTCCGATTTTTCCCATACGTATTGAGTTAATTCGGTCGTCATTTCATAGAACATAAACGGTGTCATAAAATAAATGCCGTTAAAATGTTTCATCGCTACATCAAGTAGCTCTTTCGCAATTTCAACCCCAACTCGGCGGCCTTCCGGACCTTCAAGCCCTGCCATCCGCTGTCTCACTTCATCCGATAACTGAATCCCCGGAACTTCGTTGTGTAAATATTCGGCGTTCCGCCCACTCGCAAGCGGCATGATGCCAATAAATACAGGCACGCGCAAATGATTCGTCGCAGCGGCAATACGCTCAATTAGTCCGCAATCATACACAGGCTGCGTCATAATGTAATCTGCACCCGCTTCGATTTTACGTTCTAGGCGCTGTACCGCTTTGTCCAAATGTTTGACATGAGGATTAAAGGCTGCTCCTACGACAAAATTAGCACGTTGCTTCAGTGTTTTTCCGGAAAAAGCGAGCCCTGCATTCAACTGCTTTATCATGCGAATAATTTCAAAAGAAGTCAAGTCATATACGGAACTGGAATCGGGCAAATCACCAAAGCGCGCAGGATCACCCGTCACCGCCAAGACGTGATCGATTCCCATCGAATGCAATCCCATCATATGCGATTGCGTTCCGATTAAGTTGCGATCACGACAAGCAATGTGCACCAGCGGGCGAATTCCGATCTTTTCTTGTGCCAAGTAACCCAACGCCATGTTGCTCATTCGCGTAACCGCTAAGGAGTTGTCCGCAAGCGTCAGTGCATCTACGCCCGCGTCCTTTAACGTCTGAGCACCCTTCATAAATTTGTCGATATCCAGATCGCGCGGCGGATCTAGTTCCACAATAACCGTATGGCGCTCGCGGACGAGATCAATGATCGACGGCCCAAATCGAGCTTGCCCCGAATGTTGCCCATTGATTGCTAATCCATCTGCTTCCGTTATCGTCAACGCATCATGCTGTTGAACAACTGGCGCAATGACTTCATTTGGCTGTGGCAGCTCACTTACATCTAGCTTGCTAAGTGCCTCCGCCATAACGCGAATATGTTCAGGCGTCGTTCCGCAGCAACCTCCGATGAGACGAGCACCTAATTTTGCAAACTGTACAGCACTTTGTCCCATATAATCAGCTGTCGCTACGAAGTTGTAACGACCGTCCACATAGTCAGGCAAACCTGCATTCGGAAATACAGACAACGGCAACGTAACTTGTCCATGCAAACCCTCGATCGCTCTTAAGATGCCATTCGGCCCCATGCGGCAATTTAAGCCGACAACGTCAGCTCCTTGTGCATGTAAAGCTTGAAACGCATTGACCAGACTAATTCCGTCCTTCGTCCGTTCGGATTCTTCAACGGCAAATTGACAAATAACAGGTACATTGTGATCCAAACGTCGCGCTACAGAAAGCGCGATTTGCATTTCTTCTAGATCGTAGAACGTTTCAAACATAATACCGTCCACGCCTTCTTCTAACAATGCGGACAACTGCTCCTCATAGTTGAAAATGACGTGTTCCGTCAGTACATTTTCACGCTTCCCTGCACGAACCGAACCGAGCGCACCAACGACATAGGCTTTGCCTTGTGCCGCCTCACGGGCCAAACGAACTGCGGCGCGGTTAATTGCGCCAACTTGCCCTTCCATCCCGTGCTTGGACAATTTTTCACGATTAGCTGTAAACGTATTCGTTTCCAACAGCTGTGCGCCAGCCTCCACATATTTGCGGTGTAGATCCCGAATCGTCTCTGGTTCACTTAAGTTTAAAGCTTCGTATGAAATGCCTACAGGATAACCGAATTGATATAAATAAGTGCCTACCGCACCATCTCCTAATACATATCCGTCACGTAATGCCTGTCGTAAATCTTTCATCACCGAATGCACCTCTCTCCCAAGTCTGCAAGCCTAGTGTCTCTACGATATTCCGTTGTCTTTTCCTACTAACTTTACTCACAATATTTCCCTAGAACAAGATCATTTCGTTATTTCAACATTTTTAATTTTTCAAACTCTTTATTTCTACTCTTTATTTCGGAAAATGTGAGCCCCCTAATTTCCCTATGTACGACAAAGGGCGCTCTGTGCAGAGCGCCGAATTTATCCTATTAACTTACGTTTTTCTTGGCTGTACTTGGTTGTTCCGGGTTCTACTTTATTGCCCACTTAGGAAGTTAGCCATTGACCTTCAAATACAACTGTAGCTGGACCTGTCATATAGACGTGGTCGTCTGCTTCGTTCCACTCGATCGTCAAGTCGCCCCCAGCTAACGATATGATCGCTTCACGATCCGTTAAGCCGTTCAGCACACTTGCTACGAGCGTAGCGCATGCGCCTGTACCGCAAGCTAGCGTAGGGCCAGCACCGCGTTCCCATACACGCATATCGGCAAAGTCACGCGAGCGAATGCTGACGAACTCGACGTTAATTTTGCGTGGGAACAACGGATGTGTTTCCAGCTTCGGTCCCCACGTGTGGAAATCAAATGTCTTTGCGTCGTCCACATAAATGACGCAGTGCGGATTCCCCATTGATACCGCGGTAAAGCGGAATTCACGACCGTCAACCTCGATAGGATGATTAATAACCGGATTAGCGTCAACCGTAGTCGGCACTTGCAAACCTGCAAGGATAGGCAAGCCCATATCAACACGTACAGACATGACCTTTCCATTCTCAACATTGAGCTGTACAGGCTGCACACCCGCTCCGATCGTTTCAATCGTCAACTGCTCGCTCGTTGCATAGCCGTAATCATAGACGTACTTCGCTACGCAGCGAATCGCGTTACCGCACTGCTCCGCTTCCGTTCCATCGGAATTCATAATACGCATCATAAAATCAGCGCGCTCCGATGGCAAAATATATACGAGCCCGTCAGCGCCAACTCCGAAATGGCGGTCACATAAGGCGATGGCCAATTCAGGAGCTTGTGCGGGCAGCACTTGTTCTCCATAAACGACTACAAAATCGTTTCCCAAACCATGCATTTTCGTAAATTTCATCCTTCAGCCAACTCCTCTTATCGTAAAGCACATATCGCATACTTATTTCATACAGCAATTTCATACAGCACCTGCTGTAACTGCATGCATTTGCCGTGTGCAAATAGGCTCCTATATGCTTAATTCCTGCATTTCCTACAAGAATACCGTAAAATGAGCGGCTTGTATATTCACCTTATGAAAAAATGTTTGTATTATTTGGCACCTACTTCTAATGGAAATTAAGCCTAGAAACTAAGCCGCTTTGCGGTTGGAAGCGTATGCTACTTTATGCCCGCTGGCGTTGGACTTATTGCCCGACAATACCGAGCCCATTCCTAGCAAAAATGTAGGTATCCCTGCCATCACCAGTGTAATCGCCCAGTCGCGCATGTCGAGCGGCACCGTTTTGAATATCGGCTGTAACGGCTCAATGTAGAGTACACCAAGCAACAAGACGACGGAAGACAGTACAGCAAACACTAAATAGCGATTTTGTAGTAAATTGCGATGGAAAATGGAACGAGAGCTGCGGCAGTCAAATACGTGAATTAACTGGGCCATGACAAGTGTGGCAAATGCGACCGATTGCGCTTTCAGCAATTGTGCGGAGCTGTTCGGATCGACACGCCACGTGAGCCAGAAGGCGACAAGCGTGCAAACGCCGATCAATAGTCCGCGGCTAATAATTTTCCAGCCGAGTCGACGTGCGAAAATATTTTCTTTCGCCGAGCGCGGACGCTGCTCCATTAAATCTTTTTCCGCCTGATCGACGCCGAGCGCCATGGCTGGTAAACCGTCCGTCACTAAATTGACCCACAGGATTTGAATCGGTACGAGCGGCAGAGGAAAGCCAAGCATCATCGCGAAAAACATAACGAGTATTTCGCCGACGTTCGAAGCGAGCAAATAACGGATAAATTTGCGAATATTTTCGTATATGCCACGACCTTCTTCGATCGCTGCAACGATAGTTGCAAAGTTGTCGTCGCTCAATATGAGCGCTGACGCTTCCTTGGATACATCTGTGCCTGTAATACCCATCGCGATGCCGATATCTGCCGCTTTAATGGCCGGCGCATCATTGACGCCGTCGCCCGTCATGGCCACGACATGGCCTTTGCGCTGCAGCGCTTTGACAATACGCAATTTATGCTCTGGCGACACACGCGCATAGACGTAAATGTTGTCCACCACTTTGTCCAGCTCTTCGTCATTCATTTTTGCCAGCTGGACGCCGTTAATGGCTACGCCGCCACGCGGCATAATGCCGAGCTGATTCGCAATCGCCTCGGCCGTCAATTGGTGGTCACCCGTAATCATAACCGTCTTAATACCTGCCCGACGACAAGTTGCAATTGCTTCGCGCACTTCACGTCGTGGCGGATCGATCATCCCAGCCAAGCCGACAAAAACGAGCTGCGACTCCACTTCATTTTCATTCGTACTTCCTTCTTGCGTCTTTAACTCCCGATAAGCAAGCCCAAGCACACGCAGCGCTTGCTTCGCCATCTCTTCGTTAGCGGCCAACGCCTTTTGCCTCAAGGTTGCCGTAAACGGTACGACTTTGCCGTCCCATAGCACGTAGCTGCAACGCTCCAACAAGACGTCAGGCGCACCTTTCGTAAATACGATGCGTCCACCTTGGTGCTTCACGATGACTGACATACGTTTGCGCTCCGAATCAAACGGCAGCTCTTCCAAGCGGGAATACATCGCTTGCAGCGACTGCGGTGTCATACCGAGCTTCGCCGCTAGCACGAGCAAGGCACCTTCGGTCGGATCGCCTTTAATGTCCCAAATAGGCTTCAACGCTTCTGTTGTCGCTTTTTTACGCAATCCCTTCACGACGTTATTGCTTTTCACACTATTCAACTCGGTCGGGAAGCTTTCTTGCAGCACGGCATTGTTGCACAACGCACTAATTTGCAATAAACGTCGCAGCGTCTGGTCATTTTTCAAATCGAGCGATTTGCCTTGGAACGTCACATGGCCACTCGGTTCGTAGCCTTCGCCGCTCACATCCAATGAGCTGCCGCCGACCCATAAGCGGGTCACCGTCATTTTGTTCTGTGTCAGGGTACCCGTCTTATCCGAGCAAATGACCGAGGCGCAGCCGAGCGTCTCTACCGACGGCAGCTTGCGCACGATCGCTTTTCGCTTAATCATCCGCTGTACACCGAGTGCAAGCGCAATCGTCACGATTGCCGGCAGTCCTTCAGGAATTGCCGCCACCGCGAGGCTGACACCCGCCAAAAACATACCTAGTGCAGGCTGTCCATGCATAATTCCTGCCACAACCACCATAATCGTTAGCCCAAGCGCTACAAAAATAAGAATTTTACCTAGCTGCTCTAAACGGTGCTGCAATGGGGTTTCCATCGCCTCGGTATTTTCGATCAGATCGGCTATTTTGCCCATCTCGGTTTCCATACCGGTTCGGATGACAACGGCTCTAGCCGTACCGCGCGTCATCATCGTGCCCATAAATCCGATGTTTTTCATATCACCAAGCGGTAGCTCGTCTTGATTTATCGGATGGGCATGCTTGTTCACGGGCACAGATTCGCCCGTCAGCGCCGATTCCTCGACGTAGCAGCTATTCGTCGCTAGCCAGCGGATATCGGCCGGAATGCGGTCCCCGCTTTCCAACAGAACGACGTCGCCTGGCACGAGGTCACTTGCCTCGATATAGCATACTTGCCCGTCGCGCATTACTTTGGCGTTCGGGGCTGACAATTGCTTGAGCGCACGCAGCGACCGTTCAGCACGAAATTCCTGTACAAAGCCGAGTACTCCGTTCAACAATATAATGGCGATGATCGTAATCGCATCCAAATATTCGCCCAATAAGCCCGATACTAAAGTTGCTCCTGCCAGCACGAGCACCATAAAATCTTTAAACTGATTTAAAAATAGAGCAATCGGCGAAACACGCTTCCCTTCTGAAAGCACGTTCATGCCGTAACGATTATGTCGTTCGACCACGTCCTCTTGTGTTAGCCCTTGTTCAGCGTGGACGCCCAGCTTTGTAAGCAGGTCATTTATCGCCAACTGGTGCCACTTGGTCTGTTCCATAGTCCGATCCCCTCTCAACCAAAATTTCTGCTTGATCCGTCGTTTACATCAGCATGCGTGCAAAACGGACAGCCTCTTGCTTATCTGTATTCGGACGAGTCTGAAATTATCCCAATCTCTTACGTCGTTTCACACAAGATGAGCTTAAGTTTTCCGCAAAACTATGGCATCATAGAGGGAGGCTTTATTTTTAACTACTTCCAACTTCAAGCGAACAGGAGATAAACCATGTCACTAGACGGAATCGTCACTCGCGCCCTTGTCCATGAATTACAAGAAACGATAGGCGCGCGCGTGCAAAAAATACATCAGCCAACAGAACGAGATATTGTCCTGCAAATGCGTGTTGCTGGGGCGAACAAGAAACTACTCTTATCAGCTAATCCAACTTATCCACGCGTGCATTATACGGAACAAACGTATATGAATCCGCAAGAACCACCGATGTTCTGCATGCTTATGCGCAAACATTGTGAAGGTGGCATTATCGAACAAGTGGAGCAGGTTGGCTCGGAGCGTGTTATTCATATCACACTGCGCCAACGTGATGAATTGGGCGATTTAGCGCTCAAAAAAGTAATCGTTGAGTTAACAGGCAGACATAGTAACATCATCGTGCTCGATCCGTTAACGAATACGATTATAGATGGTATCCATCATCTTACACCGTCTATTAACAGCTATCGCATCGTGATGCCTGGCTTTGCCTATGTTGCTCCTCCTGAGCAATTGAAAGCAAATCCCGTTGACGTGAGCGAAGCTGAGTTTGTGCAGCATTGGAACGACGCGCATAGCGCTATTGCTGCGGCAGATGAGTCATTGTCTGACGAGGCATTGTCCGACGAGACAAGTACAGCAAAGTTGGCTTGGAATCCGGCTAAATGGCTTGTCCAGCAATTTAGCGGAATTAGTCCGCGCTTAGCGGAGGAAATCGTGTACCTTGCGCAATCGGAATGCGCTGTGGACCAAGCAATTGACGAGAACCTGACAGCAGCAAATGATCATGTGGTAGCAAATGAGGCGAATTCGGCAGCGGAAAATGGTTCGATTTCATTATCGGCGCAAGCGATTTGGTCTGTATTTAGCGCCCTGACGGCTGCATGGCAGCAACATAAATACGAACCTACACTTGTTGAGGGTGAGGACGGAAAAACGTATTTCTCGATCATTCCGCTCACACATATTCACGGAGAAAGACGCCTATTTGAGCGTATTACGGCTTGTATGGAGGCGTTCTACGGAAACAAAGCGGAACGCGATATGATTAAGCAGCGCGTCGGTGACTTAACACGCTTCATGCAGCAAGAACATGGTAGAAACATGAAGAAACTAGAAAAACTGCAAGAGACATTGGACGAGGCCCAAGACGCTGACCGCTTACGCATAATGGGCGATCTGCTATTTGCCTCCTTGCACATGGTGCAACGTGGCGACAAGGAAGTCGAGCTGTTGAATTATTATGATGAAGCAGGCGGTACGATCCGCATCACGCTCGATCCACTGTTGTCGCCGTCCGATAACGCGCAACGTTACTTCAAGCGTTATAACAAAGCGAAAAATAGTATTGCGGTTGTCGAGCAACAAATGGCTGCTGCTAAAGAGGAGAATCGCTACTTCGAAACGTTACTGCAACAATTAGCTGACGCTAATGTGCAAGATGCGCAAGAAATTCGCGAGGAGCTTGTCGAGCAAGGTTATTTACGTGATCGGGCACGGAAAGGCAAAAAGAAGAAAAAAGAAAACCGTCCGACGCTTTATTGCTACACGTCCTCCGAAGGCATTCCGATGTATGTGGGCAAAAACAACGTACAGAACGAGTACGTAACGAATCGTCTTGCTCAGCCGAGCGATACATGGCTGCACACCAAAGATATTCCAGGGTCGCATGTCGTCATCCGCAGCGAACAATACGGAGATGCGACCCTAGAAGAAGCGGCACAGTTGGCAGCTTATTTCAGTCAGGCAAAGCATTCGAGTCAAGTGCCTGTCGATTTTACACTTGTGCGGAATGTGCGTAAGCCTAACGGTGCCAAGCCTGGCTTTGTTATTTATGAGCGCCAAAAGACGCTGTATATTACGCCTGACGCTGATCGTATTCAACGCATGGCAGTAAGCGTGAAGAACAGCAACTAAGGTCAGAACCTGCGGTCGGGGGGAAGACTACCCCTCAGTAGCATAACCTACTGCGGTTACACGCAGCTGTTCCACCGTATTCATGCCTACACGGCGGCCTCCAATGGCGCCGTGAAACACTTCTCCCTGCCGTGCGCCATGAAAATCAGAGCCTGCCGTGCATAGAAGACCGAACCGCTCCGCCAACCCAGCATAGCGGAGCGCGTCCTCGGGACTATGGTCGGAATGCCACACTTCGACACCGTCCAGCCTAGTCTCCGTTATGATTCGCTCTACCAGCTCATCATCGCCATACAACCCTGGATGCGCCAACACCGCAGCACCGCCAGCCTCATGAATCCATGCGACTGCATCATGAGGACGAATACGCGGCGGACTGACGTAAGCTGCGCCGCCAGCACCCAGATATTTGTCAAATGCCTCTTTCATGTTCTTTACAACGCCTCTCCGTACTAACGCATCCGCCATATGAGGGCGCCCTACCGTTTCACCTTCGGCCAAAGGTCGGCCCAACTCCGCAACGACCTCTGCCATCGTGAGCGGAATGCCCAGCTCCGTGAGCTTCGCCGTCATCAGCTCGTTACGCTGATCTCTTGTGGCACGCAGCTCGCCCAGCCTTTTCAGCAACAGCTCATGATGAACATCCAGCCAGTAACCAAGTACATGAATATCAACGCCTTGCTCAACCGTACTAATTTCAACCCCTGGTACAAGTGTTATCCCTAGACGTTCGGCTTCCAGCAACGCTTCAGAAAGACCTGCGACCGTGTCATGATCGGTAATGGCTAACGCCTCTAAGCCCGCTTTCTTGGCGAGTCTTACATTTTCAATCGGCTTCATTGTGCCGTCTGAAGCTGTCGTGTGGGAGTGCAAGTCCGCTCCCCCTGTTGTTACTGCCCCGCAGTGCGGTTCAATGCTCATCACATAAAGTGAGGTTTCATCGATTGGATTGGCTTCATGTTCATCGCTAGCCGTATGATGTTGTGTCATTCGATTAGTTCATCCTTTCTTGGTTTCGTAAAAAGGTTAAAAATGTAGCTGCTGGCAGTGCAAGCACACTCGCTCGCCCATGAACAGCATAAAACTTACGCGTAAACTGCACATCACGAATACGCAGCGTATGTACAAGCCCTAATGTCAGCTCATGGCGGACCGAAGATGGCGAAAGCATTGTAATTCCAATGCCCGCTTCTACGGCCGATTTGACCGCTCCTGTGCTTCCTAGCTCCATCACCACTTGCAGCGAGGAACTGGGCACTCCCTTTTTGCTTAGCGCCTCTTCCATCACTTGTCTTGTTCCCGAACCTTGCTCTCTTAATACAAACCGATACATCAGCACTTCGTGTAAGTCTACTTCTTCCCGGTCAGCAAGCGGATGATGGCTTGGGACAACAACGAGCAATTCATCCTCCATTACAGGCTCAATGACCATATCTGGGTCTGTAATAGGAGCCTCTACAAGTCCAAGATGAAGTTGATTCGCTCGTATCCCTTCCACGATTTGCGACGTGTTCATTACTTTTAAGCTTAACGTCAAATCAGGAAACTGCGTCCCAAACGAGCCCAGCAATTGCGGCAACACATATTCTCCGATCGTTAAGCTGGCAGCTAGCTGCAACTTCCCACGCAGATCAACTGCATAATTAGACATCGCTTGCTCTGTCTCACGAATAAGGGCCAAGCACCGTTCAGCATAAGGGATTAACATCTGCCCAGCTTCAGATAATTGCAGCTTTTTCGTAGAGCGATGCAACAACTTCGTGCCAAAATATTCTTCCAACGACTGAATCTGCATCGTCACCGCAGGTTGTGTCATATGCAGCGCCTGTGCCGCTGCCGAGAAGCTTCCTTTCATCGCTACAGCATAAAAAATGTGCAATTGATGAATGTTCAGTGCCATGAGCGTACCCTCTCCCTTGTGCGCGTACCTTATTTCCTTATTATACGGGTTCACTGAAAAAAGACAGCAAAAAAAGCCCACTCTGCTGAGTTGGCTAAAACGAAAACATTCCATTTCGTGTGCGGGATGACTGCCTATTTTTTCTTCCGGCTATTTTTTACGAGCGTCATCCGTCGCGAATGCCTTAACCACGAGTAATACGTCTTCAAGTCCCGCAATTCCATTGTCTCTGACATACGACCGAGATATGTTACAATAATCATCTTCATCATAGGCTCGCCAGCAATATCAAAATCACGATCGGATTGGATAAACTCCGCGACAACGACTAAATCATCGTCAATTAAATAAACGTCTTGCTCATTGCGATAATACGACCTCATCCGCTCCTGCTTCAAACAATCCCACATAAATGCGGCAATATCTTCCGCCTCTAAAATCATTTCGGAGTCTGCAATGCGGTCATTCCACCGTGAACGAGCATGATTCGTGATTACAATATCTGCTACCTTTTTGTCGCCTAGCATCACATAAAACGGTTCGTACGTACTCCATCGCTCCATTACTTTATCTCTCACTGGGTACCACTCTCCACCACGTTAGGTCTTTATGTCTATGTATATTTACCCATTATATTACATGAAGTGTATCCTGTTCTCAAGATTAGAACCCGCACTTTGAACCATAATTTAGGAAAATTTTATATTTGGAACAGTTTAGCGGTAATTATTACGGAAAAGTATCGCGTTTCCAACCTATCACATAAAGAAAAAAGCAGCCGCCTACTATGCTCCATGTATAGGACGGTGCTCCTTCTCTTATCTACTTTTCAATTCTACTGATTTATGAGTACGAAATTGACCACCCTTCAATTACATACCGTAAAAGCGGGTCTTATCCTGAATTTCGTTGCTATACTCTGTTTTGATCTCGTTACGCAAAGAACGCTCAATTTTTTTCACATATGGAAGACGTTTGATGTTTTTCTGTACTTCTTCGGCGCGTTCCGCATTTACGTAAAGGACAGCATAATGCATCTTTCTTGAAATGTAATGGAGACTTCCATATTTATCCAAGTTACGTGCTGCCTTCACATCACTGACCCAAATGATAAACCCTGTACGTTCTGGAAACATAACTCCCCTCGCTTTCCCAACCGAACATCCCCTAGTCTATATATCCGAATCCGACCGCAATAACGACTTACGGCTGCGGCCGGAACGGTTGAACCTTATTAACAGCTTCCGCAGCCTCCGCTACATCCACCCGTACTGCATCCGCCTTTTGGCTCTGCATCATTGCTTGGTACTTTTATTGTGTCGGACACTGCATAAGCAATGGTCTCTGACAACTGTTGCAGCAGCGTGTCTAACGCGCTCTCTGCTTGTTTATATTGACTTACTTCCTCGATGGCATCGAGCTGCTGTTGAATATTTATCACTGCATCCTTCGCCGCATGGTAGTCCGGATGATAATGGCCGAACCTTTCCGTTTCTTCGAACAGTTCTTTCTTGCGGGCGAACTCATTAACGAGTCGCTGAACATCATTGTTCATCTCCACACGTTGCTTCCAGTATAAAAATTCAGCCACTTCGACCGACTGGTTAATCATGTCACCCAATTCGTAAGCGTTCGTAAGCAATACGGCCATGTCAGCGGGTTGTTCATTCACATCCCATGTGGGCACGTTATCACGCTCAATTCTTTTATGATTGCTAATCGCGCTCGTACAACACCAGCTCTGGCACGATCAATCTCAATCCATGCCACTCGTCGGGATTCAAATTAGCTTGTATAACTTCGTCTTGGGCATCATCAGCTTTGTTAGGCTTATGAGCCACAAAAGCTTCCACACTCCAGCCGCCATTTCGATCAGGTAAAATAGCAGTGGGCAAAATGATGCTGCGCTTGTCGTTAACTTCAACTTCAAGCGATGTGCGCAAACGTATTGCCGATTCGACGATTTCCTTCTGAGTTGACAAGTGATAGGATCGAAGCGTCTTTGTCCACATGCTTGGCAAGTCGTGAAACGGCGCAAATCGCTCTTCGACACGAGGGATATCTGTGTCAATTTCATAATACTGCAATGAGGTAGTACTGTAAACCATTCCTTTAGCGGCTAAAGACTTTGTCGTATCCTCTGTTTGCACTACAGAATGCTGATCGTTACTGCTTGTACCGCTATTTTGGCTAGCCTCATGTTGTTCTAAAATGTTCCTAAATTGAGGCATCAATATGGGGTCGCTCGCATCAGCTCCGCCCTCGCAACGTGCCACAGCCTCCAATCCAATTCGCTCTAGCCAACGACGTACGTCAGCAACGTACAGGCGCTCCACGATAAAGTCTTGTTCACCTATTGGCTGTAACCAGCTAGTTGCGGCACTGTCTAGCATTTGTTCGCGGATGCTACGGGCTGCATCCGGATCGGTGCAGCGCAGCAACACAACTTCGGCAAAGCGTACTCTGCCATATTGCTGGCTCCACAGGTCCAAGGCATCGCGCACGTTGTCAGGAATGCCAGACAGCGCATGCTCTTCCAAAAAGGCGACAATATAATCCTTATCCCGCCCATGTTCCACAGCCGCGGCATATGCAGCTTTAGTCAGACGATAAATGTCCAACTTGTCAGACACGACAGGTTCAGCAATAGCTTCCATTTCCCAACGTATACCCATTGGCGTATCAGGTAGCAGCATAATTTCGTAATCAGGCTGTACAAAAAAACCAGCCCCTGCTAGCTCGTCACTATCGTCTGCCTGCTCGTCCGCCTGATCGTCCACAAAGTCAGCTTCCTGATCCGGCACTAGGCTTGGCAACAACCAGCGGTACGCCCAACCGTGCTGATCCATGCCCAGATCGCACAGGCCTAGCGCATGGAAAGTACTTAGCCATGCCCGTAGCTGCGCCTGCAACATATCTGTGTGCATACGTTGTACCCAGCCTGCGCCAGTCAACGCGGTGTACACCTCATGCTCACGAATATAACGATCGACGCCTCCAAATGCCATCAAACCATAGATGACATGGCGTACTTCGGGCTCAGCCGGCGCATAATGCTCGCCTGCGATTTCTGCAATATGGCGCAGCCAAGCCGTTATCGGTTGGCGGAACCAGTGGAGCACCGCGTCCGTGTTTAACACGTAACGGCTAGTCTCCTTTTGCAAGATGCCAAAGCGTAAAGCCAAATCTAAGGTGACAGCTACTTTTAAAGGCAGCGAGTCTGCATATGGGTATTGCACGCCTAGTTTAGCCAGCGGCTGCTCGTGTAAGGAAAGTGTCGCTTGTAAACGCGTAATCGCCTTTTTGTGGAGCGTGCCTTTTGCTGTAATAGGCAATCCTTCTTTGGCAACATAGACGAGCAAACGAAAGATATCCCCAACCGCGCCACTTGACGGCGCTTCTACTTGCATAGTTCCATCTTCTACAGGTTGGAGAAGATATTCTTCCAGTAGGGGCACGTCAAGCTGACTGGTGTCCTCCGCCCCTTGCAACGATTGACACAGTAGTACAGCGTAAATATCGGTCGGGATAAAATAAAGACGCTCTCCCCACGTTTTACGAACTGCCGCGACAAGCCCTGCACGTTGAAGCGGAATTAATGCCAGATCCAACTCGGCGCCACTTGACGCTGCACCGTGCCAGCGCTGTACACTGTCCTCACTAAAAGGGATAGGTCCTACTTGCTTTAACATCACATCCAGCGCCGCTTGCACGGGCTGTGACAGTGACTCGTATGTATGTAAAATGTGTGCTGGCTGTTGTGCAAATGTATACCAATTGGCTCCTGCTTGGTGTAATTGCCCTTCATTCGTCCGCTTCCAAAGCTGTAGTGTGTTCATCTGACACCTTGTCCTCCTTTCGTCCGCTCTAACATTCGGCTTGATACGTGCTTTCTCTCGAATCCACATTTATGTTCGTATTCACTATTGCGTGCCACCCTCGCTTACTCTCGCTCAATGGTGTAACTGTAGCCCTGCTCAATAAGAAACAGCTGTCGCTTCATGGCGTAGTCTCGCTCCTTCGTATCTTCACTAACTAACGTATAAAAATAAGCCTTTCTTCCGTCCTCCTTAGGCCGCAGCAGCCTACCTAAGCGCTGTGCTTCCTCCTGCCTTGATCCAAAGCTGCCAGACACTTGAACAGCTAACGTAGCATCAGGTAAATCTACCGCAAAATTAGCGACCTTGGAGACGACTAGAACTCGAACATCTCCCCGTTTAAAGGCTGCATACAGCTGCTGCCGCTCTTCTTGCGGTGTTTGGCCAGTGAGTAAGGGCGCCTGCAAGGCAGTAGCGATGTACTTCAGCTGATTAATATACGAACCGATTATGAGCGTCGGTACGTCTTCGTGCCGGTCTAGCATTCGCTGGACCGCTTCTAGCTTACGTTCATTTTCACCAGCTAGCCGCGCTTTCTCGCGCTCACCCGCCTGCATGTATTGCAACATCCGTTCCTCAGACATCGCCACCCGCATTTCGATACACTCAACCGCAGCGATCCAGCCAGCTTCTTCTAGCTGTCGCCAAGGCAATTCATACCGTTTAGGACCAATTAGTGAAAATACGTCGCGCTCACACCCATCCTCTCGCACGAGTGTGGCAGTTAACCCTAAACGGCGCGTCGCTTGTAAATCTGCTGTGGTCCGAAAGACGGGCGCTGGGAGTAAATGGACCTCATCATAAACGATCAAGCCCCAATCCCGCTCATGAAACAGGCGCATATGCTCAAGCTCGCTGTCGGTCGTTTTGCGATGCGTCATCATTTGATAAGTTGAAATCGTCACCGGACGAACCGTCTTCGATTGACCTGTATATTCGCCAACTTGCTGCTCAGACAAAGAAGTGCGCTTTATAATTTCTTGCTTCCACTGCTTCACCGAAGTCGTATTTGAGGTCAAAATAAGCGTTTCGCTCTGCAAACCTGCCATTGCGCCAATACCGACGATCGTTTTGCCAGCACCACAAGGAAGCACGATAACCCCATCACCGCCAGCGCGTTCATCACTTCCGATAAATGCTTGTACAGCGGCCTCTTGATAGTCACGCATATGGAACGTAGGGCTCGATTCCGAAGCTGCATCACCAGCTTGCTGTCCATAATCAAGCACAAACGTTAACGCTTGTCCGTCATGATAACCGACCTTATCGATGACAGGATATCCAGCGTGTGCTAGTGCACGCTTTAAACGGCCGCGATGCTTCGCCTGTATATGTACGCTGCCATTGTTCGGTTTGCCGCTAAACAAAGTGCCGACATCCCGATCCGTCAGCAAACGCTCTAAGGCGTTAACATCGCTTGCTTGCAACCGCAGCAGCTGTTCATCTTCATCTCCGTGCAGCACAAACAACCCGTAACGAGACATCCACATCGAAATTTCTTGTTTTGCTCGTGTTGGAACGGGCCATGATGCGTGCTCATCTAATACAGCTATCACTTCCGCGGCGGCCATGCCGCTTGCCGCCGCATTCCAAAGCGTAAGCGGTGTCATGCGGAACGTGTGCAGCCCAGCAGGACTTTTCGCAAGCGTTGAAAAACGCTGCAATTGAGGTCGAATCGTCGAATAAGCAGCGCTTTGCTCGTGCACGACTATGGATAAGTCCTGTTGTACGATTAATGTGAACGAGCTCCGGTTAACTTGTTTAGTTGGTTTAGCTGCTTTATTTGATGGATTACCCTTTTTAAATACAGCGGATTGATCACTTTGATTCCGTTGATTCTGTTGTCCCTGTAGTTCCTGTAGTCCCTGTTTTTCCTGTTGATTCTGCTGTTGCGCTAGCTTCGCTTTATTCATGTTCAACGTAACATGCCCCCTTTCTAGTTCATCAATCAAACGCCCAAACGCAAAAAAGTTCATCCGGCAGTGAGACCGGATGAACTTCCAGCGTTCCCCACACCGTTAATGCGTGTAAGGCGACTCCGAAATTTCGCTTAACGCATCCCCTGCTTCGTTCACAAACGGACTACGTACGGCTAAATCTCCTAACGAAACAATACCGATCAGCTTGCCATTTTTTGCAACAGGGAGCCGACGCACTTGCTTCTCTGCCATCAACTGTGCTGCCTCGTCCACCGAAAGATCGGGGTCGATCGTAATGACATCATGTGTCATCACATGTGTAATCTGTTCAGAACCAGGATGCTTTTCGGCTATGCCTCGAACGACAAGATCGCGGTCAGTCACAACACCGATAAGCCGCTCACCATCCACCACCGGTATAAACCCCGTATCATATTGCTTCATAAGTACAGCAGCTTCAAATACATTATCAAGTACAGTTAAAGTTGCGCACGAGGTTGTCATGACATCTTTTACATTAGCCATTCGTTACCCTCCTATCCAAGGATAGGGTGTCCCTTAACAATCACTTTCATGCAATCGATCAAGTGCTAGCCCTATAAGCAACTCTGCTGCCGTTATCATCGCAGATTCAACAAAATCAAATTTCGGATGGTGATGCGGATATTTCGCATCCTCCTCATTGCCAGCGCCAACGAAAACAAAGCAGCCAGGTACACGCTCCAAATAATAAGCAAAATCTTCCGCAGGCATAATCATTTCCGCCTCTTGCACGTGATCGCTGCCGATCGCTGCACTAGCAACCTGTACACATCTCGCCGCCTCAACAGCATCATTAACTAATGTAGGGTAACCGATGCGGTACTCGATTTCATAAGTCGCCTCATACATTGCACATGTGTGCTCTAGCACGCTTTCGATTCGGCTCCGCAGCAACGTCCGTGTCTCTGCATCAAATGAACGCACCGTCCCTCTTATGATCGCTTTGTCTGCAATCACATTTTGGGTCGTACCTGCCTGCAAAGCTCCGACCGACACGACCGCAGGCTTTAGCGGCGACACATTGCGGCTGACGATCGTTTGCAATTGCTGAACGAATGCCGCCCCGACGATGACCGCGTCAATACACGCATGAGGCATTCCCCCGTGCCCGCCTTTACCGTGGATTTGAATAAAGAAATCGTCCACTGACGCCATCATCGCTCCAGCGCGAACAGCGATATGACCTGCTTGGATCGGCGTCCATAAGTGTACACCGTAAATCGCGTCAACACCTTCAATAGCCCCGTCACGAATCATCGCTTGAGCTCCACCAGGGCTTACTTCTTCTGCTGGCTGGAACAACAGCCTAATTTCTCCTGCCCATTGTTCCTGATGGGCAGCTAATACTTGTGCGACAGTTAGCAACGTCGCCGTATGACCATCATGACCACACGCGTGCATCACTCCAGGCACCGTAGAACGATATTCACACGTCTTCTCGTCTTGAATTGACAGCGCATCCATATCTGCGCGCAGCGCGACGACAGGTCCGTTGCCATTAGACAATTTGCCAATAACACCGTGCCCGCCTACATTTCTTGTCACGTCCCAGCCTGCTGCCTCTAGCTTATCGGCAACGAATTGCGCCGTACGCTGCTCTTCATAAGAACGCTCAGGATTCATATGTAGATGTCGGCGCCACGCCACTGTCTCCGTAAATTGTTCCTGCAACGCATCTTTCACCCATTGTGCCATAACCTCCGTCACACCCTCTCCTCCAGTAGCAACCAGTTAGCAACGACAATTGATCCAGCTTTTTCTACGTCTATTGTATCATAAACCTGATGAAACAAGCGCTGGACGATGTTAATATCGTTGTCACAAAACGTTCATAACCTAGCACTTTAACTGTTGTCTGTCGTAAGACGATATCTTGCACATGAGTTGGAAACATACTATCATGAAAAAGAGTGTATAGAAGGAAAGATTGTGAAGGAGGAAACTATCGCATGATTATCGAAAACTCCGGCTTAGTCGGACTTGAATCCGATTTGGCCCATCTCGACGAAGTAGCAGAAGCGATCGGATTTGTTCGCTGGCAATGGGAATATTACCGTGCTACATATGATCTCAAATTTGAAGACAAACAAAATAATGAGGAATATTTTTTGCGCATCAACACTCGTGTCAGAGAAGGCAAGCTAGAGAAGCCTGATACGATTCTTGCAATCGAGGCCGTATATATGGGTCGCGCAACGTTCCCACACGGTTTGGATTATGAGACACCAATTCCGCAATCTTTCTTGAACAGTGCTAATCAGAAGTTGCAAGAATTAAAGAAAGCTTTAAGCGAGTAGGCGTTCTCTTTGAACAGAACGAGTTATAAACCCATGAAACGAGAGAAACCTTCCCCTTCTGTCAACAAAGGCACACCGGATTTCTTGCTGCTAGTGCTCACGTTGCTTCTTACGGGATTCGGTGTCGTCATGGTGTTCAGTGCGAGTTCCAGTCTAACTGCCGTTTCTGAAAAATTCAACTATGATGCACTCTACTTTATGAAGAGACAGTTAATGTGGGCTGGAATTGGATTTGTTGCCCTTTTATTGGCAATGAACATTCGATACACTGCGTATAAGAAATTGTATATTCCGTTATTTATCGTTACATTACTACTGCTTGTGCTTGTATTGTTTAGAGGACCCATTAATGGTGCACGCAGTTGGTTCATGATTGGCTCATTAGGTATTCAGCCAGCAGAATTAGCCAAGATTGCAATCGTGCTCTACTTGTCTGCCTTAATTACTAAGAAGGGCGAGAAGTTCCGCGATTTCAAAAAAGGACTCTTTCCGGTCATGATTATCGTCGGTTTCGTTGTCGGGCTCATTATGTTGCAGCCTGATTTTGGTTCCGCCATGATCTTGACCATGTGTGCAGGCATAATCGTTATCGCTGGCGGGGCCAACTTAAAGCACATCTTGAACTGCATGCTTGTCGGCATTATCGGGGTGCTCGTTGTGCTTGGCTTGAGAATGTTAATCCTTCCAGGAGACCTTTCAGACGGCTACCAATTTGCACGTATTCAATCTTGGTTGGACCCGATGCATGATCCGAGCAATACGAGCTACAATCTAGTAGAATCATTAAAAGCAATCGCGCATGGCGGCTGGACAGGCGCAGGCTTCGGTCAAAGTATCCAAAAGCTGTTCTACTTGCCGTATCCTTACACCGACTTTATATTCGCTATTATCGCTGAAGAGCTTGGCCTTATTTGGACAACGCTGTTTTTGCTTATTTATTTAGCATTTATATGGCGCGGACTTATTATCGCACTACGCTGCCCTGACATTTACGGCACGCTAGTCGGTGTCGGTATCGTTGGCATCATCGCGGTACAAGCTTTTATTAACATCGGTGGTGTAACACGAACGATTCCGATTACAGGCGTAACGCTGCCGCTTATAAGCTATGGCGGTTCATCGCTATTAATCACGATGGGAAGCATCGGCATTTTACTTAGTATTTCGCGCGAATACAATCGTGTGCATACGACAAAAGAAAAAGTCGTTTCCCGCAAAACCGTTAATAGTAAAAAAGACTACCGGCCAATACGGCCTGTGTAGTCTTTTTCTTTATTACGCATGAGATTCGTCTACCTTATTTCCAGCTACCGGGCTTATTTCGCGCGCAGCATATCTTCCATATCTTCATCCTTGAACGCAACGCCCTCGACCTTCACATTAACTTCAACCACACTAAGTCCAGTCATGTTCTGAATCGATTCACGCACGTTAAGTTGCAATTGACGGCATACCTCCTGAATCGGCATTCCGTACATGACAATGACGCGTAAATCGACAGCCGCTTCCACTTGACCGACTTCCACGGACACGCCCATTTGCGCGTTTTTACCGCTTAGACGCTTCGCCCAACCTTCAGATAACCCCCCAGACATTGCTGCGATTCCCGGTGTTTCCAAAGCGGCTAACCCGGCAATTGTCGCGACAACATCGTCCGAAATACGGATGTTTCCTTCTTGCGTAATGAGTTGCTCTTCTGTCATCGTCATCCTCCTTTCTCTCTACCTATATTGTATCTCCCCGCAAGCATGAAAGCAAACAACACCACCAACTGCTCCCCCTTAAAAAAAGACCTCCCGCTATTATAACGAGAGATCATTTCATCCAAATTATGTAATTAAACCGAATCCAAATAACGATCCGCTTCTTCGATGCTTTGAGACACATCATAGGCTACGCCAAGTTCTTTAATAAGGCGGGATAATTGCCGTCTCGTAGGCTCAGATCTGACGATCATCGCAGATCCGATAATGTTTTTACGTGCCATATATTCACGAAGTGGCGCTAAGTACTCATTTACTTCTGCCGGAGCAGGTTGTGCATTTGCCATATCAATACAGAACGTATAACCGTCCTTAGCTTTATCAACGCAACTACGAACGGCTTGGTCGTACACAATGGCTTCTTCCATCGTCATCATGCCTTCCAGCTTGACGTAAAGGCGGTTTTTTTCCACATTTAAATCTACATTATACATCGAAACAGTTCCTCCTTAAAAAATGTTAAATTATTCGTACAATATCAATTATACTGATTTGAGTTATAAAATGTTGTGTACATTCATATAAATACTTGCCTACACGCTTCCCTTCCGTAATCAAACAGATGCCGCGTTTGAAAAAAGTTACTTTGACGATAGAAGAATTACTTTATTTTAATAAATCCGACTTCCACACAATGCGCGATCATAGTTGAAAAATGCTGTCCATTAGGTATTATCCATTGAAAATCAAGCTTCTTAAGCACATTTGTCGTTCGTTCCGCGGCATGAACAAACTGAGTCTGTACCTCATTTTCATTCATCCAACCGCTATGGAGCATCACGTTCTCAACCGCCTCGCGTAATTCATCCTGATCGTATTGTGCAAATAAGCGATTCATAAACAATTTCAGTGAAAGGGATTCTAATTGAAACTCATGGTGCTGCACGAGCATATCCGAAATGTTGACCGCGTTCGGATTATAAATATGGAACGTTTCATTGTACATCGCCGGTCGGTCGAACAAAGTGACAATAGCACGGCTTACTTGGTCAACAAAAGACAGATCTGTATACTGACCTTCATCCGGCACACTCCCTAATTGAATGAACGACCGCAATCTATTATAAAAGGCGTTTTCTCCGATATTTTCTTGAAACTTACCGCTCATTGAATGAAACACAATGTTGCCCACACGATAAATGTTTGTGTTCAACCCTTCTGCTCTAGCCGCTACTACTAGTCGCTCAGCCTCAAACTTAGTCTGTACGTAGTAATTATCGTATCGCTGACCCATATCCAAATCGTCCTCGGTGAACAAAGCCGCCGTCTGACCTTCAATCGTCCCCATGCCGAGCGACATCGTCGACACATGGTGGAATGATTTGTGACGCTTCGCTGCCGCTAATTGCAGCAAATGCTCCGTCGCTGTCACATTGTTCAGCACGAACTCGGAATAGTGTCCATAATGCTTGACATTAGCTGCCGCATGGATAATCGCATCGATAGCCTGTGCAAGGTAATCATAATCATGATCATGAAGGCCAAGCCTATGTTCAGACAAATTACCAGCCAGCACTTGAATACGCGAAGCATAATTAGTAAACCACTGCGCTCCAAAATAGAAGTCGAGCTTGTCCATTAAGCGCAGTCGTGCATGTTCTGACGTATCCCCACGAATGATTACCGTAACCTCATTGTCCGTATAAGTAAGCAAATCATGTAACAAGTACGCGCCTAAATATCCTGTCGCGCCGGTCAGTAGCACATTTCCATTATTCACACGTGCTGATAAATCAAGCGCTGCAAAGTGCACATTATTCGCTGTATAAGCATCGCGCTGATGATTTACAAAGAACTCCGCTTCAGCTGACATTCCGTCTTGCTGCGAAGATACGATACGCTCCAACTTTTCTTTCATATGATTCGGGCGGAACTTCATATGCTGTGTAAGTTGACGAATGGTTGGATACGCGAATACATCGCTCACATCAACTTCGAACTCTCGCTTAAGCTGTGCAACGAGCGCGATAGCCTTCAAAGAATGGCCGCCTAGCTCAAAGAAGTTATCTTCAACCCCAACGGTACTTATACGAAGTAGCTCCTGCCACACATTCACCAGCTTCTGCTCCAGATCGTTCGCAGGCGCGATATAATTGTCCGTTGGCCACTCCTGTCTTACAGGTGCAGGAAGCTTCGTTCGATCCATCTTGCCATTCGTCGTGAGCGGCATTTGCTCCAAAAAGGCATAATACGTCGGTATCATGTAATCTGGCAACCGTTGCAATAAGAACTGCCTGATGTCTGCCGCTGTCATTTCACCTTCAGCAACAATATAAGCACTTAACGCTTTTTGCCCAGATGCCTCTTCTATATCCACCACAAGTATTTCTTTGACGCGTTCATGCGTTCGAATTTGCGCTTCAATCTCACCCAGTTCCATCCGGTAACCACGAATTTTGACCTGATGGTCTTTGCGTCCAAGAAATTGGATGTTACCGTCAGGCAGCCAACGCACGAGGTCGCCTGTTTTGTACAATTTTTGTCCAGCTTTAAAAGGGTTATCGATAAACTTCTGATCAGTCAAGTCAGGCTGATTCAAATATCCGCGTGCGACTCCGTCGCCACCGACCCACAACTCACCAGCTAGGCCAATCGGCAACAGCTTTCCATAACGATCGACAACGTAAGCCGTCGAATTGGCGATCGGTACTCCAATCGGTATAGAACCTTCGCACTCCTGCGTTATTTCATAACAGGTTGAGAAAGTCGTGTTCTCCGTTGGACCGTAGCCGTTCACGATTGAAATCGGCGCACATTGATCCAGCACACGGTAAATATGTTTAGGTGATAGAACATCCCCTCCAACAAGAAGCGTACGTATCGGTGCAAATATGCTCGCATCTTTCTCCACCAGCTGTGTAAAAAGTGGTGAAGTTAACCACATCATCGTAATACGATGATGCTTAATGGCTTTTCCCAACTGCTCAGCATCCAAAATAGTTTGTTGAGCTACAATCACAAGAGTTAATCCATTTAAGAGCGCTCCCCAAATTTCAAACGTCGATGCATCAAATACAAGCGAGCCCGTTTGTAACATGCAGTCATCTTCGTGAAACGTCACAAAATTCGTATTTTGCACGAGTCGAACGACGTTGCGATGTGTGACCATAACGCCTTTGGGTTTACCTGTTGAACCCGACGTGTACATCAAGTAAATAAGATTGTCGGGATGTTCATGTTGACTAATTAAGTTATGTATCGGTTGATCGGGCATCATAGTTGAGTGAAATATAATGCGCGTTACGTGCTCCGGCAATTTTTCAATCAATTGGACGTTAGTTAGCACGATACTAGCTCCGCTATCCTCAATTAAGTACTGAATCCGCTCCTGTGGATAGCTCGGATCAATCGGTAAATAGGCGCCACCCGCCTTCATGATAGCCAGTACACCGACAATCATATCTGCTGTCCGCTCAGTAAACAGACCTACCGCTTGATCACGAGTAACGCCCTGCGTACGCAAGTAGTGCGCTAATTGATTCGCTTCCGCATTAAGCTCTCCATACGTTAGCTCACGTTCCGGAGCTTTGATCGCCACACGATGTGGTGTCGCCAGCGCCCGCTCCTCGAATATACGATGTACAAGCATGTGCTGCGGGTAGTCTGTACTTGTACAATTAAACTGTTCAATCAATTGGAGCTTCTCCTGCTCCGTTACCATTTCCAGTTCACCGATTAACCGTTCTGGTTCCTTGACTGCATGTGCGACCAACTGCATAAAATGATGTGCTAATCGCTCTACAGTTTCACGTAGAAACAATGCCTTGCAATATTCAAAATGAAGCGCCATTGTAGTCTCATGCTCTACTGCTTCCAGCAACAAATCAAATTTAGCCGTGCCATTATGATACGGCAGCAACGTCAATGTCGCATCTGCTGTGCGTATCGACGTATTCCCCATATTTTGCATAACGAAAACCGTATCAAATAGCGGACTGCGACCGACGTTACCTTTGAGCGGCAACCGCTCGAGAAGCGAATCCAGCGGATACGCTTGATGTTCGTACACAGACAACATCGTTTCTTTCATCTCTTGCACATAGGTAGCAAATGGTTTGCTGCCTGCTGGATAGCTGCGAATCGGCAACGTGTTGACGAACATGCCGATTATGTTATCCAAATCCGCGTGCGTACGTGCCGCTATTGCGCAGCAGACGATAAGGTCTTCCTTGTCCGCGTATTTGGATAACAATACTTTATACAGGGAGAGCAGCACCATATATAACGTCACACCTTGCTCTTTAGCTAACCGCTTCAAACCTTCCGTTTGCACAGCCGACAGTTCAACGCGGACTTGATCACCCGCAAAGGATTGTACGGGCGGACGAGTGAAATCAGTAGGAAGCTCCAACAGCGGTAATTCTCCTGCTAGCATATTGCCCCAAAACTGCTCTTGCGCTGCCGTTCTCGCACGAGCCTCCACGCTTTCTTCCGTACGCTGATGCCATTCTGCGTAATCTTTAAGATGGAGCTGCACCGGCTCCAGTGTGCGCCCTTCATACAGGGCAGACAACTCATCTGCAAAAATATGCAGCGACGTGCCGTCAAACACAATGTGATGGACGTCCAATAACAGCACATATTCACCTTGCTCCATCTGGGCCAAAGTAGCACGAAACAATGGTGCCTGCGCTAAATTGAACGGACGGGAGAACTCGTCAGTCAGTTCTCTGAGGTTATAATGAGTCCCATCTAGCTGCTGTAACTTAAAGCCTGTCTCTTCGTACGTATGTATCCGCTGGACGACTTGCTCATTGATCCAATGGAATGAGGTACGCAATGCTTCATGGCGCTCGATCAAGTTAGCAAGCGCTTGCTCCAGACGCTCAACTTGAACGTTGCCTTGAATACGGTACATGAGCGGAATGTTGTAGGCTACGCCAACTTCGCTCCGCTGCTCCAAGGCGAATATCCGTCTTTGAGATGGAGCGAGCACGTAGTGAGGCTGCTGGGCTGCTTGCCCAATTGCTTCATAATGCTGCTCTTCTTGTTGGTTGATCAAAATCGCAATTGAACGAATAGAAGGCGCTGCAAACAGCTGCTTAAAGGATAGCCCCACATGAAACGACTGCTCAATTTTCGTTTGCAGTTGGAGCAGTTTAAGCGAATGACCACCCCGTTCAAAGAAATTGTCCGTCACACCGATTGGCGCAAAGCCAAGCAACTGTTCCCACATTTCCACGAGCTTTTGTTCAATCTCGTTAGCTGGAGCTTCGTAGTTCACGGCGATATGTACTTGCTTTTCAGGCTGCGGTAGCTTTGCACGATCAATTTTACCATTTATTGTTAATGGCATCCGCTCCATAAACATCATATACGCAGGCACCATATATGCTGGCAAATGTTCCACCAGATACGCTCGCATATGCGCTGCTGTTACGGAAGCATCTGCAACGATGTATGCGCATAGCGCTTTTTGCCCAGACTCCTCTTCAAAATCGATCACGATCGTTTCATTCACATGTTCATGTGCATGGATCTGTGTTTCAATTTCTGCTAACTCCATCCGGTAGCCACGAATTTTAACTTGATGATCTTTGCGTCCGACAAACTCGATATTACCATCAGGTAACATCCGCACCAGATCACCGGTCTTATATATCTTTTCACCCGCTTTAAACGGACTTTCAATAAATTGCTCCTTCGTCAAATCTTCTCGATTCAAATATCCACGTGCGACTCCGTCGCCACCGACCCACAACTCTCCGACTACACCAACGGGTTGCAATTGACCAAAAGCATTGACCACGTAGACGGTTGAATTCGAAATCGGAACACCAATCGGAATTGCTCCCGTTTCTGCTCCCGTTAATTGAAAGCTTGTCGAAAAAGTCGTATTTTCCGTCGGGCCATAAATATTCGATACCGCAATCGGTGCGCATTCCTTTAACGTGTGCAAAATATGTTTGGGTGACATTAGTTCGCCACCAACTAAGAGCTGTTCCACGCGATCAAACAAGTGTACGTTAGAATCCACAAGCTGAATAAACAATGCCGTCGTCAAAAACAACGTCGTCACTTGATAACGCACAATCGCTTGTTCCAACAACTGCGAATCTAATATCGTCTCCTTATCTACAATGACAAGCCGGATTCCATTTAACAGCGCTCCCCATATTTCAAACGTCGAGGCATCAAACACGAGCGAGCCCGTCTGCAATATCGTATCACCTTCACGAAAACTTACGTAATTCGTATTTTTAACGAGCCGCACGACGTTACGATGCGTAACCATGACCCCTTTCGGTCTACCCGTTGAACCTGACGTATACATGATATAAATTAAGTCTTCCGCTGAATTGACGAGGCGGGGATTATGTTCCGATTCCGCTAACCACTCCGTATGATCAAACGTAATACAAGCGATCTGCTTCGGCAACAGATCCGTTAAATGATCGCTTGTCAGCACATGCTGCACGCCGCTATCCTCAAGCAAATATTGAATTCGATCCTGTGGATACTCCGAATCAATCGGAACATACGCTCCCCCGGATTTCAAAATAGCCAGGATGCCAATGACCATGTTTACCGAGCGCTCTGCCAAAATACCGACTGCTTGCTCACGTGCCACACCTTTTTTTCGTAACACATGTGCAATGCGGTTTGCACGTTTATTCAGCTCTGCATACGTGAGTTCGCACCCTTCCTCCGCAATCGCGATATGGTCGGGCGTCAAAGCGACCTGATTCTCAAACAATGCCACAACACTGTCGTTCATTGGGTACGGTGCTTGCGTATGATTGATTTCAAAAATGAGTTGCTGCTTCTCGAGATCCGTTAGCAATTCGAGCTCACCAAATTTTTTGTCAGGATGAAGCATCATATTTTTTATAAGCTGGAAAAAATGATCGGCTAAGCTCTTCTTCGTCGCTTGCTGGTATCTATTTCGCTTATAATAAAAAGTGATCAAATAGGAATGTACGGCGCTTTCATAAAATGGTCGATAGCTGATATGGATATCACCTAGCATTAGTTCTTGACGCAATGGGGTTCCATTCTCATCTTCATACCAGCAGTACGATACGATGTCGTTATCTCCAATCTCATCGATTTCACCATAGGTGCTATTGGCTCTGAACATGTATTCATGTGTCGCTTGCAACATAGCTGTTACTTCATCAGCTTGACTGACCTGCTGCAAAATGGTCGTACCGTATTGTTCACGCACGTATACGTCCACTTGATCCACATCATTATATCGTCCTAAGAGTGCACCCCAAGCTCCGCCAATTGCTATTTCCCGTGACACATGATATGTACGTACAAATTCGTCCAACATATGTGCTGTTTCTTCAGGCATCACATACGTAAATAATTCATATTCGGTTTGAAATGGTATCATTGGTTCTACTTTAGTCGCGTTCGCTTCCAAACATGCTCAACTCCCTCTTTCACCTTAAAACATCACCCAAAATTGCTACTGATCTAAAAAAAGCTATTCAACATTTGAAAATGTTAATAGCTTACCTTACCTATTTGTCACTTCGTCATCATCTTCAAACAACCGCCAGCCACTTGTTGCCATTGCGTCAGCCGTTAATATTTGAAATCGTGTACGATGCTGTTTAGTCCAAACGTCCTCTTTATCCAATAAAATAAGAGTGATAACACTCCCACATCTAAAACAAAAATGTAGTCTTTTTACGTATCAATCTTTATCATACTGTCGATTTTTCGACAATGCAAATCATTTTCAGTCAAATTTCGATAAATTTTTTGTCGAAATTAAGCGAATATTGTTTTTTAGTGCGCACTCCAATTCGCATTAGCCGTTTGATTTGTCCACTTTACCTACAAGAGCAAATATAAGTAACAAGGGTGCAATGCTCCGATTTTTTATTCCGTGTTAAGTCATATTGTGCCGCCCAAAAAGAAGTATCCTTCTCTCTGGACGGCCATAAACAGCAAGAAAAAGTCCGATATTATGTTTATTTTTGCATCATCGGTTTAAACTTAAACGCCTTGTAAAGTTCCAGCATATCCATTAAATGAGGATTATCTAACGTTTGACTCCCTTTGTTATCCATGCCAATAAAGGAGCTATTTCCATATGGCCAACGGCTTTTGCCTTCCAAGGAAAGCTTAGGTTTTCCATCTTGCGCAGCAACGGTCTCTTTGCTCGGGTTGAACTGAACAATAAAGGAGTACGTTCCAGATCTTTGCTCTGGAAATTGCCCGATTTCTTTCAAAAAAGGATGCTCTATGCTCGTGTTCGTACGTTTTTCAATCCATTTCTTCATATCTTCACTCGCGTATTTTTTACTCAACTCATCGAGCGTATCTTTCATGCTTTTTACCATTAGTTGATCGGCTGTTTCCACAACATTTTTCGTGTCCATGTTATCAAAGTAATTACGTGACAAAGGCACTGAGGATGTGTTTCCATCCAAAGCTCGCAGCAGGATATTAAATCGTTCGTCAAAATACGTATATTTCGCCGAAATGCCTTTAAATTCATCTTCAAACGTGAATTTCAGCAGGTTAGAAAGCCACGTTTCAAAAATCAACTGCTCTGTCCTGAAAGTTGTACTCGTAATCGCACTGTCTACAGCACGACCGTCCCACAGTCGAAGGCTTTCGACCATTTTGTGCAGCCTGTCGTAATAAGGATCGTTGGCAGGAACTTTATTAATAGCTGCTGTCAAATAAGACAGCAAATCTTTAGCATACACTCCGCTCTCACGAAGTCCATCTTTCGTACCGATAATGCTGCCCACCGCGACGTGCATCGCTTCCATATCTTCAGGCGTCACCTTATTGTTATGTTGCAGCATCCGCTCCAACCACAAGGCACGATGATACTTACCAAAATAGAAGTTGTCTGCATTATTAAAGCCAGGGTTCGATTTATTGTTCCAACCCGCGATATAGCCCTTCTTCGGGTTCGTAACCTTAGACATCGCTACAAACTTCCCGCTCCACTCCATATTGCCCGTACCTGACAGCGGTAAACGGAAGTCGCTTCCTTCCGGACGAACAGGAACTAATCCGGCTTGCGCGTATCCGATATTCCCTTCGGAATCAGCCCCAATTAAATGGAGTGACGTATACACCTTTGCCATTCCTGCTTGTAGATCGGTTACATTTTTAGCCTGCATAATGCTCAAGTAACCTTCTACTGTCTTGGCATCAAGCATCCAATGTGCATATTTCCATGTATACACATGTTTCGATGTCGATTTTTTCGGATCGAAACTCACAGGCGCGATTACAGGACCGTGCACCGTTTTGTATATCGTAATCGTTTCGGGCTGTTGCCCTGCTACACGAATGGTTTCCGTGCGCTTCTCCATATCAACCCATTTTCCGTTATACCAATATTGCTCTCTGTTATTTGGATTTAATGTCTCACGATAAATGTCTGTATTGTCTCCCATGCCGACCATCATCGTGAATGCCGTATGTTTGTTATGACCGATTGGAATACCTGATGTGCCGACAAGATGTAAGCCTGCCACATCAAATCCAGTACCGCCACGCAAATGCGCTTCATATACAATCCCTGGATATGAAAATCCCATCTCTGGATCTCCCGCTAGTAGCGGCTGTCCCGTTGAAGTACGCTTTCCGGACACAACCCATGCAAAGCTGGCAAGCTGTGGTGCTGCGGGTAGTCCAATCTGCTCTGTAGCAGATAATGCATTGCTGGCAAGTGTTTGCGTTTCTTTGATGGCATGTAGGGTATCTTTTGTAGAAATATCTGAAATGTAGGTCTTAACTTGTTGAGGGGTAAACGTGCGTGTTGGTGTGCGTTCTGGCACTTCATCGATGTAGGTGAGCGCTTTCGAATCATTGCTCCAGTAGCGGTCATTAAATATGTTCCATGCTGCTTCCAAGTCATATTTCTCATTCAGCTGGATTAATTCCCTCAGCTTCTCAAGCTCCGTTCCACCAATCTGGCCAAATCTGCGGGTTAAGGAAGTGTTGACTGCTAAGGAATCGGTGACGCTCCACTTGCTCGGTTCTAGCTTAGTCTTTTTAAATTCAAATGGTAGTAGTTCTGGTCGCTGTTTGACTTCAGTGATACGACGATTAACTCCGTCGACATAGGCTTGGATAATCTCTTTCGTTTGAGGTGCAAGCGTATTGAATATTTGTTGATACTCGGCTTCCGTATAACCATACAAATGTTTACGCTTATCCGCTTCTACAAAAGCTTTACCGACAATTTCTGCTAAGTTGCCTTTCGCTTCACGCTTCACTAATTCTAACTGAAACAAGCGATCCTCTGCAACGGCGTAACCTAATAGTTCAAACAGCTCTTTGTTCGTTGCTGCGGTTATAGTCGGTACCCCGTATTTGTCCCGCACGATCTCAGCTTTCGTTGGCGATGCATGACTGATATTCGGTTCAACAAATGGAATCATGTGAGAACTAACGAATAAGGTCATACACAGACAGATCAACCAAGCCTTTTTCCTCATTACAACAACTCCTTCTTCATTTCAACTGGAATATTTATACTTACAACACCATATTAGAATACTTTTTGACTGTATACAACTGTTTCTATTCTGGATATGTTGTAAGTTGTCTTGGGATAAACCTTTTTCATATTATTTCCGGGGCAATATTTGTCGAATCCCCTATTATTAAAATTCTTTTTTTTGAAAATAAAGGGATTTGTGGGCAATAAAAAAAGCTTGGGGCTTTAAGCCTCCAAGCTTCCATATGTGACATCATAGCATAGGACTGCATCACTTTGCAGACTTGTTCATGGCCTCATACAGAGAAGCCAGATTACGCTCTAACTTGCTAACGAGTTGCTTTCCTAATGTCTCTTCAACTAGTCCAGCGCGGACAGCGAAATCAACCTGACGTGAAAAGCCATACATTTGCGTATCCAATACTTCCTCATAGAGAGGGCAATAGCGCGTCGCCAAATTTTCCATTTGGACCTGAATGAGCTTCTCTATTTGATGCGCTTCATCTTCGAGTAGAGCGAGCGCTTTGTCATTGATTTGTTGCAACACATTCGACGAAGACATGCCTTATTTCCCCCCTATTACCCGAAGTCACGATTCATCTATTATCATATTAGACGATCATGACCTGTAACACAAGATGTCCGACGAAGAAGGTGACTGCACGAACTGTTCTACAGTAAAAAACCAGGGGCAGAACGGCCCCCGGCCATCAGTATTATTCAGATACGACCGTGACGTTTAGGCCGTGCTTCTTGAACACTTCAGCCAATGCTTTTTTCGCCTCTTCGGCATCGGTACCGTGCACATGCAGTTCATAATTTTGGTTACCGACGAGTGTTGTAAACAACCCAAGAATGCTCTTCACATCGATATATTTATGGTCTGCTTGTAACACAATTGAGGAACTAAATCTTCCAGCCGTTTGCGAGATTTCTACAATTGCAGTGTTGTTGGACATGTTTCATCCCTCCATCATTAAATCATAACTTCTCTATATTGTTATCATACCGTGATTCGGCCAGCCAAAGCAACCAAAAATACGCTTTCATGTGCCATTACACACCTAAAAAGTTACTTCAAGTTAGCTGGATTTAAGCCTTCCAACTCAGGAACGACGAATAAACCGTCTTTACGTACAAGCACATCATCAAAATAGAGCTCGCCGCCACCATACTCGGGGCGCTGAATCAGAACCAAATCCCAGTGAACCGACGAGCGATTACCGTTATCAGCCACTTCATAAGCTTGTCCTGGCGTAAAGTGAATGCTGCCTGCAATTTTTTCATCGAACAAAATATCTTTCATCGGGTGCAAAATATGTGGGTTAACCCCAATTGCAAACTCCCCGATGTAACGTGCTCCTTCATCCGTATCCAGAACATCATTCAAACGCTCGGTATCGTTGCTTGTTGCTTCTACAATTTTACCGTTCTCAAAGCGGAACTTCACGTTCTCGAACGTAACGCCATTATAAATGGACGGAGAGTTGTACGAAATCGTACCGTTAACGGAATCGCGCACAGGTGCTGTATATACCTCACCATCCGGAATGTTGCGATTGCCTGCACATTTTTCCGAACCGATACCCTTAATCGAGAATGACAAATCCGTACCTGGACCTACAAGACGTACTTTGTCCGTACGGTCAAGCATCGCTTTCAATGGGTCCATCGCCAAATCCATTTTTGCGTAATCCAAATTACATACGTCAAAATAGAAATTTTCAAATGCCTCGATCGATGTATTCGCAAGTTGTGCCATCGAAGCGTTCGGATAACGAAGTACGACCCATTTTGTACGTTTCACACGTTCTTCCAAATGAATAGGATGAGTATAGATGGAATCATACAATTTCTTTTTATCCTTTGGCACATCAGACAGTTCGTTTACATTATTACTGCCACGAATGCCTATGTAACCTTGCATATTTTGCATGCGTAGCAAGTCATATTCTTTCCATGTTTCCATTTGTTCCTGCGTCGCATTTCTTAACAAGGTACGCAACACCGAATAATCCGTCAATTCGACAAATGGACGTCCGCCGCGTTTTGCGATTTCATCAATGATACAATTCACTAATTCACGTTCAGAGCCGATCATTTCGACCAGTACGTTTTCACCAGGCTGTACGTCTATGGAATAACAAACTAAGTTATGTGCTAATTGCTGCAATCTAGGATCTCTCATCATTGTTCCTCCTCTGGCGACTCACATCGATCTACATGCTATTGTATCACGACTTGGTAGTTAAAGTCAGCGATAATTCACGAATTCTGAAACCATCCGTATCGTTTCTTGACGAGGTTGACCCTCCACCTTATATGCCGCTGTCATTTGTGTTTCTAATGCTAGTGGCAGTTGTCGCTTCTGATCCACCCATAGTACATAAGTCGCATTTACCGTAGCATTTTCCAGCATGCTTGTTAAACGTTGACGACCTTGTTCCGCCTCAGCGTTAAGTTCATTCGCCAACTCCTGCTGAGCTGACGCCGAGAGCTGCCCGCGAACACGTTCCAATTGCTTGTTCGGAATGACGATGCTTTCGTAATCTTCTTGCAAGTACTGCGACAGCATTTTTTTCGCATCGTGTGGTCGCACGTTAATGTTTAGCGGAATAGCCCCCTTTTTCGTGAATTGTGAAATCATGCTGGCCCTTGAGGTGGTGAGGTTACTCGCCCTCACCTGTATGGGATTACCACTCGATGTCATGTTTAAATCATCAGAGTCGGGTACGCGTAGCAAAGAAACCCGCTTCGGCACAGCCCGCAGCTCTTCAAGATGTCGCAAAGGATTCCAGCGCTTACTTGTCGTGTCACGTTCGACATTACGGCTTAATCTCATATGTGTGCCTTGATGCTGACGAACGGCTCCCTCATACCGAAACTGTTTCATGAGTATCATGTTCTCACCTACTCGAACTTCTGCAAATCCTCGAAATGAAAATTCATCTTTACCCATGACACCACTTAAAGATCGTTCCAGCATCTCTTCTGGAGGCGAATGGACAGGGGTATAACACCCCGATACGAACAACAAGCTAACGATAAATAAGCGAGCTGTGACATCACATAACGTTTTATTGAAAAATCCACTAAGCAGGCTCACATTCAAAATCCTTTCCTTACCTCATCAGATAAGTCGTGCACGATGCAAAAAAGAGGTGGACATATGTCCACCTCTTTTATCGTCTGTCAACTGTCAGCTGTTTATTCTCGCTACGATTTTCCGAGCTTAAGAGCTAACTCGTATTTGATTACGGCCGCCGTTCTTCGCTTCATACAAAGCCATATCGGCTCGATAGAACAACGATTCAACACTTATTTTTTCATCCTGCCAAGTCCATTCCGCAATTCCACATGACACCGTTACTTTCGGGTCGGTCTCTTGGGAAACTCGCGCCCGAATTCGCTCAGCAACTCGAACCGTTTGCTCGGCGTTCAATTGTGGGAAATAAATCGCAAGCTCTTCCCCGCCCCAACGTGCGGCAATATCCGTTTCGCGAATTGAGCTACGAATAATTTCACTTACTTGATGCAATATTTTATCACCCGTTTGGTGTCCGTATGTGTCATTAATTTGTTTAAAGTGATCAATGTCGACGATAATTAAAGAGCCGCAAAAATCGATATTTTGCTGACGAGAAATTTGCTTATCTAAATAGTGACGGGCATACAGCCCCGTAAGCTGGTCTTTGTTCGCCATATGCTTCACTCTGGCATGCAAGGTAGCATTCGCAATGGCAAGTCCAATATGGGTCGCCAACATTTGCAGCAGCTTGAAGCCATCGTACGTGAAGAAGTGCGGGCGTCGATCAGCCAACAGTACAATACCGACCATTTCACCACCGATAAACAACGGAGCAGCAATTAACGAGCGCAATTGCAGCTGCTCAAAAAATTTAATTTGCAGTTGGGTATGTTCTCCCGTGTCAGACATAATGATCGGCTCACGTAAAGAATACATATAGCCAAATAGCCCATCATCTACAGCTAGCTTAGCGCCATCGTATTCGGACATATTGCACGATACAACCTCGAACTGCTTTTTATCTTCACTAACTTGCAGCAACATACAAAAATCAGCCCGAAATACATGTAACAGCTCATGCGTAGCGTCATGAAACACATCATATAAGCGCAAGCTTTGATTGATTCTTTTCGTTAATTCATTAATAAAACGAAGTTCTTGAATGACTTCGTTTGCTTGCTCATGCAAACGGGCATTTTCAAACGCGGTGCCAGCCGTCTCTACGATGAGCTGAATTAACTGGACGTCGGAAGCATCGGGCTCTGTGTTCGGGAATACAACCTTTAACACGCCGTACGAGCCTTGCTTGCCACTAAGCGCATAAGCTACCTCTGCGCCTTTACCATTTTCAAGCGAAGCTCGATAGCACATTTCGCCTTTCATAAACGCTTGCAGCACAAGCGGATCGCTCCATGGCTTGAACAACAACGTCTTCACCTTCGGATTTTCACTCCGATGGTCCTGCGACAAATACACTTCAATATGAGCATCTGTAACGAGCCGCTCAACCCCGCTCACAATTTGGACGAGTACGGAGTCAACGTCAATCCGATCATGGATATGACGCACGACATGATACAACACGTCGCGGCGCTTTGCCTCGCGTTCGGCAATTTTTTGGGAATGAACCATATCGCGAACGAACAAATATTCGAAGCGGCGATAAAAATGTGTACGCAGGGAGTGTATCCAAGCTTCTAGCACAACGCTATCTACGAGTCGCGCCTGCTCAACTTGCTCCGCCATTTGTTCTTTATTAGATGAAATAGTCGTCGATGTAATAGCCGTCTTAGCCTGTTTACTCATCCGACATACTAACACAGCGATGTTAAATTGATTCTGCCTTGATTGAATGAGTGCTGCCATATACACACCGTCTGTATGTATTTCACCATTAGACGATAGCTCGCCTGCTAAGCAGCGCTTCGCTACTTCACACGCAGACGTGCTTGAGACTAGTCCATGATCTCCCCTAATCCAAGCACCATTATAATCATAGAGCGCAAGCTCCCCTTGAAGAATGGAAGCTTGTGGCGGGATTTCTTGATGCCAGTCCGTAAAAGCAGCTTGGAGCAACGGTTGCAAATAGGGTAAATCATGCTCCGTCACGTCGTAAGACAACATCCAGCTATCATGTTCCGCTCGTTCCATAGCTGTTGGCGCTGGCATTTGATCCGCGCTGTCAGTGGACTTTCCTGATTCAGTTTGCTGGTGGAGTTGCCGTACTCTCATGCTTTTCTCCTTCAATAAATAAGGTAGTCTCCTACTATCATACAATATATTTCAATTAAAATATACTATGATATCATAATGTTGGAAACTTTTTTTAGGACATTAGAACTATATTTTAAAATTGAGTCTTATATCCTGCTCAGTTGGAAGTGATCAATACCGAATCCAGCTTGACATACAGCTCATTCTTCTTATATTATTATCAGATGTATGGGCGAAATTGTTGTGTCACCCTCACGAATTTCATCGCCGGCGCGACTGCGGCTGTTTCACTAATCGTGCCGGAGCTAACATGGGGAATGTCCCTCTATGATGAGCTGAACATTTGGCCCTGATAGCGATGAATGAAATTTGGCACTAATGACCCCACATTCTACCATTACATGAATGAGAAGGAGTCAACACTAATATGGCACGTTACACAGGTCCTAAATTTAAATTAAGCCGTCGTCTGGGCATTTCCTTGAGCGGTACTGGCAAAGAATTGAAGCGCGCGTACCCTCCAGGACAACATGGTCCTAACCAACGCAAAAAAATGAGCGGTTACGGTATTCAATTGCAAGAGAAGCAAAAGCTTCGTCACATGTACGGTATGAACGAGAAGCAATTCCGCAACTTGTTCGATCGTGCTAACAACATGCAAGGTATCGCTGGTGAGAACTTCATGTTCTTGCTTGAGAGCCGTTTGGACAACCTTGTTTATCGTCTTGGTTTCTCCAACTCTCGTGCAGGTGCTCGTCAATTGGTTTCCCACGGTCACGTTACAGTCAACGGCAAAAAAGTTGACATCGCGTCCTACTTGGTAAACACTGGCGACGTAATCGGCTTGCGCGAAAGAAGCCGTAGTTTGAAAGTGGTTAAAGAAGCTATCGAAGGCCGTCACCACTTGCCAACTTACTTGGAGTACAACGAAGCTGCTGTTGAAGGTAAGTTTGTTCGCTTGCCTGAGCGCGCTGAATTGTCCCAAGACATCGATGAGAAGCAAATCGTCGAGTTCTACAGCCGTTAATATTCGGTTCAAAAAAACGTTGGAGCCTTATGGCCCCAACGTTTTTATTTTATAATTAAAGCTTAATTTTCGCAAACTTACGCTTACCTACTTGCACGACATCTCCAGCCTGCAACGTAACTTCTGCGTTGGGATCATCTATTTTTTGCTCGTTAATTTTTACCGCACCTTGTTGAATGCTCCGCTTTGCTTCGCCATTGGACGACGCCATTCCGAGGAATGTCAACAGATTCATAATTCGAATGCTACCATTTTCCAACTCGGAAGCCGGCACTACTTGTTCTTCGATATCAGTTGGAAGCGCACGCTGTTGGAATACCGTCACAAAATGCTGCTGCGCCGCCTCGGCCGCTTCCGTACCATGGTACATCCGTACGAGCGTGTAGCCTAGACGCATTTTAGCATCACGTGGATGCACAGTGCCATCAGCCAAGCCTTGCTTCAAAGCTGCCATTTCTTCATTCGTGTAGTCGGTAACCAACTCGTAGTACTTCACCATCAGCTCGTCCGGTACAGACATCGCCTTACCATAAATTTCGTTCGGCTCTTCATCGATGCCGATGTAGTTGCCCAAGCTCTTACTCATCTTTTGCACGCCATCCAAGCCTTCTAACAGCGGCATCGTAATCGTAATTTGCGCCTCTTGGCCATATTCCTTTTGCAACGTGCGGCCCATAAGTAAGTTGAACTTCTGATCCGTTCCACCAAGCTCGACATCACTCTTCAATGCTACAGAGTCCATCCCTTGCATGAGCGGGTAGAAAAATTCGTGAATGCTGATCGGCAAGCCCGCTTGATAACGCTTCGTGAAGTCGTCGCGCTCCAACATACGTGCTACAGTTACCTTAGCCGCTAGCGTAACCACATCTGCAAAGGACATTGGTGATAGCCATGTAGAGTTGTACACAACTTTCGTTTGTTCCGGATCTAAAATTTTGAAAATTTGCTTCTTGTACGTCTCTGCGTTACGCTGAACGTCCTCTTCTGTCAATTGTTTACGCGTTTCTGATTTACCCGTCGGATCGCCGATACGGCCTGTGAAATCACCGATAAGCAATTGAACTTCATGACCAAGCTCCTGAAATTGGCGCAGCTTGTGCAAGACGACCGTATGGCCGACATGAATATCAGGCGCAGACGGATCAAGACCGAGCTTGATACGCAAAGGTTCTCCCGTTGCCAATGATTTTACTAGTTTCTGCTTCAATTCCTCTACCGGTACAATTTCCGCTGTACCACGACTAATAATGTGAAGCTGGCGCTCAACTTCTTGCTGCTGCTCAGCAGTTAGCGACTCCCATTTCAAAGCTGCTTTTTCCATCTTACTAATCCTCCCTAGTTAAATAACCGCTACATTATTGCAGCCAGAATACCAGAACAATATCGACTGAAAGCACAAAAAAGCCCTCCTCATCCTCAAGGGACGAGAAAGACTAGCTCGCGGTACCACCCTCGTTAGAGCCCTAATACTATACGTATACACGCATACAAAAGATCATTAAAGCTCTCACTCATGCTTGATAACGGGAAGCTTTCCCGGCTTTGGACACCGATCGACAACATTCACACGCAAAGGCGTTATTTCGTCTACATAGCCCAAAGCAGCTCCAGAATGTAATTCGACAATCCGCACTGGTCGATTCGCACCACCCACCGACTCTCTGTTTAACAGTACTCGGACGTCTACTTGCTCCTTCATCGCTACAATATATGAAACGGTTCATTTCGAATAAATTTGTTATATCATACCGTGTATCATTCGTCAAACGACATCATTTATACGAAGCATACTTTTTATTAGTAACTATATGTAATGGACTCAACGTCCGCTTAGTTTGTGATATAATGTTCTGTGCTGCAACTATTAAGGAGGAATAAATTGCATGGTTGAGGAAAAATTGACGGACAGCGGCGAAACAGGGAAACGGAAAGCTTCTATCGGACGCCGCATCTGGTCAGTCATAAAATGGCTCATGCTGTTCGGCCTGCTATGCGGCTTGTTTGGTGGAGGCTTGGTCGTCGGTTATGTTACTTCTCTTGTAAAAGACGAGCCTATCCGCTCCCGGGAATTGATTGAACAAAAAATTCAAGAAAATGCGATTACTGGCTTTGTCTATTTCAGAGACGGTACGCAAATGGGTCAACTACGTACAGAGGAAGACCGCAGGCCTATTACCTTTAAAGAAATTCCACAAACCGTTATAGATGCATTGCTTGCTACAGAAGATAACCGCTTCTTTGAGCATTCCGGCATCGACATTCGAGGCTTATCGCGTGCGGCTGTGCAAAAAGTATTCAACCTGCCTGTTCAGACAGGCGGTAGTACGCTAACTCAGCAATTAGCGAGACGGGTATTTTTAAGTTTGGAAAAGACAGACAGCCGCAAGGCTAAAGAAATATTTTTATCACTACGTATGGAACGATTTTTGTCGAAGGAAGAAATTTTGACCGCTTATTTAAACAAAGTTCCATTCGGCAACGGTTCAAATGGTTATAATGTGTTTGGCATTAAAGCAGCAGCAAAAGGCATTTTTAACATTGATGACTTAAATAAGCTTAATATTGCACAATCCGCCTATTTAGCCGGGTTGCCGCAGCTCCCATCTGCTTACTCTGCTTATACAGGTAAGGGCGAGCGGAACAAACGCGGAATTAGTAGAGCAATTGAGCGTCAGAAGCTTGTATTGAAACGAATGCTGGAAGAAAACAAAATTACGCAGCAGCAGTACACTGAAGCCACCGCCTTTAATATTGAAGGCTCTTTGGCCGAATCCCGTACAAAGGCCTATTCTACATATCCATATTTAATGATGGAAACAGAACGGGCGGCCGCGGAAGTGCTCGTTCTACAGCAGCATCCGAATATGACGAAAGCCGATTTGCGCAAGCGAGAGAACAGTGAATTGCTGCAAAGCGCGCGCGAGCAATTGCTGCGCGGAGGCTATCATATTACAACAACGATTGACAAAAAGATTTATGATGCGATGAAGCGTGTAGCAAATAATGATAAGAACTTCTCGCCTTACAGTGAGAAGAAAGGCGTGGAGCAAGTTGCAGCCCTAATGCTTGATCACCGGACAGGTGCGATTCTAGGCATGATCGAAGGACGCGGCTTTGAAATCGAGCAGATGAACCTTGCGACGCAAATGATGAAGCAGCCCGGGTCGACAATGAAACCGCTGGCCGCCTACTTGCCAGCGATCGATAAAGGTCTCATCCAGCCAGCATCCATCGTCGATGATGCACCGATGATCCTTAAGGATGCCGGTAAGGGCTATCATATACCAGGTAATGCGAACGGCCGATACCAAGGCTTAGTTACGGCTCGTAAAGCATTAAACGAATCGTTGAACTTGCCCGCTTTGAAAATTTATATCGAAAAAGTCGGCATTAAAAACGCGCTCGATTTCGTAAAACAGCTAGGCATCACCACGATTCAACCTGAGGATTACCAAGCACAAACCGGCGTTATCGGCGGATTGCGCTACGGGGTAACGGTTGAAGAAATTACGAATGCGTTCGGTGCAATTGCGAACGAAGGTCAATTACACGATGCTTACTATATTCACAAGATAGAAGACTCAAATGGAAAAACAGTTTACGAGCATAAGGTAAACCCGCAGACAGTCGTAACCAAGCAGAGCGCATACTTGATGACGGACATGATGAAGACCGTTATTACAGGCTCGCGCGGTACAGCACGTTCTGTCCGCACCCAATTTAATCATTTTGGCAAAACGGAAGTAGCTGCTAAGACAGGATCGACGCAGAATTACGCAGATACGTGGTTCGTCGGCTATACGCCTGACGTTACGATGGGCGTATGGGTCGGTTATGATGAGCAGATTCATGTGTTGAATCGCAGTGCTCGTTCCCGTTCGACCGAAATATGGTCCAAAGTGATGAACGAAGTGGCGAAGACAACACCGAATTTGCTGAAGACAGCTAAATTCGAGCGCCCTGACGGCATCGTCCGCAGGACAGTGTCTGCTTACAGCGGTAAGCTGCCAAGCTCGCTTACAGACAAAACGAATACAGACTTATTTAATCGTAAATTTATTCCGACCAAGATGGAAGATGCACTGGTCAGCATGAAATATATTGCGTTTAACGGCGTAAACTACATCCCGCATGATAGTACACCGGACGAATTTACGAGCGAGAAAATCGTGATTAAACGTGAAAAACCGATTCAAGAGCTCGTTGAAGAGTTGAAAAAAGCGCTCGGCCGTCTTTCTTCAAGCAGTACGCGACGCTCATTATCCAAGTACTTGCCAGAGGATGCCAAGTCGGACGCACCGTCGAGAAAAGATCCGCGCACGGATGACGGCAATGCACCGTCTGCACCAGCTACCGTAAACGTTGAATCATTGAACAACGGCTCGGTTCGAATTTCGTTTGGAGGTAGCGGCAGCAATGATGTAGTCGGCTATCGCTTATATAAATCACTTAACGGAGCTGGCTTTAGCAGGGCAGACAAAGTGGTCATTACAGGCGAAGACATGCGCTTTATTGATTTTGCAACAGACAGCAATCAATACAGTTATTACGTAACGGCTGTCGATGTAGCTGGAAAAGAATCTGCACCATCCGCTACAGTCAAATGGGGGCATTCCATTTCGGAAACAGACTCATCGACTGGAAACGGTTCAGACGGCTCTGCTGTCCCTCCTACGAATCCGAATGAACGTACAGAGCCTAACGGTGGCGCTGTATCAGGACAAGATGGACAGCCTGGAGATAGTGGAGAGACCGATCAAGGTAATGGGCAAGGTAACGAACAAGGTGAACGCCCTGCAACAGCAAATTCAAATGAAACCGCACAAGCAGCAACGACAGCGCCGAGCCGACCATCTAGTGTGAGCGCGAGTCTTACGGATTTAGGTGTAAAATTGACTTGGAAGAAACCACGTCATAACCCGACAGAATACTATGTTTACTATAGCGCAAGCAAAGATGGCTCGTTTGAGCGTATCGGCTCGTCTTCATCGACCGAATTCGAACTCATTACAGCAACGCCTGGTGGCTGGTATCGCGTATCAGCCGCCAACAGTGCCGGAGAGTCCGCATCAAGCTCGCCGATCCAAGTAGACAATTAGCAGCGAGTATGAAACATGAAAAGGCAGGTGCCAATCGGCACCTGCCTTTTTCAATATTAGCCTTATGCCCCTCTAAAGCAGCGAATCTTGCCGCTCTACGAGTCGTTCTAAATGCATCGTTAAAAAACCGACCTCATCGAGCGGCACTGTCTTATTTAAACCAGTAGCGATCCATTCCGCAAAAATAAGTGCTTTTTCAAACGTATCTTCATATTCATCCTTTATTTGCACAAGCAAGGGATTACTTAACGTCCTTTCCGCTTGAACCCTATCAAGCAACCCTTTTAAATGACTAATAAACAGCACCGTAGGCAATGACTCATCAAAACGAAAGCCTAACTTTTTCCCGTTCTCGAGTACTTTCGCAATCAGCTTGACTTCGCCGAGTCCTTTGCCAACCTTTTTCCGCTGCCGTGCACTATGAAAATGCATCGCCAAGAAGGCGATCTCATCCTGAGGTAATTCCACATCCAAATGTTCATTTAAAAAGGCAACAGAACGATCCGCAACTCGATATTCATTGGCATACAGATGTTGAATTTCAAACGTAAATGGATTGCTAATGATAATACCGCGCTTCGTACGCTCAATAGCCAAATTAATATGATCGACAAGCGCTGAATGTATCGTCTCCGAGAAACGCCCTTCCAGATGTCCTTGAGCAAATGCAATAACTTCCTCCACTACACCGATAATTTTAAAATCAACCGAATGCAAAATATGCTCGTAATGCTCCAATACTTCCGACGTTTGCAGCAAAAACTCCTGCTTAACTTCCGCTTCATCAACAACCATCCCAGGCTTTTTTTGAAAGCCTAGCCCCTTGCCGAATGCAATGGAGTTTTTTCCGGAGGATAATTTGGTCATGACAACGTTATGAGATAAGATGTGAACGATTTTTCGCTCTATCATACTGTCCCCTCCACAAACCGATGCAAATACGTTCAACCTAACCGTTCATTATCTTTTTGGAGCTGCTGCTCTATGTTATCTCTAAACACGTCCGATTCCGTACCTATAATAAAATGAATACCATCTTTCGCTACTTTCATCGTTCCAAAAATGCCAGATGCCAGCAAGCTCGCATCATCATTAGCGATCATAACAGGGTCCCATACTCGCAACCGAAGTCGCGTGATACACGCATCGACATCACGAATGTTACGAAGCCCACCTGCGTACCGAATCACTTCGGCTAGTTGGTTATCAAATTGCTGGCTTGTACTTAACGTCGCTAGCTGCGAATGAGCTGGCTGAACATCTACAGGCCCACGCCGCCCTGGAGGCTGCAAATCAAACATTTTAATCATACATAGCGCAACACCATAGTAGAGTGCAAAATACCCGATTCCGAGCATCAACAGTAGCACGAGATTGTTGCCTAAGTGCCAAGATAACACCAAATCGATAGCTCCTGCCGAAAAGCTGAAGCCCGCCCGAATATCGAGCCACACCGTAATCATCATCGCTACACCCGTCAAAACGGCGTGTACAGCGTACAACAGCGGTACCGTAAGCATAAAAGCAAACTCCAAAGGCTCAGTAAGCCCCGTTAAAAAGCTAGTCAGAGCAGCTGTCAGCATGATAGATGCTATTCGTGTTCGTGCTTGCGGATGCGCAACATGGACTATAGCGAGTGCGTATCCAGGTAAACCGAACATCATGACGAGAAAATAACCTGTCATAAAGGTTCCAGCCTCGGGGTCACCTGCATTAAAACGCAAGATATCTCCACGCACGACAGTGCCGGAGTCAGTCGTAAATTCACCGATTTGAAACCAAGCGATATTGTTTAAAATATGATGAAGCCCTGTCGGAATAAGTAGTCGATTCATAAGCCCATAAGCACCAGCACCCCATTCGCCGGCGTTCATCATCCAAATGCCAAGCTGACGAATAACCTCTTGAATCGTGGGCCACACCATGCCAACCGCAACACCTACACCGACCATAACAATGGCTGTAATAATCGGAACAAATCGTTTCCCACCAAAAAAGCCGACCGCTTCTGGCAGCTGAATCCGATGGAAGCGATGATACAAGTAAGCCGCCAGCCAACCGCACAGCATGCCGCCTAATACGCCTGTATCTAGTATTGCGGTCGCATTCGTTTGAAAATGCTGCAATACATTCGTAAATACCGTGTATCCGACCGCAGCAGCTAACGCCGCAACCCCTTGCCCTGAAGTTAAGCCAATGGCTACGCCTATGGCAAAAAACAGCGGTAAGTTTTGAAAAATAGCATCTCCCCCTAGCTTGCTAACGCTTGCAAGTGCTGCCAGCCAAGGGGTTTCAGCTTGAATATCACCGATGCGCACTAAAATAGACGCAGCGGGAAGAACAGCAATCGGAACCATAAGGGCACGGCCTACTTTTTGCATGTACGACATCATACGCCTTACCCCTTCTCTCTATGTATCCGTTATTTAACAGCCCCCGCCATCATTCCACTCGTAATTTGACGCTGAAACAGCATATACAAAATAAATACCGGAATGATAGACATCATCAAGCCTGCAAATAGAGCGCCCCACTCTGTGCTATACTGCATCTCAGCTTGCATGACAGCGATGCCGACAGGCATCGTATACTTGGACGGGTCATTAACCAGAACCGTCCCGATGATGTACTCGTTCCAAATATGGAGCACATTCATCATCCCTACCGAAATTAACCCTGGCTTAGCGAGCGGCAGCATGATACGGAAAAATACACCGTAGTGCGAGCTACCGTCAACTGAAGCCGCCTCATCAAGCTCTCTGGGCAACGCTTTAAAGAAACCGACCAGTACAAACACGCCAAACGGCAAATTTGTGGCTGTATAGACAGCGATTAATCCGAACAACGTATTATCCAGTCCCAGCGAAGAAAGCAGGAAAAAGATCGGAATCAGTCCAAGAATAAGCGGAATCATCATACTAGCTAAATACAAGTTGTACAACGCTTGGCTCCCCCGAAAAGGAAAGCGAGCAATAATATACGATGTTGAAGCCGCTAATAACAACGACAGTACCGTACTGAACGTCGTTACAATAACCGAGTTCGTAAAATAAGTACCTAAATGGTAGTTCGACCAAACGTTGCTGAAATTTTCCCATTGCCAAGGCCAGTTCGGTAAGCTCCAAGGTGCTGCCAGCATAAACTGCTGATTACTTTTAAAGGAGCTCATAATAGTCCAAATTAATGGGTAAATGACACATAATGTCCAGATGCCCAACACTGCATATAACAGCCAACGTATGAAGACAAATTTCCGACTCTGCTCTGTATCAGCACGCATTTCGTCCCACCCTCATCCTGTACACCGATTAGGACATTTCTACCGTATCTCGTTGTAACAGCCGTTTTAATGCTAAGGTCGTAATCAGTGATAATATTAAAATAATAACGCCAATAGCTGAAGCATAGCCGAAATTATACTGGCGGAATCCCATTTGATACAAGTAAGAGCCCATCACTTGCGTTGCATTATCTGGTCCCCCTTCCGTCATCATCCACACGATGACAAAAGAGCCGTTGAGTGTCGTCATGACGACCCACAAAATCGACACTTTGATCTGTTCCCAAATAAGTGGCAATGTAATGCGCCACAGCTGCTGCATTTGCGTAGCTCCGTCGATGTTAGCAGCTTCATATAAGTCTTTTGGAATGTTTAAGATCGCAGCAATAATTAGAATCATAACAAAGCCCACACCTGCCCAGATCGACGGGGGTAAGAGCATCCAGATGGCCAAATCTGTTTCACCCAACCAAGCCGTGTACACGGGTTCGCTCGTAAAAAGCGATAAGAAAGCATTTAAAAAGCCGATACTCGGATTATAAATGAAATTCCACAACACACCGATAACGACGACAGACAACACGTTTGGTATGAAAAAGACAGACCGGAAAAAGCCGGTTCCCCGTAAGCGGAACCGTGTTAACGCCACCGCAAAAAAGACGCCTAGGCCGATAATACCTACGACTTTCCAAAAGACGAGAAAATAATCATTTATGATGGCTCTACCCATGATCGGATCAGATAGCAACTCTTTGTAGTTGTCAAATCCGACAAAATTCTTCGTTTCCGAGCCCCCAGACCAATCTGTAAAACTGTAATAAAGCCCGTGAAATATCGGATATATCATAAACAAGCAAAAAAATAACAGAGTCGGTACGGTGAACACGAACATGAACACTTTCCGCTTCGTCTTCCAGCTCACTTTGCTAGGTGGTGTCATCTGACGCACTGATGTGTTCGGCATGCTGCTCACGTCTATTCCTCCTCTTATGTCATTTGTGAAGTACGGGGTGAGGCCTACTACTCGTTGCCAACTTCCGCAATCCTGCAATTCTGCAATCCTGCACCCCTGTTCTTCAAAAGACTAACACTCGCACGTTATTTACGTGATTTTTCAGCTGCTGCTTCTAAACGCTCCATCCACTCCTCAAGCGTCAGACTACCCATCAACAGTGCTAGCGTGGAATCCGATTTCACTTTTTCCACATCAGCATTCAGCTCCACGTAAGGTGCCACCACCGTATTGTCGGAACTATAAAATTTCATGGCCGTCTTCACTAAAGAACTCGCATTCGATTTTTCTAAATCGGCCTTAATGTTACCAAGCGCCCCTGTCTCTTCTGCCCACGTAATGGCTGACTGCTCTGTAAATAAAAACTCTAGAAACGCTTTAGCCGCTGGAACATTTTTTGCTTTTTTGGAAATACCGACTGTAGCTGTAAATGGAATTGCGATATATTTCCCACCCGATGCTTGCGTTATCGAAGGAATGAAGCCGAACTCAAAGCCTGTTGGCACATCTTTTTTCATTTCGTTCTCTAACCATAAGCCATTAGGAATAAATGCATTTCGATGCTGCAAGAACAGCATTTGCGAATCAATATGACTCAGGGGAGCGGAAGCCGGATCAAGAATACCTGAATCGCGCATTTTCACGATTTGAGCAAGCGCTTTTTTTACAGGCTCACTGCTGAAAGATCCTGCTTTAAGATCTGCCATCTGCTGCAAAATGGATGGATCGTTGTTATTGTTGACCACGAATGCAGAGTCAAGCACGCCCCCGTGGAAATAGTACGCATATTTACCTGTAAAAATAAATGGCGCCTTCACTTTTCCGGACTCCTTAATCGTCTTGGAAACGCTTAAAAAATCATCAAAATGAGTAGGCTCCTTCCATCCGTTCTCTGCAAAAAACGTTTTGTCATAAAAAATGCCCCAAGAACCAAACACAAATGGAAGCGTATACACTTTGTCGCTATAAGCAATCGGCTTTAAAATCAATTGATCGCTTATTTTTTTACCCTCTACATTTTTTGCCTCTTTGAAATAGTCCGTTAAATCCATCAACTGATCATCGAGTACCATTTGCGTAGCATTTGAGCCTGAGCCATCAATATAAACGAAATCAGGGGGATTGCCCTGAATCCAACGCGGGCGCATCTGTTCGTTTATTTTTGGGCCTGCGATTTGCTTAATCGTTAATTTCGGGTGTTTTTTTTGAAATTCAGCCAAAATCTTTTTCCAGCCTTTATCCCCGTAACCGCCTACAAAATACTGGATCTCAAATTCGCCAGCAACTTCTCCATTTCCTTTTTGACCATCCACACCTTCACTTGTTTGAACCACTTTATTGTCTTTTCCTCCATCTTTTCCAGAGCTGCATCCTGCCGCCATCATCATGACGAGCGCTGCAATAATGAGCAATAAAAGCGATTTGCTCGGCTTGCGTTGTGTACCTGTCATAACTGTACCCCTCCTTGTAATTGAGTTGATTGAGCAAAATGAGAAGACGACAAAGGGCATGCGTTAAGAAGCCGTCTATACTAAGACCGTACTTCCATAACGAATGCCCTTGCGGTAACATGTTATGTGATTATCGTATGGATTTATCGTTTCGTCTCATTAAGCTTTAGTAATTGGGATATTATCCCTCAATATATGTTTTGTCAATCCTTGTTGGTAAAAATTAAGCATAACTTTAGGTTTGATCGCCTACCCGCTTGCTTCGTTCCTGCTTAATCTTCAATCGTGGACAAGTCGCCTGTTGGCAAATTCAGTTCCCAAGCCTTCAACACACGGCGCATAATTTTACCGGAACGCGTCTTAGGAAGCTTATCTTTGAACTCGATTTCACGCGGCGCAGCATGGGCAGACAGCCCTTCCTTGACAAACTTTGCAATATCAAGCTTTAGCTCTTCCGACGGTGCAAAGCCTTCACGCAACGAAATAAACGCTTTAATAATTTCGCCACGCATAGGGTCTGGCTTTCCGATAACGCCCGCTTCCGCCACTGCTGGATGCTCAACAAGCTTGCTTTCTACTTCGAACGGACCAACACGCTCACCAGCTGTGTTAATGACATCATCAACACGGCCTTGGAACCAGAAGTAACCGTCCTCGTCCATATATGCGGAATCGCCTGATACGTACCAGCCTTGAAGGCGGAAATATTCCTCATACTTCGCAGGGTTGTTCCAAATCGTGCGCATCATAGATGGCCAAGGCGTACGAATTGCGAGATTACCCATCCGATATGGTGGCAGCTCATTGCCTTGGTCGTCGATAATAGCTGCTTGCACGCCTGGAATCGGCCGCCCCATCGAACCTGGGCGAATTGCCATCGACGGATAGTTGCATATCAAGTGTCCGCCTGTTTCCGTCATCCACCACGTATCATGGATGCGCTGATTGTACACTTTCAGTCCCCAGCGTACCACTTCCGGATTTAACGGCTCCCCTACGGACAATACGTGCCGCAAGCTGGACAAATCAAAGTTACCGATTACATCGTCGCCCGCACCCATTAACATACGAAACGCTGTCGGAGCGCTATACCATACCGTTACTTTATATTTTTGAATGGTGCTATACCAATCTTGCGGACTAAAGCGGCCACCTCGAATAACGTTCGTCGCCCCATTTAACCATGGCGCGAAAATACCGTACGATGTGCCTGTCACCCAGCCCGGATCAGCTGTACACCAATAAATATCATCTGCTTGCAAATCGAGTACATTTTTCCCCGTAAAGTAGTGCTGAACCATTGCGTTCTGCACATGAAATACACCTTTCGGCTTACCAGTAGAACCTGAAGTATAATGAATAATAAGTCCATCCTCACGACCAAGCCACTCGATTTCAGCCTCTTCAGCAGCCGTTGCCATTTCCGCATGGAAATCAACAATCCCATCGCCGGCGTTCACTTCATCGCCGACTACGATGACATGCTTAAGCGCTGGCAAATCAGCGCGCGCAACGCGATGCAACAGCGCAGGCGTCGTCACAATAGCTACCGCACTGCTATCCTCTAGACGATCCTTGACGGCCGTCTCCATGAACGCCTCGAATAAGGGTCCAACTACAGCGCCTACTTTCAGTATACCGAGCAAGCTGAAATAGAGCTCTGGCGTACGCGGCATAAAAATAAATACACGCTCGCCTTTCTGTATCCCGTATTTGCGCAGTACATTCGCAAATTGGTTGGACTTGCGGCGCAAGTCATCATACGTATACGATTCGTCGCGTGCGGAATCGCTATAGTATAACGCAACTTTGTTGCCAAGCCCTTCGGCCACATGGCGATCGATCGCTTCGTGCGCCATATTTACTTTTCCAGTTGTATGCCAACTGAATTGCTGTTCGATGTCTTCCCAACGAAAATTAGCGACCATTTCCTCATAACTTTTCATATTCGGAGCGGTAGCGGTTGCTGCAATGATTTCTCCCTGTACATTACCCATTCTGGTTCATCCTCCTATTTCATCTTACATCTTTAGCGGTTAGAAGAAATGCTTAGTAGTTTAGTTGCTTCATAAATAGTAGCCGGCAATCACATGGCACCCGTAATTAAACCGCTTTCACAAAGCAGTAAACGATTGGACGATGATGTCATTCATGATGTCAAGAGGAAAATCCGATCATTTTGTGGCAAGGTAATAGCAGGTTCATTATAGCACACGTTTTGGAGTTCGCCTATTCTTTTCCTTTTCAAAGCCCTCTTTTTTTGCTATAACGAAGATGAAGAGATGAAAGGAGCTGCAAGCCGTGGAGCATCGTAAGCGCTATCATGCCCAAATTGTCCCGCACAACGACCGAGTCGTGATCGTTGAAGGTCCTGTCTTGCCTGAGATACTATCTACCTTGGACATGCATCCAGATTTAAAGGCATTTCGCCGACCGAAGGAGCAGCACCAAGCGCTAATCGAAATTGCGGGACTACCAGAAGGACGCATCATCATTGCCCGCGACGAGCAGACGATTATTGGCTACGTGACGTTTCATTATCCAGATGAGCTGGAGCGTTGGTCTGAAGGGAATATGGCTGACTTGGTTGAATTGGGCGCTATCGAAGTATCGAATGCTTATCGCTCGATAGGACTCGGGAAACGAATGATTCAAACTGCCTTTGAAGATGAGCAACTGGAAAGCTATATCATATTTACGACCGAATACTATTGGCATTGGGATTTAGAAGGAACGAAATTGAACGTCTGGGATTATCGTAAAATGATGGAGAAGCTCATGGAATCAGTCGGTATGATCTGGTACGCTACTGATGATCCAGAAATTTGCTCGCATCCAGCCAACTGTCTCATGGTGAAGATCGGAAAAGACGTTCCACTTTCCTCAAAGGAACAATTTGACCGTGTACGCTTTAATCAGCGTTTCATGTATTAAGAATGGAGGGAATATAAGCGACATGTCAGGACAGACATTGTTTGTCAACAATCAAGACGCCCTCCGGTACCGGTTTCATGCCGATCATCCGTTTGATCAGCGGCGCTTGCAAATGACAACCGATTTGCTCCAGTATTCAGGAGCTTTACGCGATAACGATATCATCGTCCCACAGCCGTTAAATGAAGACTGGCTGCTCTATACGCATCGCCCAGATTACGTCGAGGCGGTGCGCCAGTTAAGTGCGCCACATCCTGCGCGTGCTTGGAGCGAACGCGCTGACAAATATGGGCTTCACTCCGAGGATACGCCTTATTTTGCAGGCATGCATGAAGCGGCCTGCGCCATTGTTGCAGGCTCGATAACCGCTTGCGAGGCTGTCATGTCAGGCAAGTCCACCCATGCTTTGCATTTAGGGGGAGGACTCCATCACGCATTCGCTGAACGAGGCTCCGGCTTCTGTGTATACAACGATGCCTCCGTCGCTATTGCGTGGTTGCGTAAACATTTTAACGCACGCGTCTTATATATTGACACCGATGTGCACCATGGTGACGGGGTTCAGTGGTCGTTCTACACCGACCCGGACGTGTTCACCTACTCGATTCACGAAACGGGAAAGTATTTGTTCCCGGGAACCGGCTTTGTACAAGAGCGGGGTGAGAGCGATGGTTTCGGCACTTGTGTAAACGTTCCTTTGGAACCGTATACAGAGGATCATTCGTGGCTTGAATGCTTCGAGGATACGATTGTACAAGTTGCTAAGCATTTTAAGCCCGACATTATTGTTAGCCAGCATGGTGCAGATGCTCATGCACTTGACCCACTGTCTCATATGCATTGCAGCATGCGCATTTACAAAGAAATGCCACGTATCATTCATCAGCTTGCTCATGAATACTGCGATGGACGTTGGGTAGCATTAGGTGGTGGAGGCTATGATATTTGGCGCGTCGTACCGCGGGCTTGGAGCCTCCTTTGGCTTGAAATGAACGCCCATCCACTGTTGCAAGAACTGGAGGCAGATCCGTACACTCCTCTACCCGAACAATGGTTATATAAATGGTCCCCTGAATCACCCGTCCTACTGCCCAATATGTGGCTTGATGATGTAAAGCAATGGGCGCCTATGCCACGGCGAGACATCATTCAGGCGCGAAATACACACATCAAAGAGCTCGCTCTGGAGTATGTGCGCTAACTCCAAGTTATGACACAAAAAAAGAAGGCCGCGAGCACAGCCCCCACTCGATAGCGGAAATGTGTCGCGACCTTCTCGTATTTAACGAACTACGCAGACGCCAGCTTCTGTACAAGCTCGTTAATAATAATAAACGAGTTCTGTGAAGCTTCGACTGTAAACTCTGCAAAATTCACATGAGCCGAACCGTCTGCACGGTCAGACATCGAACGAATAATTAGAAACGGCACCGCATTCATGTAGCACACTTGCGCCACTGCCGAACCTTCCATTTCTGTGCATGCACCTTGGAACGTTTCGTACAACTGCTGCACTTTTTCACGGCTAGCAATAAATTGATCTCCAGATAATATAATTCCTTTCTGGAATCGATCAGGAAAACGCTCCGCACATACTTCCTCTGCCAACGCAATCAAGTGTGCATCCGCAGTGAAATCAGACACCTCTTGGAACGGAATCATACCCGGCTTAAAACCGAGTGCCGTTACATCCATATCGTGCTGAATACAAGAAGAGGAAATAACAAGGTCACCGATATTAAGCTCTGGATGCACCGCACCCGCCACTCCTGTAAACAGTACAGTGCCTACTTGAAAACGATCGAGCAGCACCTGTGTCGTTACAGCCGCGTTTACTTTACCTACACCCGACTTGCAAATCACGACTGTGCGTCCATGCAAACGTCCTTCATAATAGCGAATGCCCGCATAGTTCACTTCAACGGTTTGCTCTACAGCTTCAAGCAACAGCTTAATTTCCTCGTCCATTGCGCCGATAATTCCGATAGCAGACTGCTCTTTCATTTCTTGCATCGTATTCCCTCCTAAAATAAACGATACGGATAAACCGCTCCATTGTCGTTATGGCTTCGAGCGTTTGCGTTCAAAGCCCAGAGCTTAGAACTTAGAACTTAAAACTTAAAACTTCAAGCGTTCTATCGTACTACAATTCTATAATATCTGTAATTCTATAGCTCTATAATTCTATAAGAATCCTTACGCCAACACCGAACACAACCGATGTGTGGGATGATAGAGTACAGATGTATGTACATACGAAAAGCCCCGATTCAAGGGGCTTTTCATGACGTTCACATCAACAATTATTCGTTCACATGGCTGACCGAAAGACGTAAAATCGTCTCATGCTGCAACACAACACGAGGATTTTCTACGTTCTCTTTCTTCATCAGCTTCGTCAACAAGCGCATTGCCACCGCTCCGATATCATACATCGGCTGTGCAACGGTTGTTAATTGTGGACGAACCATTGAAGCCATACGAATGTTGTCAACACTAATGATTGACATATCGTCAGGCACTTTAAGACCCGCATCTTGAATACAATGAATAGCACCGATGGCCATTTCGTCAGTGGCAGCAAATATAGCTGTCGGACGCTTCTTCAAGCCAAGGAAATATTTCATCGCTTCAACTCCGGACTCGTATCTGTAGTTACCGATACGTACCAAGTCTTCTTTGTATTCAATTCCTGCTCTTTCCAATGCCTTCTTATAACCCTGGAAACGTGCAAAGCCGTTTGCAGGATCTTGCAAAGTACCGCTAATCATCGCAATATCGCGGTGACCGTGGCGCACGAGCGTGCTTACTGCATCAAATGCCGCTGCCTCATGATTAATGTCTACAGACGGAATTAAACCATTCTCATCCGTCGTCGCACATAATACGATCGGCACCGAAGCTGTACGGAAAGCTTGCACATGGTCTTCTGTCACCACGCCGCCCATAAACAACAAGCCATCGACTTGTTTCTCAAGCAGCGTATTAATGACTCGAATTTCCTTATCCTTCTTCTTATCCGCATTGCACAAGATGATATTGTAATGATACATATTAGCAATATCTTCAATGCCGCGCGCCACTTCTGCAAAGATGGAATTGGAAATATCGGGAATGACAACACCGACGGTCGTCGTCTTCTTGCTTGCAAGACCGCGTGCAACCGCATTCGGGCGATAACCTAAACGCTCGATCGCTTCGTATACCTTCTTACGGGTTTGCGGCTTAACGTTCGGGTTGTTATTGACAACCCGGGAAACAGTCGCCATGGAAACGCCCGCTTCTCTGGCTACATCATAAATAGTTACCGTCACGATCCTTCTCTCCAATTACCGAAAAATTTGTTACGAACATGCATATTACATTTCATAATACGACACTTTCAGAAAATTCGCAATGTTCCGCGCAGTTCCTACACAAAATCACATATCATCACGTTAAATTTGTCAGTTTTTCACTAACTTTGTCGTATCGAATCGCATAATGCGAATCATGCCAAATCACATTGCCTTGCTGTAGCAACAATACTTGTGGCGACTCATGCTTAATGCCAAGTTGCTCGGCACACTCCAATGATACTGGCCGTTCCTCAACCACGAGTATTTTACCGAATACGATCCCTTTGTCCGCAAAGTCTTTTACAACGCTGTCCATTTCTTCGTCAGCCTGTGAGCTAACCGGACAGCGCGTGCTATGCTTGAACAGGACGACTGGCTGTTGATGCGATTCGGCAATGATCGTCTGCAATTGCTCTAATGTTTGAATACGCTTCACTATTACCCTCCTTTTGAAAAAACATGAAAGTTAACCATTACCTTCTCAACTTATTTTAACCCGATATGGCTCCAAACTAAAACCTGAAATTTGAGTTAATCTGAGTTGAAGATCGTTCATCCACTTTTCATCCTGCCACGTACGAGCCAACAAATACAAATCGAGCAGTTGGTTTACCCGAGCTTGAATGGCTTGCTCTAACACTTGTGCCATATCTTCCTCTTGCTGCTCTAAGCATTCTACCAATACGCTACCAAGCTCATGTACCGCGTCAAACGAAATCGACACCCGCGTTTGCGCATCACAAGTATGCGCTTTTATCATTTCTTGCAAATCTTGCTTAATGCTGGACAGCAATTCCGTGCGCTCACAACCCGTACATGTAAATATGGGTACACGCAATATTTCTATTTTTCGCGCGTGAACAACAGTTCGCAATGTTAAATCCATAAAATGACCACAAGTGCAGCGTTTATACATACGGTCCACCCCTAGACTCTCTTGATGTTCGTCGTTAGACTTAAGAATTACGTAAAGAACACATATGATATTTGATTCGATATTGATTAACGTAGTAGATATTCGACTTTGTTTACTTATCTCCTTCTGCATGTCAGGTTGTATTTATTTACACAATTAGAAATTCATTAGGAGGTAATGGTTTGATTTAGTGTTGTTCATTTTGTGCTAACTATGGTTAAATACGGAGTATGGTATTGTAAAAATGCCAGACCTTAAAGGAGGCTGATTGCAGATGCGATTGAGCGGCAAACGAATTGTTGCACTCGTAGACGAAGAGTTTGAAGATTTAGAGCTCTGGTACCCGATATACCGCGCGCGCGAGGAAGGTGCAGAAGTTCACCTCGTTGGCGAGCAGCGTGGCAAGACATATATCGGTAAATACGGTGTTCCAGCAACGGCAGAATACGCCTTTGAAGATATTGATACGGCTCAGTATGACGGCCTACTTGTACCAGGTGGTTGGGCTCCTGACAAGCTGCGTCGCTACCCAGAAGTGCTACGCATCGTACGTGAAATAAATACGGCTGAAAAAGCAATTGGGCAAATATGCCACGCGGGCTGGGTACTCATTTCCGCCAAAATTTTGGAAGGTCGCACGGTAACGTCCACACCAGGTATCCGTGATGATATGGAAAATGCAGGCTGCACATGGATTGATCAGGACGTCGTCGTTGACGGCCATATCATCTCAGCGCGTCGTCCACCGGACTTAGCGCCATATGGCAAAGCATTTTGCGACGTTGTCGCACAGCAATAATAACAAAAGCGGCGCTTCGCATTATGCTATGCATATGCGGAGCGCCGCTTTTTATAACGTTATGAGCAAGGAAATCAGTCGCACATCGCGGACTGTGATGCTTGCGAACAGCCTGCTAGGAGCGCTGCTTCCACTCCAGCTTTCGTTCGACTCGCGTAAGCATGCTCAGTGAGCGTCTTGCTCGTCTCCAATGAGCAGCGACGTATGGCCGCCTTAACGCGTGGAATGGAGCGCGAGGACATGCTTAGCTCGTCAACGCCGAGCGCAATCCAGAGCGGCACAGAACGTGGGTCTCCTGCCATTTCCCCGCATACACCGACCATAATCCCTTGTCGCTTTGCAGCTTCAATCGTATGACGTATAAGGCGTAACACAGCCGGGTGATACGGGTCGTACATATGAGCGATCTGCTCATTCATCCGATCAACAGCTAATGTATACTGCACCAAATCGTTCGTGCCAATACTGAAGAAGTCTACTTCCTCTGCTAATAAATCCGCCATCGCTGCCGCTGCTGGAACTTCGATCATAATGCCGATTGGCAGCTTTTCAGCAAACGGAAGCCCTTCCTGACGCAGCTCTACCTTCGCCTCTTCAAGCAGCGATTTGGCGGCCTGCACTTCTTCCAGCGAGGAGATCATCGGAAACATAATCTTGACGTTTCCAAATGCACCCGCCCGCAATATCGCACGCAGCTGTATTTTAAATAAATCTGTCCGATCCAAGCAAATACGGATCGCACGGTAACCGAGAAATGGATTATCTTCTTCTGGCAAATGCAAATAATCCATCGGCTTATCGCCACCCACATCTAATGTACGAATGATGACCGGTTTATCACCGAACTTCTCAGCCACTTCACGATAAACATTGTACTGCTCTGCCTCAGAAGGCGGGAAGGAGCGATCCATATAAATAAACTCCGTTCGAAACAGTCCGACTCCTTCTGCCCCATTCTGGATAGCAATTTCCAATTCCCGTGTTGAGCTAATATTCGCAGCCAAGTGCAGCTCATATCCGTCAACCGTAATGGCAGGTAGAGATACCATCTTGCTTAGTTCATCCGTTTCCTGAACATACGCATCACGACGTCGCTCATACGACTCTAGGACGTCCTCTGGCGGCTCGACATGCACGATGCCGTTTTCGCCGTCCACGATGACGAGATCGCCTGTCTGAATCGGTCTATACAGCTTGCCCTCAAGTCCGAGGACAAGTGGAATACCTAGCGCACGTGCCATAATCGCAGAGTGAGACGTCTTCCCGCCTAGCAACATGACGATGCCGAGTACATTTTTCGGATTCAAATGTACGAGCTGGGAAGGAGATAGCTCCTTTGCTACCAAGATATAAGGCTGCGTATCTGTCGGCAGCGTAATTTCTGGCGCACCTAGCAAATGTTTCAGGAGGCGGTTGCCCACATCTTTAATATCAAGCGCCCGCTCCTTCATATATTCGTCATCAAGCAGGTCGAACATCGTCACGAAGTGATCGATTGCTTCTTTAACCGCTACTTCTGCCGCCTTATATTGACGTTGAATGATGCCCTGTATTTCATTCATGAACACGGGATCTTCCAATATCGCCAAATGAGCATCAAAGATCGTTGATTCCTCACGCCCAACCAGTTCGCTAATTTCATTTTTGATATACTCAATCTCGGTTTTTGAGGAACGAATTCCTTCATACAAGCGTTCAAATTCACGCGCCAAATCGCTCGGGTCCATTCTTTGGTCTGGCACATCCCATTCCCACGTAGGCAACACGAACGATTTCCCAATTGCAATTCCGAATGAGGCACCTATCCCTTGAGCCATCTCACTCATAGCTGATCACCTCCATGTATGTTCTCATGAAGGACGACGGACATCACCGATGTCTGCCCTTTTTTCACCTGTGCAAATGGCGCAAAACTCCATGAGGCCACCTTATCTGAATTCGTTACAACCATCGGTGTAACTAACGATTTGGCATGCTTTTTAATGTAATTCAAATCAAATTTCACGAGTAATTGCCCCGGTTTCACTTCATCACCTTCCTGTACAACCGCTTGAAACCCAGCGCCATTTAACGCTGACGTTTCAATGCCGACATGAAGCAGCACTTCGATGCCTTCATTTGTCTCAATACCTAATGCATGCATCGTTGGATACACATGTCGAATTCGACCATGTACGGGCGATACGAGCTCGCCTTTATCGGGAATAAATCCAACCCCGTTACCAACTAGCTTTTTTGCAAAAATGGTATCCGGCACGTCCTCAATTGGTATCATGCGCCCTTGAACAGGGGCGACAAACCACGTTTGGTTCGTATTTCGCTGCAAACGCCTCATCATTTCTTCCCGAATAATTTCGGAGTATGTACCAAATACGACTTGCAAATGGCCTCCTCCTAAGCGGATAACACCAGCCGCTCCAAGCATACGCAGCGCATGCCGATCGACCAACTTATCGTGAACGACACGCAAGCGAAGACGCGTAATGCACGCCTGAATGTCAATGATGTTATCTTTTCCCCCTAATGCCTGAATAATGAGCGGTGCACGATGAAGTAGATCACTTCCCATATCATCAAGCAAGGAGCCTTCTATACGACCTGGGGTCGGGATTTGGAATTTCTGGATGGCAAAGCGGAACAGGACATAGTAAATCAATCCAAATACAAGACCAATCGGAATGATCCAAATACCATTTGTAGACCGATGGAAATTGACAACGTAGTCAATTGCACCCGCAGAGAACGAGAAGCCGTGGCGTATGCCTAACTCCGCCGTGATCCACATGGCGCCACCTGTCAACACCGCATGCACTAAAAATAAATACGGCGCCGCAAACAAGAACGCAAATTCAATCGGTTCTGTAATACCGGTTAACAACGAGACTAAGGCCGCCGTCATGTACGTTTTGCGTACTTTGGGGCGCAAATCCTCACGAGACTCATGCACGATGGCTAGCGCAACTGCTGGCAGCGCAAACATCATAATCGGATATAGACCTGCCATATAAATGCCTGCTGTCGGGTCGCCTGCAAAGAAGCGTGGCAAATCCCCACTAAAATGCATCCCATTCGCATCGGTGTATGAGCCGAGTTGGAACCAGTAAATGTTGTTCAGCAAATGATGCAGACCGAACGCGATTAACACTCGATGTAGGACACCGTATAAAAATACGCCGAAACCGCCCATCGCCAGCAGTTCTTGGCTTAAAAAGCGGATTCCGTCCTGCATATATGGAGCAAGCAGTACGAGAACTCCTGATAAGAGCGTCGATCCTAGCATTGTTGTTAATACGACAAAGCGTGGGCCACCAAAAAATTGTAAATATTCTGGAAACTTAACATCTTTCGAATACTGGTGCAGCACACCTGCCATAATTCCGAACAAAATCCCGTTTACCACGGTTGGCTCATAAGCGGTTTGTCCCCAATGTTGCAACAGCTGATCAAAAATAAACATGCCAAGCAAACTGGATAAACTCGCCACGCCTGAATTGTTCGTTAACCCGAGCGCTACCCCGACTGCAAAAATATACGGCAACACATGAAACACGGTATTGCCTGTCAGTTGGAACAACGACGCTGCATCATGCCAGCCTATGCTTTGCAACAAATGTCCCGCAGCGAGACACAAGGCAGCGGCAGGTAATGCGATTAGCGGCTGCATCATCGCGCGCGATAACTGTTGCAGCAGTCCTAACTGATTCAAGGGCATCCTCTCCTTCTACCTTGAATGGTAAGGGTACGCTGTCTTATTGTCAAAATAAATGTACGTGATTTATTCAACAAGAAAAGCCGGGTCCGTGCAGCGCATGCACCCCCGGCCTTATGAACGAATTACTGCTTGCCGTGAGGCAGCAAAATAGAATCCAACACTTTGATGCATAGGTCCATAACGACCGTCAAGCCGTGCTCAGCCGCATGTTGTGCCGCTTCTTCGTTAATGACGCCCTGCTGCATCCAAATCGATTTCGCGCCAACTTCAACCGCTTCGCGAGCGATGTCTAGGCAAAATTCACTGCGACGAAATACGTTAACGATGTCGATTGGTTCGGGAACATCTTTTAAGGAAGCATAGCATTTCTCTCCTAGAATGTGCTCTGCTTTCGGATTAACGGGAATGATGCGATAGCCTTTGCGTTGCATCGCTTCCGCAACCATATGAGAGACTCGAGTAGGATCATCAGACAAACCGACTACCGCCACAGTCTGACTTTGATTTAACAACTGCTTAATTTGTTCTTGCGATGGATTTTCGTAAGCCATCAAGTTCACTCCTTAATATTAGTTGCTGGATTCCACCCACTCGACGTTCGCGCCAAGTGCACGCAAATGGTCGAAGTATTGCGGGTACGATTTCGCTACGTGATGCGCGTCGTGAATACGGAGCGGCTGCTTCGCACGCAAACCTACGACTGTAAGCGCCATAATAACACGATGATCATAGTGCGCGTTAATGTCGACGCCGCCCTCTACGCCTTCTGGGCGTCCGTGAACGATAATTTCAGCTTGACGTTCTTCGACGTTAGCCCCAGCTTTTTTTAATTCGTTCAAATAATCGGTTATGCGGTCACACTCTTTATACCGCAAATTTTCTACATTGTAGAAACGCGAAGTACCTTCGGCAAACACTGCTGCCGCTACCATTGCTAGCACACCGTCTGTAAATTCGTCTCCGTCAAACTCACCAGCTTGAAGCTGACCTTGACTCTGAATATGAACGACATTGTCCGCATGCGTAAGTGGTACTCCCATCGTGCGCAATACGTCAACAACTGCTCGTTCGCCTTGCTTGCTATCCACGGTCAAACCGCGCACCTGAATATCAGACTGCGTAACCGATGCGGCTGCTAAAATGGCAGCTGAACCCGGGTAGTCGCCTTGTACGGTGTATGTCTTAGCTTCATACTGTTGGCGACCTTGTACACGATAGTGCATTAAATCTTCACTTGCCTCTATGATAATACCCGCTTCGGCCAGCACTTCTAACGTCTGACCTACGACGACTTTCGATTTCAAGTCTTCCGTTACTTCGATCGTCGTATCTTGTTCAAGCAGCGGCGTGACGAACAGCAGCGCACTCAAATATTGCGAGCTTACGTTACCCGATACGCGAATATGCCCGCCTTGTGGCTGACCGCCGCGAATCGTAATCGGCAATTTTCCTTCACGATGCTCAACTTCTACGCCCATTTGTTGGAGCGCTACGATTAAATCATCGTGTGGTCGTTTACCTAACGACTCTGGGTACGTGTTAACAAAATTCACTTCCGGCATTAATGCAGCGATCCCCATCAAGAAGCGTAGTACAGCCCCTGCATTGCCAACATTAAGCTCGCGAGCTGCGTTCGCAATATGTGGTTTTTTACCGAAGCCTGTAATGACCATTTTTGTATCGTCTTCTTCTAATATAGCACCCATATCACGTAAGCAGCGGCGCATCGCGTCACTGTCCTCACTATGAGCTGGATAGTAGATCGTGCTTTTCCCTTCCGCCAAAGCTGCCACAAGCATAAAGCGAGTGGTGTAGTTTTTAGAGGATAGTGCTTGGATCTCACCTTGTAAGCGAGAGGTTGGTTGTACAATAACATCCATAAATGACATCTCTCCTTTTATCATATCCAGCTAAATAGCGCATTCATGCAAACAATATGCTGGTTTCGTGTTTATTGTATACGTGCACCAATTGACAAATAGAGCCACGATTCGTACAATCACGTATGACTCCACTGCTTTTTCTATTTTCTACTTTACTATAGAACGGAGGAATTCGTATATGAATTCTATCGCTCAAATGGATGTTGCTACCTTAAAGCAACGCCTGCAACGCGGCGAAGCGTTAAATTTAATTGACGTGCGAGAGCACGATGAAGTCGTACACGGCATGATTACCGGCGCGAAACATATTCCAATGGGGGAAATTCCCGACCGCTTAGATGAAATTGAACGCACAGAAGAAATTATTTTCATTTGCCGCGGTGGTGTACGTAGTGAACGCGTCTGTGAGTACTTGCAGCATGTTAATATTGCTGGAGCGGTCAACTTGACAGGCGGCATGATTGCATGGGCTGAATTAGAGAACGAAGATTAATCGTGTATCTATATTCGTTAGCCATTCATGTTTACCGTTAGTCTGATCGTGTTAACGCTTAACAGCGTTCGTCGCGCTGCTCAAGCAGTTGCATAATTTCGTCAGCAAGTTCGATGGCGGAACGGAAGTCCGTCGGGATCGAAGCGTGTGCAAAATCGTACAAGCCTTGCCGTTCCGCCATTAATTGACGAATACGACGCTCAGCATCACCTTGCAGCAACGGTCGGTTGCCGTCGCCGTGCACTCGTTTCACAATGGTTGACAATTGCGCCTGCAATCCTACCACCCAACCACTTTGCGCCATATGCAGACGATTCGCTTCGCGCAGAACAGCACCACCACCTGTTGCAATGACTACACCTGCTGGATTTCGCAGCAGCTCAGCTAATGCAGCACTCTCACAATCGCGAAAATACATCTCCCCTTTCGTCTCGAATAAATGGGGAATGGAGCAGCCTTCTCGTTCTACAATTTCGGTGTCCAAGTCTACAAACCTGTAATTTAGTCGTCTTGCCAATTCTTTCCCAACTGTTGATTTACCTGTACCCATAAATCCGACTAAAATAATATTTTCTTGATTCATTTTGCATACTCCTTAAAAAACGTCACGTTTCTACCGATAAACTTCCCATATGATACCACAGCTTTCTTTCGTTCGACAACGCTGTGATGTATAAATTAATGACTTTAGACGTAAAGATGGTAGTAAAAGATTCGGAGCCGAAAGCTTTATTCATCGGCATGTGTAGGAGTGAATCATTCATGTCTACGTTACCAGCTTCAGATAGCGCATCGGTTCAACGTATTGCTGCAGCTCGTATGCAAAAAATATTAGACCCGAACCATCCTCTTTGTCGAGAGGATATTGTATGGGCACTTAATTACGTGAAACGTAAACTCGTTGAGCAGGACGAAGCACTGCGTCGTCTTTCGCCAGAGCGTGTGCTCCATAACTTTCGTTATTTCGCTGAAGTATCGCTGCTGCTTCATCGCAGCAGTAGCCAAAGTCAAGAGTCCGACCGTTTGCGTTCATACTTAGCAGAAGCTGCGTATGGGTTGTGGGAGCCAACTGCTAGTTCAATCAAATCATCGGCCACAGCACCCCCGACCAGTACAGAAAGCTCTGCTAATCTAGCAAACACATCCCGCGCAGCTCATACAGATAGCACAGAAACAACGAACGCCGAACCCTGATGGGTTCGGCGTTCTGCGTTCTGCATCGCTTTACGTGTTAGCAGGACGCAGGACTCAGCAATGCTCCCTCACGGAATGACCCCTTCGCTGATGCGAAATTATGACATCCAGTTAAAATGGAACGAGCCTTCTTTGTCCACGCGCTTAAAAGTATGAGCGCCGAAATAATCACGTTGTGCTTGCAACAAGTTAGCAGGCAAACGCTCCGTGCGATAGCTGTCGAAGTACGCCAACGCAGACGCGAAGCCAGGAACAGGCACGCCGTATTGCAAAGCTTGACATACAACATCACGCCAAGCTGCTTGATACGTCTCTACAATGTTCTTGAAGTAGGAATCAAGCAACAAGTTTCTTAATTCAGGATCACGGTCGTACGCGTCTTTAATGTTTTGCAAGAAGCGTGAACGGATAATACAGCCACCGCGGAAAATCATCGCAATGTCGCCGTAGCGCAAATCCCAGCCGTATTCATCAGATGCTGCACGCATTTGTGCAAATCCTTGTGCGTAGGACACGATTTTGCTCGCATACAACGCTTTGCGTACGCTCTCGATAAATGCAGCTTTGTCGCCTGTAAACGACTTTGTTGCAGGCCCTTGCAAAATTTTGCTTGCTGCAACGCGCTCTTCTTTCAATGCTGACAAGAAGCGTGCAAATACAGACTCTGTAATCATGGACAACGGCACGCCCAAATCCAACGCGCTTTGGCTTGTCCATTTTCCAGTGCCTTTTTGGCCTGCCGAATCTAAAATAACGTCTACCATCGGCTTGCCTGTTTCATCATCATATTTAGAGAAAATGTCTGCTGTAATCTCAATTAAGTAGCTATCCAATTCGCCATTGTTCCACTCACTGAAAATGGAGTGAAGCTCTTTAGCATCTACGTCAAGCACTGTTGTCATCAAGTGATACGCTTCACAAATCAACTGCATATCGCCATACTCAATGCCGTTGTGAACCATTTTTACATAATGGCCTGCGCCATCTGGTCCAATGTATGTGCAACAAGCATCGCCACTTACTTTTGCCGAAATACTCGTCAAAATAGGTTCAACTAAACGATAAGCGCTCTCTTGGCCACCAGGCATAATGGACGGGCCATTCAACGCGCCCTCTTCTCCACCGGATACACCTGCTCCAATAAAGCGGAACCCTTTGTCCTCCAAATATTTGCTGCGACGTTGTGTGTCTGGAAAATGTGCATTACCGCCATCGATAATAATATCGCCTTGGTCCAAATGTGGCAGCAAGGAGTCAATCGTTGCGTCTGTTGCTTGTCCAGCTTGAACCATGATCAAAACTTTGCGAGGTGCTTCTAGCGATTGCACAAACTCTTCTATCGAGTATGTACCTGTCAATTGCTTACCAGCCGCTTCTTCTAGCAATGCGTCTGTTTTCTCACGGGAACGGTTGTATACAGAAACAGCGAATCCACGGCTCTCGATATTAAGAGCCAAGTTCTTGCCCATAACCGCCAGTCCAATGACACCGATTTGATTCTTTGCCATTTGGTTCTCCACCCTTTTATCTAATTTTGTATTGCTAGCCATACATAGCGTTAGCCGTATGTATTGTTAACAATATCGTTATTGTAACGCACAGCAAAACACCCTGCAACCATTTACGGCTTAGCTATACATAGCTGACGTCTCATGGGAGGGTGTATTTGTTTCATTTTTTTTGATGTACGGATTAATCTATGTCCAAGCCCGATTTCCGTTCTACTTACCATTCCAGCTGAATCATCTCCGTCCTTAAAGCATTTAATTTTGTTTTGCAATCAGCTTGGAACTGCTCATCGGACCGCGCAATCGCTTCATACAATTCTGCTAACGCGTAATCAATTTCAAGGCGCAGTACACCCATCCTTTCTTCAGCCTGTGTAGATTCGTAGGCACGAATCATTTCTTCAGTCGTAATTACAGGGCGCTTTTGGTACAATACGCGCTGTTCTACCCCACAAATCTCAACGAGCCGAATTCGCTCCCCAAACATAATATTTTCAACAAACACTTGGCGGTCCTTAAAACGTTTGACCACCGCGTGTCCCCGTGCATCGCCGATCATTTTCTCCATAAACTCCGCTAATTTTTCATCGCGTATCGTGTAATCGCCTACAATTTTGTAGCGACGATGTACACGTTGAAACCGCAATTTCACCAATTTACGGCCTGTTCGTATGGATACGATGAATAATGCCTCATTTTCACTCCAATATAACGAATATCCTTCTTGGATCAGATCGCGGATGAGGTTCTGAATTTGCCAACGGTCAAAGCGAAGCTCTAAATTACAATACTCGATTTCATCGCTCCGATTCACGACCAATGCCTCCTTCCATAACAGCGTATACTACATCATATGTTTAGGTAACTTGGTTATTGACAATAAAGAAGTAATGAAGTTTTAATGAAGCGGACAAGCTGCAAATAAAGATGTGATATAATCATGATTAATGATGTTGGAAGGATGATTTAATCATGTCATTTACAGGATTCAATGCGCACGATTTCGAGACGTTCTCCATCGAAGGCTTGGATGAACGAATGGAAGCGATTCGTGAACGTATACAACCGAAATTCAGATCTATTGGGGAACATTTATGTGGCGATGCGGCCCTGTTAGCAGGACAGGAAATGTTTTTGCATATCGCCAAACATGCTCGCCGCACGGTTAACCCACCGAAGGATACATGGCTAGCCATCGGACCTAGTAAACGCGGCTATAAGTCGCTGCCGCATTTTCAAGTTGGTCTATTTGACGATCATGTTTTTATTTGGCTAGCATTCATTTATGAAGTTGTGAATAAGCAACAAATTGCTACGAACATGCTTGCTGATACCGATCAGCTGCGCGAGCTTGTATCCGCAGATTACGTGATTTCACTCGATCATATGAATAAACAAGCTCATGCCTTGCAGGACTGGGATGACGCGCAACTACACACGATGCTCACTCGTTTCCGCGATGTGAAATCTGCTGAGTGGCTAGTTGGACGCCATATCGCTGCGGATGACCCTATCTTGCGTGATGGCACTGCCTTTATGGAACTCGTAAAGGATACCGTCACTACGTTAATGCCCTTATATAAACAAGCGCTTAAAGCTTAATTCAGCTGAACATTTGCTCAAAAGAAAAACGGTGAGCCCCATCTCCTATCGAGATAACGGGACTCACCGTTTTTCTTTGATTTAGTTGTTGATGGTTGCTTTCATCGGCCCACTATCTCTGTCTAATGTAGAGAAGCGTACGAGCAAGCCAATAACAGCTATACATAGTACTCCGCCTATAATAAACGGCAAGTTCACGTTCCAATTGAATACCGCAGTCGCCAGCAATGGACCTGCAATGCGACCAAAGCTATCCATAGAAGAATTCAACCCGGATGCAAGACCGTGGCTTACAGGCGTCTTCTGCGTAATTAATGAAGTAACACAAGGGCGAATCAAGGCATTGCCGATACCAAATACGCACAAGTAGATTGTCGCATCCACAACGTTCGAAGAGAGCAACAGCAAGAAAAAGCCTACTGCAGAAATAAGCAAGCCAGCCGCTATTGTTTTCTTCTCCCCACCGTTCTTGATGTAACGCCGAACAATTCCGCCCTGTACAAGGGCCCCCGCTAAGCCACAGAAGAAGAACATAAATCCGATCTGGGCTGGAGTAATACCTGGTATACGTTGTGCCTGGAAGTACAGCAGTGTTGCTTCAAGTCCTGCCAACGTAAACGTAACGAAAAATGACAGCACATATAAATACTTCATGCGGCCTGTAAACGCTGTCCATCGCGAGGACGTTGGCTGTCCACTTTTACTCCGCTTCTCAGGTGGTAACGATTCTCGCAGTTGAACCATTCCCAGCAAAAATGTGACAAATGTCAATGCGGAAGCAACGTAAAATGGCGTATTATGGCCATAGTAACTTAAAATTCCGCCAAAAGCAGGACCAAATGTAAAGCCTAGACCGATAGACACACCTACGAGTGCCATCCCTTTGGTTCGCTCTTCATTTGTTGTAATGTCCGCCACATAAGCAACGATAACAGCGGCTACAGCCCCAGAGAAAAAGCCTCCCAAAAATCTAGATATGTACATTAACCACAATTGGCCATCCGCCAAGCCAAACAGCAAATAGCTAATACTAAATCCGAGTGTACCCATCAAAATTATCGGACGCCGTCCAATCCGCTCCGACCATGATCCCCATATTGGTGAAACAATAAAGGAAACTAACGAATACAACGACAGCATCAATCCCAAGTGAAATTCGTTCGCCCCCGCGTCCGTTATCATGAGCGGTAGCACCGGGATGACGATACCAAACCCGATAAACACCATCATCAACAGAAGCATGACGACGGTCATTTGCTTTTTCATCACACACTTCCCTCCGTTAATATAATCCTATCACAAAATTTTCTTGAACGGAAATGAACAAACTGCGAAACCTCTCGCAATAGGCCTCTTTGAAAAAATTCTTGCATTCCGGGGTGTTTTTGCTAAACTAATGCTTGTTTAGCATGCGACGCAACCCCATACGATAAGATGGAGCGCGTAGTAGCAGCATTTCATTATGAAAGGTTGTGATACGGCGATGGACCACCGTCGAACGCCTCTATTTACTGCATTGAAACAACATGCAGCTAACAATCCTGTACAGTTTCATATTCCAGGCCATAAAAAAGGTGCTGGTACCGATAACGAATACCGTTCGTTTATCGGTGACAACGCACTTTCAATAGACCTGATCAACATCGCGCCGCTTGATGATTTGCATCAACCGACCGGTGTTATCGCCGAAGCGCAGCAGCTTGCTGCAGATGCCTTCGGAGCAGATTATACGTTCTTTAGTGTACAAGGAACGAGCGGTGCCATTATGACGATGATTATGTCTGTCTGCTCGCCAGGCGATAAAATTATCGTTCCCCGCAACGTTCATAAGTCCATTATGGCTGCCATTATTTTTGCAGGAGCGAAGCCAGTATTCGTATCTCCAGCCCAAGATGCAAATCTTGGCATCGATCACGGGATTACGACGCGCTCCGTCCGTCGGGCATTGGAAAGACATCCTGATGCAAAAGCTGTGCTCGTCATTAATCCGACCTATTTCGGTATTTGCGCGGACTTGAAAGAAATCGTGGACTTGGCACATTCTTATGATGTACCGGTTCTTGTCGATGAAGCTCATGGCGTATTGATTCATTTCCATGAGAAACTCCCGATGTCGGCCATGGAAGCCGGCGCGGATATGGCTGCTACTAGTGTTCATAAGCTAGGTGGCTCAATGACACAAAGTTCCATTTTGAACGTGAATGTGAAAAATGGACTCGTTAACGCACAGCGCGTGCAAACGATTTTCAGCATGCTGACGACGACATCAACGTCCTATGTACTGCTTGCTTCCTTGGACACATCGCGCCGCAATTTGGCGTTGCACGGTCACCAGCAAGCAGAAGAAGCACTGCAATTAGCGACATACGCGCGTGAGCAAATTAACACCATTCCAGGGCTATACTCCTTTGGTGAGGAGATTTTGGGTGGTGAAGCTACTCATAGCTTCGACCCGCTAAAGCTGACGATTCACGTTCGCCATCTCGGCATTACTGGCTACGAAACAGAGAATTGGCTGCGCGACCACTACAACATTGAGGTCGAGCTGAGCGATATGTATAACATTCTCTGCCTCGTCACGACAGGCGATTCCAACGATACGATTGAGACGCTATTAACCGCTTTGCGACAACTGTCTGACGAGCATTTTGAGCGGCATGAGGTTCAAGATGTCGTTGTCAAGATTCCTGATATTCCGCAGCTCGCACTCATTCCAAGAGATGCATTTTACGGCGATACAGAAGTAATTCCGTTTAAAGAATCTGCGGATCGCATTATTGCTGAGTTTATTTATGTTTATCCGCCAGGTATCCCTATTTTGCTTCCTGGTGAAATCATTTCGCAAGACAATATCAACTACATCCGTGATCATGTCGATATTGGACTTCCAGTCAAAGGGCCGGAAGACAGAGCGATTGAATTCGTTAAAGTTATTAAAGAAGAAAAACCTATTTTTGACTAAATGCAAGTAACCGGGGGCTATGCCTCCGGTCCTTTTACTTTTACCGATACTCATAGGACAGCATATGTACTAACTTAGATAAAGCACAAGACTGGGGATGAGCAAAGTGCGCTTCGTAAATCAAGCGATGGAAGATTGGAGCAAATGGAACCGAAATATTCGTTTATTCTTTTTGGCAAACATCTTATATCAATTTGGAAGCGGTATTTTTTCGGTATTGTATAACTTGTACATACAATCACTAGGCTTTGCACC